>NZ_FXXN01000015.1 GCF_900184795.1 Magnetospirillum sp. 15-1 | reverse complement strand
GCACCCGGGGGACAGAGCGCCGCGGATGGCGCGGCGCTCTGTCCCCCGGGTGCCGGTCAAGACGCCCGAGCAGCAGGCGGTGCTAATGCTTCATCGTGCCCGCAAGATGCTGGTGGGCCAGCGCACCATGCTCGCCAATGCGGTGCGCTGGCCCACCAGCATCTTGCGGGCACGATGAAGCATTAGCACCGCCTGCTGCTCGGGCGTCTTGACCGGCACCCGGGGGACAGAGCGCCGCGCCATCGCTTCGCAAATGGCAGCGGCGTCATTGGCGTCGTTCTTGCGGCCGCGCTTGACGTACGGCTTCACATAGGCCGGCGGGACCAGTACCACCTCGTGGCCCAGCGCCCCGATCTCCCGCGCCCAGTAATGGGCCGAGGCGCACGCCTCCATCCCCACCAGGCACGGCGACAGCTTGGTGAAAAAGCCGAGAACCTGGCCGCGCTTCAACTGACGGCACAAAACCGCTTCTTCATCCGCATTCACCCCGTGCAGCGCAAACGCGCCCTTCGACAGGTCGATCGCAATCCTGATAATCTCGCTCATGGGCGGCCCCCTCTTTGTGGCGTCTCAGAAACGACCACGTTAGGGCACTTCGATGCCGGTGAGCAGGGGCCGTCCACACCATCATCCGTGTCTTGTGATGCTGTCTCGGCCCCCAGGCGCAGGCAGGGGCAAACAAAAGGGGCGGGTCCTGGTGGGCCCGCCCCTTGTCCGTTCGGCCTGCTGCCGGGTCTACTTCTTCTTGCCCTCAGCCAGCGGCAGGGCGATGTAGCGCAGTTGCTGGGGGTTCTCGACCCTGAGCAGCAGCGACTTGGTCCCCGCCCGGCGGCCTTCGTCGATCAGCTTGCCGAGATCGGCCGGCGAGCGCACCGGCTTGTGGTCGGCCTCGATGATCAGGTCGCCGGGGCGCATGCCCTTATCGGCGGCCGGGCTGTCGGGTTTGACCTCGGTGACGACGATGCCCTTGGACTCGTCCTCGATGCCGAAGCGCTCGCGCAGCTGGGGGGTCAGC
Organism: Magnetospirillum sp. 15-1; assembly: GCF_900184795.1. Taxonomy (NCBI): domain Bacteria; kingdom Pseudomonadati; phylum Pseudomonadota; class Alphaproteobacteria; order Rhodospirillales; family Rhodospirillaceae; genus Magnetospirillum; species Magnetospirillum sp. 15-1. Next base: position 123,965 of record NZ_FXXN01000015.1, on the reverse strand, counting down.
GACGAGACGGTCAGGCCGGCGCCGGGAATGGTCAGCACACCGTCCTTGCCCGCCTGGGCCTTGGGGGTCTCGGGCTTGCCCTTGACCTGCTGCTCGGCCGGGTCCTCGGGCATCTCGCCCACGGTGGCGTTGACGGTCTGGCGGCGGCCGTCGCGCCAGATGACCAGTTCCACCTTCTTGCCGATGGGAGTGGAGGCCACGTAGCGGGGCAGGCGGCGCATCTCGGTGATGTCCTTGCCGTCGAACTTCAGCACCACGTCGCCGTCCTTGAGGCCGGCCTTCAGGCCGGGGCCGGCGGGGTCGACCTTGGCCACCAGGGCGCCTTTCTGGTCGGGCAGGCCGATATTCTCGGCCATGTCGGTATCCAGCGACTGGATGCGGATGCCCAGCCAGCCGCGCCGCACCTTGCCGAACTTACGAAGGTCGTCCAGCACCGGCACCGCCAGCGAGGCCGGCACGGCGAAGCCGATGCCGATGGAGCCGCCCGAGGGCGAAATGATGGCCGAGTTGATGCCGATCACCTCGCCCCGCATGTTGAACATGGGGCCGCCGGAATTGCCGCGGTTGATGGCGGCGTCGGTCTGCAGGAAGTCGTCGTAGGGGCCGGCGTTGATGTCGCGGGCCCGGGCCGAGACGATACCCGCCGTGACGGTGCCGCCGAAGCCGAAGGGATTGCCGATGGCCAGCACCCAGTCGCCGACGCGGGCCTCGTCCGAATTGCCGAACGGCACCGGGACGAGGGGCTTCTTGCCGGGCTCGATCTTCAGCAGGGCCAGATCGACCTTGGGGTCGCGGCCCACCAGGGTGGCCTGGAACACCGTGTCGTCGTGCAGCTTGACGCTGATCTCGTCGGCGTCGGCGATCACGTGATTGTTGGTGACGATGTAGCCGGCGGCGTCGATGATAAAGCCCGAGCCCAGCGAGGTGGCCTTGCGGGACGGGGCGTCGGGGCGGCCGCCGCCGTTCTGGCGCTCCATGAATTCCTTGAAGAATTCCTCCAGCGGCGAGCCCGGCGGGAATTGCGGCATCTCGGGGACGCCCTGGGGGGTCTTCAGCGTCTGGGTGGTCGAGATGTTGACCACGGCGGGCAGCAGCCGTTCCGCCAGATCGGCGAAGCTGTTGGGGGGCGTTCCGGCGCGGGCCATGCCGGGGACCAGCAGGGCGATGACCGCCAGGGCGCCGATCAGCCGGCGCGCGGCGGCAAGGGATTGGTCACGTCGTGCGATGAACACTGGAGAAGATCCTCCGGATGGACTTCGTCCCCATCGCGGTGGGGACGATATGGATATTATCTGCGCCAGACCGGCTGGCAAGCGGCAGACATGGTGATCGTCAACTATGGCGTGATAATGGCCGAACGCATCAGCCACACGCCGCCCAGGCCGAGGATCGCCATGAACAGCCCGACGCCGCGCAGCAGGTCGGGCGGCATGGCGAGGACACGGGCCATCATGCGCTTCATGGCCTCGGGGAAGGCCGCCCAGGCGAGGCCCTCGATGACGAGGACCAGCGCCAGGGCGGTCATCAGGTCGGTCATTGACCCCGGCGGCCCGGACCGTTGCCGAACGCCTTCAGGAACTCGTTGTCCGGCGACAGCACCAGGGTGGTGCTGCCGTCGCCCAACGCGGCCCGATAGGCCTGCAGCGAGCGGTACAGGGTAAAGAACTGCGGGTCCTTGCCGAAGGCCTCGGCGAAGATGCGGTTGGCTTCGGCGTCGCCCTGGCCGCGCTCGATCTGGGCCTGGCGCTGGGCCTCGGCCAGCAGCACGGTACGTTCGCGGTCGGCGCGGGCGCGGATCTGCTGACTCCACTCGTAGCCCTGGGCGCGGGCCTCCTTGGCCTGGCGCTCGCGCTCGGACTTCATGCGGTCGTAGATGGACTGGCTGGTCTCTTCCGGCAGGTCGGCGCGGCGCAGCCGCACATCCACCACCTGAATGCCCAGTTCGCGGAGCGACCGCTCGGCCACCTCCTGCTGAATCTGCTCCATGATGCGGGCGCGTTCATCCGACAGGATGGAGGGCAGCATCACCTGACCCATTACCCGGCGCATGGCCGACGAGACGATCTGGGTCATCTGGGCGCGGGCCTGTACCTCGGTGCGCACCGCCTGATAGAACTTCAGCGGGTCGGCGATGCGGTAGCGGGTGAAGGTGTCGACCACGATGCGCTTCTGGTCGCCCAGGATGATCTGCTCGTCCGGCGGATCGAGGGCGAGGAGGCGCAGGTCATAGCGGACCACGTCCTCGATGAAGGGAATCTTGGCGTGCAGGCCGGGCTCCTTGATGGTGGCGCGGTGGGCGCCGAAGCGCAGCACCAGCGCCTGCTCGGCCTGATTGACGATGAACAGGGACGACGACCCCACGATCAGGGCGATCACGGCGGCGATGGCGGAAATCAGCATGGAGCGGCTCATTTGGCGCCTCCCGCCTGCTTCTTCAGTTCAGGCAGCGGCAGATAGGGCACCAGTCCCTTGGCCGAGGGATCGATGATCACCTTGGTGGCTCCCTTCAGGATTTCCTCCATGGTTTCGATATAGAGACGCCGCGCGGTGACGTCCTCGGCCTGCTTGTAAGAGCCGTAGAGCGCCAGGAAGCGCTTGGCGTCGCCCTGAGCCAGATCCACCACCTGCTCGCGGTAGGCCTGGGCCTCCTGGGTCAGGCGCTCGGCCTCGCCGCGCGCCCTGGGAATGATGTCGTTGCGATAGGCCTCGGCCTCGTTGCGGGCGCGCTCCTGGTCGGCGCGGGCGCGCTGCACGTCGTTGAAGGCGTCGATGACCGCAGCGGGCGGATCGACCTTCTGCAACTGGACCTGCTGGATATGAATGCCGGCGCCATAGGCGTCGAGCAGGCGCTGCAGCTCTTCCTGGGTCTGGATGGCGATCAGCTCGCGCTTGTCCGACAGCGCCGCCTGGATGGGATTGCGGCCGATTACCTCGCGGAGCGCGCTTTCGGCCGCCACCTTGACGGTCAGTTCGGGATCGCGCACGGCGAACAGGTACTTGCCGGCGTCCTTGATGCGCCAGAACACCGCCGCCTCGGCCTCGACGATGTTCTCGTCGCCGGTCAGCATACGGCTCTCGTCGGTGGCCCGTCCGCCGCCGCGCAGGTCGCTGCCGATGCGCGAGCCCAGCAGCAACTGGTTGACCTTGGTCACCTTGGGCAGCAGCACCGTCTCGATGGGATAGGGCAGGCGGTAGTGCAGCCCCGGCTCGGTGGTATCCACCCATTTGCCGAAGCGCATGACCACGCCCTGTTCGTCGGGGCTGACCTTATAGATGCCGGAAAAAGCCCAAACCGCCACCGCCAGCGCCGCCACGGCGATGATGCCGCGGGTGCCGTTCAGGCCGCCGGGACCGCCGGGCATGGCGCGCCGCAGCTTTTCCTGGCCCTTGCGAATGAAGTCCTCGATGTCGGGTCCGCCGCCGCCGAAGCCGCCGCCGTTACCGCCGCCGCCCGGACGGTTACCGCCGCCGTTGCCCCACGGGCCACCGCCGCCGCCACCACCACCGCCCCACGGGCCGCCGCCGCCACGAGGATTCCAAGCCATGAATCGTCCCTTCGTCGATGTCTCGGTCGCGCCGGCGCAATCCGCCCACGTCCCCCGGAACATAGGGCAGGATTCCGCCTCGCGCAACGCGACGCCGTTCACATTACCGGTTTTCAATATTGGCAATGGCCCGGAATCGGCTTTGCAAACGGCGTCGGGCGACCTATATGAGAAGACGCTTGTGCGTTTTGACGGCGCATACCCAACTAATTTAGTGTGTCTTTACAGCGAAGAGGACAGCATGGCCGAGGTCACCGAACAGCAGATCATCGCGGCGCTGAGCCGGATCAACGATCCCGACCGCAAGGCGGACATCGTCAGCCTCGGCATGGTGTCGGGCCTGACGGTGAAGAACGGCCACGTGGCCTTCGCCATCGAGGTCGATGCCAGCCGCGGCCCCCACCTGGAGCCGCTGCGCAAGGCCGCCGAGAAGGCGGTTCACGATCTGCCGGGCGTGCTGTCGGTGTCGGCGGTGCTGACTGCCGAGCGCAATACCCAGGGCGGCCCCAAGGGCGGACACGGCCACGGCCATGGCGGCGGCCATCAGGCGGAAAAGCCGCTGCTGCCCCAGGTCAAGGCCATCGTCGCCATCGCCTCGGGCAAGGGCGGCGTCGGCAAGTCGACCACGGCGACCAACATCGCCATGGCGCTGTCGCGCATGGGGCTCAAGGTCGGATTGTTCGACGCCGACATCTTCGGGCCTTCCATGCCGCGCATGCTGGGCATCACCGGCGAGCCGGTCAGCCCCGACGGCCAGACCATGATGCCCATGGAGAATTACGGCGTTAAGTGCATGTCCATGGGCTTCCTGGTCCCCGAGGACTCGCCGATCATCTGGCGCGGCCCCATGGTGATGGGCGCGCTGGAGCAATTGCTGCGCGACGTCCATTGGGGCGAGTTGGACGTGATGATCATCGACATGCCGCCGGGCACCGGCGACACCCAGCTGACCATGACCCAGCGCGTGCCGTTGACCGGCGCGGTGATCGTTTCCACGCCCCAGGACATCGCCCTGCTGGACGCCACCAAGGGCCTCAACATGTTCCGCAAGGTGGATGTGCCGGTGCTCGGCATCATCGAGAACATGAGCTATTACATCTGCCCGAAATGCGGCGACGAGGCTCACATCTTCGGCCACGGCGGCGCCAAGATGGAAGCGGCCCGCCTGTCGGCCGATTTCCTGGGTGAAATTCCACTGGATATCAGCATCCGCCAGACCGCCGACGCGGGCGAGCCCATCGTGATGTCCAAGCCCAACTCTCCGCACGCCAAGGCCTACATGGATATCGCCGCCAAGATCTGGGACAAGGTCCAGGTGCTGCAGAGCAGCCGCAAGGGCCCGCGTATCGTGATGGAATAGGGGGCTTCCCTTTTATAGCGTCATGCCCGGCCTTGTGCCGGGCATCCACGCCCCTGGGTCAAGGCAGGTGCAATTGGCTGCGCCCCCAGGCCGAGAAGATTGCGACGGCGGTGCCGGTCAATAGGCCAGCGAGAAACGAGTAGAGCCGGTCTAACCGTTTCTGCCTCATTTCATCAAGGTAAAGCCCTCCCTTCGCTTTGATAAATACCTTCTCATCTGCGAATTTCATGCCCCCAGAAGATACAATGCCTTGGTAGTGGATTTCTCCATTTCCATCTGGCGGTTGAGACCACATGTGCAGTGTGATCGCCAAAAATAGCTCACGCATCTCCTCCGCTCCGGGAGGTGGTGGCGTTGTGACCGAAATGCCGACATAGCCCTCCTCAATCAGGAGTGCCAGCGGATATTGGTCCAAGTGGTTCCCATAGAACGGGCGAGCAAGCCTAAGTGCCTCGTCGAGCGGCAATTCGGCCGACTTGGCAATGGTCCTTAGAATACGGCGAGTCTTGCCATCCATAGCGCACGGCTCCGGGGCTATTTCACGTCAAGATTGTCGCTGGTGTAAGGCACGGGCACAATGTCGGGATGCATGGTGGATGGACTTACATTTTGACCAACCGGCCAAATGGGACGCTCTATGTCGGCGTGACCAGCGATCTTCCTCGCCGAATCTGGGAGCATCGCGAGGGGGTGGTTGACGGTTTTACCAAGCGATATGGCCTGAAGCGGTTGGTATACGTCGAGAGGTACGAGGATATTCGGACCGCGATTCAGCGGGAGAAAAATTTGAAGCATTGGCCCCGAGCGTGGAAAGTGCGGCTTATTTTGGATTTGAACCCATCTTGGGCTGACCTCTACGACCTGCTGGCGTGACCGCGTGGATGGCCGGGACAAGCCCGGCCATGACGGTTATGGGATTTTCTCATCCGCCACTCACCCCTCGGCCGCCGGCCTTGGGTGGGCCAGGTCGCACATGACGCCCGGTCCGTTGACCAGCGAGAAGCCGGCCTTGATCACCTGGGTGATCAGCGGGCGGCGGCGAATACCCCAGACATAGCAGGCCATGCCCGACTTGTGGGCTGTGTCGCGGAAGCGCTCCATGCGCTCCAGCAATTCCACGTCCCCCACCTTCTCCTCCGGCGTCAGTTGGGCCAGATCGATGCCGATGGCCTTCACCCCCTTCAGCGCCTTGACCATGCCCGGCGCCGACAGGGGCAGGCGGGCCATCAAGGTGCAGTCCAGCTTTTCCAGCGGCTGGAACAGGCGGTTGATCACATGGGGGGGAATGGCGGGCGACAGGCCGAATATCTCGATCTTCAGATGCTTGCGCAGCGCCTGGGCCGGGCAGCTTTCGAACGGAATGCGGATGCAGTCGCGCCAGCGCGGCGCCAGACTCATCCAGTGGAACGGCACGGTCAGCCCGACCTTGTGCCGGCCGTAGAACAGATCCTTCAATTCGTGGGCCGCCTGGGTGGCGACGAAGCGGTCCATGGTCAGCGACTCGATGGGAGCGGCGCCGGCATAGGCATAGGCGCCCTCCAGGGGTGGGGCTCCCTCCTTGTCGACGCGGATGACCTTGGCATGGAAGGCGCCCACCGCCCGCCTGGTGGCCACCCAGGTGGGAGTCCACACCAGGGTCAGGCTGGATTCCGGCAACAGATGATGGCCCGAGGCCAGCACGGCCTCCGCCTGGAGTTCCAGTTGCTCTTCCAGCCAGTCGGCACCCTTGCCCTGGCGTGCCGCCACAGTCATCACCTCGCGCGGGGCGTCGGCGCCCGACAGGGTGCGGCCTTCCATGCGCAGCACGTCACGCGGCGCGTCGGCGCCGTTGAGGCCCCGGCCCTCCATGGACAAGGTGGCGCGCGGCGCGTCGGCGCCGTTGAGGCTCCGGCCCTCCATGGACAAGGTGGCGCGCGGCGCGTCGGCGCCGTGAAGGCCCAGGCCCTCCATGGACAAGGTAGTGCGGGGCGCGTCGGCGCCGCCCGCGCCACCGCCCTCGATTCGGAAGGCTGGCAGCGGCTGGTCGCTGGCCCGCCGCTTCGCAGGCTCCTCGGTTATCCATTGGGGGACGCGGGATTCGTCGATGCGATACGGCCTGTCGCCGCCGCTGATGGCGAAGGCGGCGCCCTTGGCGGGCTTGGCATTCAGCCGGGCCGCGTCGTCGGGCGACAGCATGGCGGCCAGGGTGGCGCGGTGGGGCGCCGACAGGCCGGATTGGGCGGGCAGGGCGGCGCCCGCCTTGGCGACGGCCTTGCGGATGGCCTCGTGGTCCAGGGTTCCTTCCTCGGTCACCGCGTCGCGCGCCGGCATGTTGGCCGCCACTACCTGGGGGCGGCGTCCGTCGATCAGCGCGTCGCCGAACAGATAGGTGGAGAGATCGGCGGCGATGGCGGCCACCCGCGTCCGGCTTTCCTGGCGGGTCGCCGCCGGCATGGCCAGGCAGGCGATCTCGGCGTCCAGGCGGGTGATCACGTCCTTGGACAGGTCCACGTGGCGGCGGATGATGGCGTCGCCGGCCACTTCGAGCAGGCCGCTCAGCCTGGTCCACTTGGACCCCACCGCCTGGCGGAAATCGGACAGGGAGAAGACGTGGAGGCGATGATCCTCGTCCTTGGCGCCATCCGAGGCTTGGAGCAGGGCCTGGGCGAAACTGTCGGGGTCGAGGAAGCCGGTTTGCGGCCGTTGCGGCTGGGGGGCGTGGGCGCGGGCCGCGAGGGCGGCGGCGCCGGTCCGTTCCCCCGGTGTCCGCCTGAACCGTTCCCTGATGCCAGCCCAAAGGCTTGCAAGGCCCATCGCATTTACCCCAACGCTCATACGTAGAATTCCATAATTGCAGATGGCCTGTCCAGTGAGGCCCTTCAACCCTGGCGACGGCGAGGGGTGGGCTATGGCCCCCCCTGGGACAATATGGTATGGCAGGGGACCGGCGGGCGCTCCAAACGGGGGCGCCCCGGTGTTTGTGGAGAGGATGGCATGCGTTCGCTTTTCGCCGCGTCGGTGCTGGCGCTATTGCTGTGGTCCGGTCTGGCGTTTCCCGCCTCGGCGCAGGGAGTGGGACCGGAAGCGGTCATCCGCACCTTCAGCGACCGCCTGCTCGAATCCATGAAGGGTGGCGCCAAGCTGGGCTTCAAGGGCCGCGCCGAGAAGATGCGCCCGGCGGTGGCCGACGCCTACGACATGGCTTCCATGACCCGCAGCACGCTGGGCACCGCCGCCGCCAAGCTGACGCCGGAAGACGCGGCCAGGCTGGCCCAGGCGTATTCCGACTTTTCGGTCGCCACCTACGCCGCCCAGTTCAACGAATGGAACGGCGAGCGCTTCGATGTGGGCGACCAGCGTCCCTCCACCGGCGGGACGGTGATCGTTCCCTCGTGGCTGGTGCCCAAAAGCGGCGATCCCACCGAGATCGACTATGTGATGCGTCAGGACCAGGGGCAGTGGCGCATCGTCGACGTGCTGTTCGAGGGCACGGTCAGTCAGGTGGCGGTGCGGCGCTCGGAATTCGGCTCCATCTTCCGTTCCAAGGGCATTGCCGGGCTGATCGAAACCATCGAGAAGCAGGCGGCGGGCCTGGATAAGTAGCGATATGATCACCGTCTGGCAGGGGGTGTCCCTGGTTCTGGTCGCGCTTGCCGTGGCCGGGTGCCTGTTCCAGGTGGCCTCGGCCCTGCTGGTTCACCGCTTCCAACGGGCCCCCAAGCCCGCCGCCACCGCCCGGCCGCCCATCTCGGTGATGAAGCCCTTGTGCGGTGCCGAGCCCGGCATGGCGGAGAACCTCGAATCCTGCCTGCGCCAGGACTATCCCGAATTCCAGATGGTGTTCGGGGTGGCCGATGCCGCCGATCCGGCCCTGACGGTGGTGGATGGCCTGCCCCGCGACCTGCCGGGCGTAACGATCGACACGGTGGCCGATGGGACCCGCCACGGCCTCAACCTCAAGGTCGGCAATCTGCTCAATATGTGGCCCAAGGTCCGTCACGACCTGATCGCCATCGCCGACAGCGACATCCGCGTCGGCCCCCGCTACCTGGACGATCTGGCGGCACCCTTCGCCGATCCCAAGGTGGGCGTGGTGACCTGCCTCTACGTGGGCCGGCCGGTGCCCGGCCTGTGGAGCCGGCTCGGCGCCCTGGGCATCAACCACGGCTTTCTGCCCGGCGCGGTGCTGGCCCGCGCCATCGGCCGCAAGGACGGCTGCTTCGGCGCCACCATGGCGGTGCGGCGCGAGGTGCTGGAGAAGGGCGGCGGCTTGCAGTCCCTGTCGCAGGTGCTGGCCGACGATTGGGTGCTGGGCCGTATCGCCCGCGACCAGGGGCTGGAAATAGCGCTTTCGGCCCGTCCGGTGGACATCACCGTGCACGAGCCCGATCTGAAAACTTTGCTCGATCACGAGATTCGTTGGGGCCGGACCATTGCGGCGGTGGACCGGGCTTCCTACATGGCGTCGGTGATCACCCAGCCAGTGGCTCTGGCTGTTCTGGCGGTGCTGGCGGGCGGAGGATGGCTTCCGTCGCTGGCGGCGCTGGCGCTGGCGGCGCTTTGCCGGTTGTGGGCGGTCCGGGTGGAGGAGCGGGCGCTGGGGCTTCCCCGGGGCGGCCTCGGCCTGCTGGCGGTGAGGGAAATTCTGTCGTTCGTCGTCTATGTTGTCGCATGTAGCGGACGGACTGTGGTATGGCGTGGCCGGCAATTTGCCGTCCGTGCCGACGGCACACTTGATCAGGTTGAAGGCAGTCAGACATGAAGAAGTCGCTTTTCCTCAATCCGCCCTCGTTCGACGGTTATGACGGCGGGGCCGGCGCCCGTTTCCAGGCGAAGCGCGAGATCAAGTCCAACTGGTACCCCACCTGGCTGGCCCAACCCGCCGCCATGGTGCCCGAGTCCAAGCTGGTGGATGCCCCCGCCTCGGGCAAGACCCTGGACGATTGCCTGAAGCTGGCCAAGGATTACGAGCTGCTGGTGATCTATGCCGGGGCCGCCACCTACGCCTCCGAGTGCAAGGTGGCCGAGGCCTTCAAGGCCGCCAACCCCGCCATCATGATCGGCATGGTCGGTGCCCATGTGGCCACCGTGCCCGAGGAATCGCTGCTGGCCTCCGAGGCCATCGACTTCGTGGCGCGCCACGAATTCGACTACACCATCGTCGAGGTGGCCGAGGGCAAGCCTTTCGCCGAGATCGACGGCCTGACCTTCCGCGGTCCCGACGGCAAGCCGGTCCACACCAAGGACCGCGCCCTGATCCACGACATGGACGCGCTGCCCTTCGTCGGCCCGGTCTATCGCCGCGATCTCAATCCCGATGATTACTTCATCGGCTATATCCGTCATCCCTACATGGCCTTCTACACCGGCCGCGGCTGCAAGTCGAAGTGCAGCTTCTGCCTGTGGCCGCAGACCATCGGCGGCCGCGTCTACCGCGCGCGCAGCGCCAAGAGCGTCATCGAGGAGGTGACCCTGGCCCGCAAGATGTTCCCCGAGGTCCGTGAATTCTTCTTCGACGACGACACCTTCACCGACGACCTGGAGCGGGTCGAGGAAATCGCCAGGGGCATCGGCCATCTGGGCGTGCCGTGGTCGTGCAACGCCAAGGCCAACATTCCGCGCAAGACCCTGGAAGTGCTCAAGGCCAACGGCCTGCGCGTCCTGGTGGTCGGCTACGAATCCGGCGTGCAGGAAATCCTCAACAATATCCGCAAGGGCCTGCGCATCGACATCATCAAGCGCTTCTCCCAGGATTGCCATGAACTGGGCATCGTGGTGCACGGCACCTTCATCCTGGGCCTGCCGGGCGAGACCCGGGAAACCATCAAGCAGACCCTGGCCTTCGCCAAGGAGGTCAATCCGCGCACCCTGCAGGTCTCCATGGCGGCGCCCTATCCCGGCACCGAACTGTACGAGCAGGCCATCGCCAACGGCTGGTTCAAGAAGGACAAGGACCTCCTGATGAAGGAGACGGGCGGCGGTGGCTATCAGGTTGCGGCGCTGTCGTATCCCGATCTCACCAGCGAGGAAATCTTCAAGGGCGTGGCCGACTTCTACAAGGCCTTCTACTTCCGCCCCGGCAAGATCGGCGAGATCGTCTGGGAGATGCTGCAGGACTGGGACATGATGAAGCGCCGCCTGCGCGAAGGCGTCGAGTTCTTCCAGTTCCTGCGCACCCGCGACAAGCCGATGGAATGCTGATCGGGCCTTAAGGACCGATTCTTTATACGTCATGGCCGGGCTTGACCCGGCCGTCCACGTTGCTGGTTGCGGTCTCCCGAGGCTGGCGGCATGATTTTTCCATGCAGGGCGGGTGGATATACATCATGCCAAACCGGCCCAATGGCACGCTTTACGTCGGCGTGACCAGCGATCTGGTGCGTCGGGCATGGGAACACCGGGAAGGCGTCGCGGACGGCTTCACCAAGCGGTACGACTTGAAACGGCTGGTGTATGCCGAGCGCCACGAGGATATCCGGACAGCCATTCAGCGTGAGAAGAACCTCAAGCACTGGCCCAGAGCGTGGAAGGTCAGGCTGATTCTGGCAGGCAATCCCAATTGGGACGATCTTTACGAGCGGCTGGCTTGGAGTTTTTCGCATTTAAGCTGAATCGGAAAGTCGAAGAACTCTTAAGCCCGAGCGGCGCTTGAGCCGCTGAAAAAGCTTTTTCGTATAGACGATAGAGGTAGGGGGGCTTCAGCCCCCTTTTTTTGCGCGCAGCTTGTCCCAGTATTCCAGGCGCTTCCTGATTTCCCGTTCGAAGCCGCGTTCCACCGGGCGGTAGAAGCGAGCGCGCTCCATGCCGTCGGGGAAGTAGTTCTGGCCCGAGAACCCGTCCGGGTCGTCGTGGTCGTACTGGTAGCCCTTGGAATAGCCCAGGTCCTTCATCATCCGGGTGGGCGCGTTGAGGATGTGCATGGGCGGCGCCAGTGAGCCGGTGCCCTTGGCCGCCTTGCGTGCCGCCTTATAGGCCATGTAGGCGGCGTTGGACTTGGGCGCCGTGCCCAGATAGATCACCAGTTGGGCCAGGGCCAGCTCACCCTCGGGCGAGCCCAGGCGCTCGAAGACGTCCCAGGCGGCGATGGCCTGGGTGACGGCGCCGGGGTCGGCCAGCCCGATATCCTCCACCGCGAAACGGGTCAGGCGCCGCGCGATGAACAGCGGGTCCTCGCCCCCTTCCAGCATACGGGCCATCCAGTACAGCGCCGCGTCGGTGTCCGAGCCGCGCAGACTCTTATGCAGCGCGCTGATCAGGTTGTAATGGCCTTCGCGATCCTTGTCGTAGGCCGGCGCCCGGCGCTGCACCGCCTGCGCCAGCCCGGCGGAATCCAGCATCGGTTCGGGCGGCAGGGCGGCCAGATCCTCGGCCAGATTGAGCAGATAGCGGCCGTCGCCGTCGGCCATGGCGCGCATGGCGGCGCGGGCGTCGGCGTCGAGCGGCAGGGGGTGGCCCAGCACCTCCTCGGCGCGGGCCAGCAGCAGGTCCAGGGCACCGTCGTCCAGGCGGTGCAGCACCAGCACCTGACAGCGCGACAGCAGCGCCCCGTTCAGTTCGAAGGACGGATTTTCCGTGGTGGCGCCCACCAGCACCACCGTGCCGTTCTCCACATAGGGCAGGAAACCGTCCTGCTGCGCCCGGTTGAAGCGGTGGATTTCGTCCACGAACAGCAAAGTCGACCGACCGGTCTGCTTACGCTTTTCGGCGGCGTCGAACACCTTGCGCAGATCGGCGACGCCGGAGAACACGGCGGACAGCGGTTCGAAGTAGAGGCCCACCCGCTCGGCCAGCAGCCGGGCGATGGTGGTCTTGCCGCAGCCGGGCGGTCCCCACAGGATCACCGAGGCCAGCCGCCCCGCCGCCAGCATGCGGCCCAGCGGCGCCGTGGCGGCCAGCAGATGGCTTTGTCCCACCACCTCTTCCAGGGTCTTCGGGCGCAGCTGTTCCGCCAGGGGCCGATCGCCGGAAGTCGGGGCCGCCGGGTTGTCGAACAGGCCGGTCATCCGCCGAGGACCAGACTCATCACTTCGCCGTTGCGCTTGATGGTGATGGCCCAGCGGGGCGATTCGACCTCCAGCAGCTTGCGGGCCTCGGCGACGCTGGTCACCGGGCGGTCATTGACCTTGAGCAGCATGTCGCCGGGCTGCACCCCCAGGCGGTTGGCCACCGAGCCGCGCTTGATGGCGAAGACCATCACGCCGGTCAGGCTGGAATTCATGCCCAGATCCTCGGCCAGGGCCGGGTTGAGATTGACCAGGGTGGCGCCGTTGAAGGGATTGCGGCCGGCAATCTCGGTCTTGTCGCGCGGCGGCGTCTCGGGCGGTGCCACCAGCCGGACGGTGACGGTCTTCTCCGCCCCGTTGCGCAGCACGGTCAGGCGGGCGTCGCCGCCGATGGGCAGGGTGGCGAGGCGGAAGCGCAGGCCTTCCGGGTCGTCCACCTCGCGGCCCTCCACCGCCACGATGACGTCGCCGTCGACCAGCCCGCCGCGGGCGGCGGGGGATTCGCCGTGGATGTGGTTGACCAGCACGCCGATGGGCCGGGGCAGCTTCAGCGCCTGGGCCAGGTCGGCGGTCACCGCCTGGCCGCTGGCACCCAGCCAGGGTCGCACCACCTTGCCGCCCTTGGTGATTGAGGCGACCACTTGCTTGACCAGGGCGGTGGGAATGGCGAAGCCGATGCCGTTGGAGCCGCCGTCCTTGGAATAGATGGCGCTGTTGATGCCGATCAGCCGGCCCTGTAAATCCACCAGGGCGCCGCCGGAATTGCCGGGATTGATGGCGGCGTCGGTCTGGATGAAGCTCTGCACGTCGGACACGCCCACATTGGTGCGCGCCAGGGCCGAGACGATGCCCTGGGTCACCGTCTGGCCGACGCCGAACGGATTGCCCACGGCCAGCACCACGTCACCCACCTCGATGGCGTCGGAATCGCCCAGGATCAGGGTGGGAAAGGTCTCCCGGCCGCCCTCGATCTTGAGGACCGCCAGATCGGTGCGTTCGTCGGAGCCGACGATGCGGGCCTCGAACTCGCGGCGGTCGGACAGCACCACGGTGACCTCGTCGGCGTCCTTGATCACGTGGTGGTTGGTCACCACCGTGCCGTCGGCGGCGATCAGCACGCCCGAGCCCAGCGAGCGCTGCACCCGGTCCTGGCTCATGCCCGGCACGTCGCCGAAGAAGCGGCGGAAGAACGGGTCGGCGAACAGCGGCGAGGCGGCGGCGCGCACCACCCGCTTGGTGTAGATGTTGACCACGGCGGGCGCCACCTGACGGGACACCGGCGCGAAGGTGAGCTTCACCTGCTCGCGCGAGGTGGGAACCACCTGGGTCTGGGCCTGGACGGCGGGAACAAGGAGCACCAGGGAAAGGGCGGCGGCAAGGCACTTGAGGAACGTGGTCATGGGAGCCCGCTGAGCAGAAGAAACGGTCCCCCTATATAAGGTCATTCCCCGCGAATGCGCTACCGCCAGTCCAGGGGATAGCTGACCAGCCCGTCGGCCAGCTTGGGCTCGAACCAGGTGGATTTGGGCGGCATCACCTGATTGGAATCGGCCACCGCCACCAGATCCTCCATCTGGGTCGGGAACAGGGCGAAGGCGGCCGCCATCTCGCCCGAATCCACCCGGCGCTCCAACTCGCCCAGGCCGCGCTTGCCGCCGACGAAGTCGATGCGCTTGTCCTTGCGCAGATCGGTGATGCCCAGCACCGGTCCCAGCAGGCGATCGGACAGGAGACTGACGTCGAGGCGCGCCACCGGATCGGCGGGCGGCGGGTTCTTCAGGCCCAGCCGGTACCACCGGCCCTTGAGATACAGGCCGAACTGGCGGGCATGGGCGGGACGGGCCTGCTCCGGTACCGGCTCCAGCGTGAACTCGGCCTCCAGCGCCCCGAGGAAAGCCTCGGGCGACAGGCCGTTCAGGTCGGCGACCACCCGGTTATAGTCGAAGATCTTCATCTCGTTGATGGGGAAGGTCACCACCAGGAAGCTCTCATAGGCCTCCTCGCCGCTGGCGCAGCACTTTCTCTCCCGCCGCACCATGGCGACGCGGGACGCGGCGGCCGAGCGGTGATGGCCGTCGGCGATGTAGACCGCCTTCATGGAATCGAACGATTTGGTGACCGCCTTGATCCGGGACTCGTCGTCCATCACCCACAATGTGTGCTCGATCCCGTCGGCGGCGGTGACGCAATAGGCCGGCGCGCCGGCGGTGACGGCCTGGATGGCGGCGGCGATCTCCGGCGTGTCGCGGTGGGCCAGCAGCACCGGTCCGGTCTGGGCGTCGCAGGCGTCGATCTGGCGGACGCGGTCGTCCTCCTTGTCGGGGCGGGTGAATTCGTGCTTGCGGATGCGGTTGGCGTCATAGGCCGCCACCGAGCCGCCGCCGACGATACCGGTCTGCACGTGTTCGCCCATCTTCAGGCGATAGACGTAGAAGCAGGGCCTGGCATCCCGGACCAGCACGCCGGCCGTCACCATGGCCTTCAGGTTTTCCGCCGCCTTGGCGTAGACGGAAGGGGAGTAGGCATCGGTGCCGGGGGGCAGGTCGATCTCCGGCTTGGAGACGTGCAGGAAGGAGTGGGGCTTGCCCGCCGCCATCTCGCGGGCCTCGTCGGACGACAGCACATCGTAGGGCGGCGCCGCCACCTGGGGCGCCGAGGCGGGCGTGGGGCGCAGACCGGGGAACGGACGGAGCAGCGGAACGGACACTTGGGGCCTCCCTTGAACGTCTTCCTTCTTCCGGTTTATCCCTCCGCCGGGCATCCGCCAAGGGCTTCCTGCTTGCCAATCCGCGCTGCGGTGCAGTAAACGGGACCGTTTTTCCCTTTCCCGCAAGGACCCGCCATGATCAATGTTCTGACCCTGATCGCCGGACATGGCGGAGAGGGGCTTGATTCCTCGCTGGTGTTCGAGGTGCGCGGTGCGCTGCGGGCGCTGGGCGCCGAAGTGGGCCATGCCCGCTGGCTGGCGCCCGAGCATGCCTGCGATCTGGATTTTTCCGAGCTTGACCCGCGCGAGGCCGATCAGGTGGCGGCGCGCATCCTGGAAGGCTGGAATGTGGACGTGGTCGCCCAGAAGGCCGAGGGGCGCCGCAAGAAGCTGCTGGTCGCCGACATGGATTCCACCATGGTCACCGGCGAGACCCTGGACGAGCTGGCCGACTTCGCCGGGCTCAAGGACCACATCGCCCGCATCACCGCGCGGGCCATGAACGGCGAGATCGGTTTCGAGGCCGCGCTGCGCGAACGGGTCGGCTTGCTCAAGGACCTGCCGGCCGAGTGCCTGCAGAAGACCTGGGAGCGCATCGAGTTCACTCCCGGCGCCCACAAGCTGGTGCGTACCATGACCAGGCACGGCGCCTATGCCGTGCTGGTGTCGGGCGGCTTCAAGTTCTTTACCTCCAAGGTCCGCGACGCCTGCGGCTTTCACCGCGACATCGCCAACGAACTGATCGTCGAGAATGATCGACTGACCGGTCAGGTGGGTGACACCATCATCGGCCGCGAGGCCAAGCTGGCGACGCTCAACGCCGTCTCGGCGGAGCTGGGGATCGATCCCTATCTGGCGGTGTCGGTGGGCGACGGCGCCAACGACCTGGACATGCTGCGCGCCGCCGGGCTGGGCGTCGCCTTCCACGCCAAGCCGGTGGTGGCCGCCGAGGCCCGGGTGCGCGTCGACCACGGCGATCTGGTCACCCTGCTCTACGCCCAGGGCTATTCCGACGCCGAGATGGTGGAATAGGGCAGCCGGTCGGGGTCGGCCAGCAGGTAGACCCCGCCGATGCGGCCCTGGGAGCAGCCGAGGGTGATCACCCAGCGGATTTGCTCCTGGGCCTCGCCGATCAGGGCGGGCAGGCCGTTGATTTCGGCGATGCGGAAGGCGAAGTCGGCGGGCTGGAACTTGCGGCGCACGCCGAGCAGGAAGCGGGCGATGCGGTCCGGGCCCAGGATGGGGTTGCGGGCCGATTTGACCTTGCCGCCGCCGTCGCTGATCAGCCGGGATTCGGTGCCCAGCAGGGCCACCAGGGCGGCATAGTCGCGCTGGTCGCAGGCGGTGGCGAAGCGGCGGGCCAGGGTGGCGGTCTGGGCCGCATCCCAATCGTAGCGCGGCATGCCTTTGAGCGCGGCGCGGGCCCGGCTCATGATCTGGCGGCAGGTGGCGACGCTCTTGCCCAGGATGTCGGCGATGTCGGCGAAGTCCAGATCCATGGCCTCGCGCAGGACATAGACCGCCCGCTGGTCGGGGGTCAGGCGCTCGAGCAGCAGCAACAGCCCGGTGGACAGATCGGCCTCGCCCGGCTCCACCGCCTCGACCCAGGGGTCGGGCAGCCATTGGGCGCCGAGGCGGGCCTGCCGCTTGTCCTTGCGCAGGCGGTCGAGCGCCAGCCGGGTGACCTGGGTGGTCAGGAAGGCGGCGGGCTCGTCCACCCCTTCCGCCACCCGGCACCATTTCAGCCAGGCATCCTGCACCACGTCGTCGGCGTCGGCATTGCTGCCCAGCAGGCGGTAGGCCAGCAGCCGCAGACGCGGCCGCTGGGCCAGGAAGTGCAGCAAGGCGGGGCTTTGGCCCTCAGCCATGGGCCGCCGGTCCCACCGCGTAGGCCGAGATGCCCACCCGGTTCCAGGCGTTGATCACCGCGATGATCATGGTCAGCTCGGCGATATAGGTCTCGGCATGGTGGCGGCGCAGTTCGGCCAGCAGTTCGGGCACCTTGTCCTCCTGTTGCCGGGTCAGGGCCTCGGCCCAGGCGAAGGCGGCCTTTTCCCCGGCGTTGAACAGGGGCGAGGCGGACCATTCGGCCACCGCCCGCAACTGCTCTTCCGTCACGCCGTCGCGCAGGCCCCAGTCGCGGTGGAGGTTCTGGCAGAAGTGGCAGTTGTTGAGTTGCGAGACCCGGAGGTCGATCAGATGCTTGAAACCGGCCCCCAGGCTGGACCCGGCCAGGGTCTCGGAGACGGCATAGAGGCCCTGGTAGGCCTTGGGCGCCAGGGCGCTGACATCGAAACGCGTGCTCATGAAGGCGATCCTTATCCGATGAGATACGCCTTGATGACGCGCCGGCCCACGGGAACGTGACAGGGCCGGCGTGTTTTTTTTACCGTTCCCGGAACGCCTCGTGGCGCAGCTTGATCACCGGCTTGACCAGGAATTCCATGACCGAGCGGGTGCCGGTGTGGATTTCCACGGTGGCCTGCATGCCGGCGCTGATCAACTGCTTGGCCTTCTCGTCGCCGATATAGGCGCGGTCGGTCTGCACCACCACCCGGTAATAGGGCTGGGCATTGGGGGTCTGCGGCACGGTGGTGTCGGGCGCCACTAAGATGACGTCGCCGTCCAGCCCGCCATAGGTGGTGTAGTCGTAGGCGCTGATCTTCACCAAGGCGCGCTGGCCCACCTGGACGTAGCCGCGGTCCATGGGGTTGAGCTTGGCGTCCACCTGCAGCCGCTCGTGCAGGGGCACGATCTCCATGATGGGGTCGCCGGGGCGCACCACGCCGCCGATGGTGTTGGAGCGCATGTTCTTGACGATGCCGTCGATGGGGCTGTTGATCAGGGTGCGGCGCTGCTGGTCGGTGGCCTGGATGAACAGTTCGCGGGTCCGCGCGATATTCAGTTCGGCTTCCGACATCTCGCTCTGGGCGGTGCGCTGGAAGCGGGCGATCTCCTCCTCGACGCGGCCCCTGGCCTCCTGCTGGGCGGCCTGGGCACGCGGGATGGAGGCCCGCACCGAGTCCAGCTGGCCCTTCAGGTCCTCCATCTGGGCTTCCATCTGGACGTGGTCCATCTTGGAGGCCAGACCCGACTTGATCAGGTCCTTGGACATGGCGAAACGTTCCTGGGACAGCCGCAGGCTGGTGGACAGCGAGCGCTGCTTGGTTTCGTATTCCTGCACCTCCAGGCCCTTCTGGCGGACCTGGTCGTTGAGCACGGTCAGCGTCGCCTTGAGGGCCTGGCGGCGGGCCTCGAACGAGCGGCGTTCGGATTCCACCAGTCCGGGCTGGCGCCTGGCCTCCTCCTCGGGGAAGACCACCGGCTTTTCGTGCAGTTCGGCCTCAAGGCGGGCGCGCTGGAGGGTGTAGCCGTCCATGCGGGCCTGCAGCTCCTCCTTGTTGAGCGAGCTGACCGGCAGGTCCAGCAGGATCAGCGGTGCCCCCTCCTTCACCTCGGAGCCGTCGGTGACCATGATCTCGCGGACCACGCCGCCTTCCAGGTGCTGGATGACCTTGACCTTGCCCTCGGGGACGATCTCGCCCTCGGCGATGGCCACCTCGTCCAGGTGGGCGGCGAAGGCCCACAGGATGAAGATGGCGGTCAGCGTCATCACCACGCGGGCCAGCGGCCGCCAGGTGGGCAGCGGGTAGGAATTGGCCAGAGTGTAGAGCCGCGAGCCGAATTCGGGCGCGTGGTATTCCTGCAGCGGTGCCTGGCCCACCGGGTTGAGGGCGGGCAGGAACCAGTCGCGCAGGCCGACGAGGGCGCGCCGGGGCCACGCCAGGATACCCTTGGGAGCGCTCTCGGGCTTTTCCGGGGCGGCCAGCAGCCAGCACAGCGTCGCCCAGAAGGTGCGCAGCCCGGCCCGGATGGAGGCCCCCGCCGTGGGAGGCGGGGCGGGCGGACCGCCGCCGCCCATCATGGCGGCCATGGCCTGCAGCATCTGCTCCTGGCTCATCTGCGGCTGTCCACCACCGGCGGGCGGGGGCGTGCCGGGAACGGCCTGATCGGCGGGAACCTGGGCGGGAGCGATCTGCCCCAGGGCCTGCGGCACGGGGGCCTGATCGGGCGGAGGGGAGCCGGTCACTGCTTGCCTCCCACGCCGATATGCACACCGCCGCCCAGGGGCTGGGCCGGCTGGGCCACCACGTGGGGCGGATGATGGGGATGAGGCTGCGGCTGCGGCGGTGCCGGCGGTTGCGCCGGGCGGGCGCCGAACAGGCGCTGCAGCGTCTCGGCCGCCGGGCCGGCGGCGGCGACGCTGCCCTTGTCCAGCACCACCACGTCGCGGCAGATGGGCAGCAGCACCGGCGAGTGGGTGACGATGATCACCGTATGGGTCTTGCCCAGTTCGGCCAGGGTGGCGCGCAGGTCTTCCTCGGCCTGACGGTCCAGGCTGGCCGACGGCTCGTCCAGCAGCAGCACCGGCGGGTCGCCCAGCAGGGCGCGGGCGATGGCGATGCGCTGGCGCTGACCGGCCGACAGCCGCGATCCGGCCTCGCCGATGGAGGTGCCGTAGCCGTCGGGCAGATCGACGATGTACTGGTGCACACCGGCTTCCCTGGCGGCGACCAGGATCTGCTCGTCGCTGGCGCCGGGGCAGCCATAGACGATGTTGTCGCGGATCGAGGCGTTGAACAGCACGCATTCCTGGGGCACGTAGCCCATCCAGCCGGCCAGTTCGGCGCGGGTGAACTGGGCGATGTCGGCGCCGTCCAGCAGGACGCGGCCCTTGGCCGGGTGATAGAGCCCCAGGATGATCTTCAGCAGCGTGGTCTTGCCCGAGCCGTTGCGGCCCAGCACGGCGGTGATGCCGCCGGGGCGGATTTCCAGGCGGTCGATGGAGGACGCCGCCTGGGACTTCTTGTCATAGGCGAAGGAAATGTCCTCGAGCGTGATCAGTCCGGTGGGGCGCTCGCGCTGGATGGCGCTGTGGCGGCGCTCCTCGGCCTCGGCGAAGACCTCGCCCAGGCGGTCCACCGACTGGCGGAACGAGGAAAAGCTCTTCCAGGCGCCCACCAGCTGATTGATGGGGCCGTAGAGCCGCGACGACAGCATGTTGCAGGCCACCAGGGCGCCCATGGTCAGCTCGTGGTCCATGATGAACACCGCGCCCACCGTGGTGAGCAGGACGCTGCCCAGCATGGTCAGCATCTGGCCGAGATTGACGTATTCGTCGTTGGTGGCGCCGCGCTGGATGGACTGCTCGATGGCGCCGGCCTGACGCTCCTCCCAGATGGGGCGGATGGCGCGGTCGAGCGCCACCGCCTTGACGGTGGCGCGGCCGGCGATGATCTCGGCCACCAGCCCGTCGCGGGATTGCTGGACGTTCTTTTCCTTGCCGCTGCTCTCCTTCATGGCCCCGCCCGAGCGCCAGGCCAGCACCAGGAACGCCACGAACAGCAGGATGAACACCAGGGCCAGCGGGCGGCCGATGACGAAGATCACCCCCAGGAAGATCAGCACGAAGGGCAGGTCGGTCAGCAGCACGGCGGTGGAACCCGACACCGTGTTGCGGATGCCGTCCACGTCGCGGAACAGGGTCTGCCAGAACGAGGCCGGGCGGCTTTCCAGGGTGCGCAGCGGCAGATGCATGATCTTGTCGAACAGCTTGGTGCCGACCTCGACGTCGATGCGCAGCGCCGCCGTCTGCATGATCCGCCCGCGCGAGGTGCGGATGATCCAGTCGAAGGCCAGCAGAACGCCGACGCCGATCACCAGCCCCTTCAGCGTCGCCACGCCGTTGTGGCCGATCACCCGGTCGTAGACCTGCATCACGAAGATGGGCACCGCCAGCGCCATCAGGTTGATGAACAGCGAGGCCGCCAACAACTCCCGCATGACGGGACGCAGTGGCTCTATGACGGTTTTCAGCCAGGATGTCTTCGAATCGCTCATCACCGGAGATTGTCGCCTGCCTCGGCCGAGATGCAAAGGGATAAGTATCTCCGCCGCCCGGTGCGAAGTGCGTAGGTATAAGTTCTAATATGTGGATTTTACAGTCCACTTTTTGGTAACGTCTTTTGACGTATATCAACGGTGGCTGTCTTTTGCGCGGCAAAAGGGTGAACGGCCGGTGGGGACCTGGAACGTGGAAGGGGAAGGGTTCATGTCACGGAGGGGGGAATCAGGAATGCGAATCGGAAAGCGTCTTTGGTTGGGGTTCGGGGTTCTGTGCGCGTTGATCGCGGTGGTGACGGGAACCATTATTTTCGAGGCCCTGGGGGTGAACCGGGCGTCGGAGCGGATGATCGGGCTGCGCATGCCGGTGGCCCAGACCAGCGCGGGCATCGAGGGACATATGTACGCGTCGCTGGCCGCCCTGCGCGGCTACCTGCTGACCGGCAAGGATTCCTTCAAGACCGAGCGGGCCGAGGCCTGGGAGGATCTTGACGGCCAGATTGCCGAGATGGATGCGCTGATGGCGCGCTTCACCAATCCCCGCAACCAGGATTCCTGGAAGGAAGCGCGCACCCTGCTGCTGGAACTGAAGGTGGCGCAGGCCAAGGCCGAAGGACTGGGCGCCACCAAGGAGGCCATCGATGTGCTGGTGGCCGAGGCGGTGCCGCGGGTTAACAAGCTGGTCGTCGTGTTCTCGGGGGTCAAGGGCGCCGACGGCAAGCGCTCGGGCGGCATGATCGATAACCAGAAGCAGATGCTCGACGCCGATTCCGCCGAGGTGTCGGGTCTGGTCAACACGATGATCACCGTGGCGGTGGTGGCGGTGATCGCCGGATTGCTCGCCGCCATGATCACCGCCCAGCGCACCGCCGCCTCCATCGTGCCGCCGCTGGTGGCCATGACAGGGGCCATGGACAGCCTGTCCAAGGGCGACACCTCGGTGGCCATTCCCGCCGCCAGCAGCGCCGACGAGGTCGGCGAGATGGCCGCCGCCATGGAGGTCTTCCGCGCCAACCTGATCCGCCAGCGCGAACTGGAGGAAAAGCAGCGGCAGGCCGACGAGGCGTCCCGCCAGCGGGCGCTGCGCATCGAACGGCTGACCGCCGATTTCGACGCGGCCGCCAGCGCCATGGTGCAGCAGGTGGCCGCCGCCGCCGGGCAATTGCAGTCCACCGCCGGCGCCATGAGCGCCACCGCCCAGCAGACCAGCCATCAGGCCACCGCCGTGGCCGCCGCCTCGGAGGAAGCCTCGGTCAACGTGCAGACCGTCGCCGCCGCCGCCGAGGAACTGTCGGGCTCCATCAACGAGATCGGCCGTCAGGTGGCCCATTCCTCGGGCATTTCCCAAGACGCGGTGGGCGAGGCCTCCAAGGCGGGCGAGGTGGTCAACGAACTGGCCGACACCGCCCAGCGGATCGGCGAGGTGATCAACCTGATCACCGACATCGCCAGCCAGACCAACCTGCTGGCGCTGAACGCCACCATCGAGGCGGCCAGGGCCGGCGAGGCGGGCAAGGGCTTCGCCGTGGTGGCGGGCGAGGTCAAGAACCTCGCCAACCAGACGGCCCGGGCCACCGACGAGATCGGCACCCAGATCGCCGCCATCCAGGACCAGACCCATCGGGTGGTCGGCACCATCGGGACCATCGTCAAGGTCATCGAGGAGATCGGGCAGATTTCCGGCGACGTCGCCGCCGCGGTGGAGGAGCAGAGCGCCGCCACCCAGGAGATCGCCCGCAACGTCGAGCAGGCCGCCGCCGGTACCGCCGAGGTGTCGGGCAACGTGGTCCAGGTGCAGGATGCGGCCGACCAGACCGGAACCTCGTCGCGCGAGGTGCTGGAGGCGTCGCGCACCCTGGCCGAGCAATCGTCCAACCTGCGCTCGACCATCGAGGCCTTCCTGAAGGACGTGCGAGCCGCCTAGACCCCCTGGCATAGGAAGACTGCCTCGACGCAGCGACCCCGGTCGGGTATGAAGTGTTTCCGGCCGGGGAGGGCTGTCCCTGATTTCGGGTGGGGGGAATCATGAAGACCTGCGTCGCCATCCGCCATGTGGCGTTCGAGGATTTGGGCAGCTTCCAGGCGCCGCTGGAGGCGGCCGGCTATTCCATCCGCTATGCCGAGGCCGGTCTCGATGATCTCGGTGCTCTCGACGATTCCGCCGTGGACCTGCTGGTGGTGCTGGGCGGCCCCATCGGTGCCTATGAGGATGACAACTACCCCTTCCTCGGCCCGGAATTGCGGCTGATCGAGGCCCGGCTGCGGGCCGGCCGGCCGATTATCGGCATCTGCCTGGGCGCCCAGCTGATGGCCCGCGCCCTGGGCGCTCGGGTCTATCCCAATAACGGGATCAAGGAGATCGGCTGGTCGGCCCTGGAGCTGACCGGGGCCGGTCGCGCCTCGTCCCTGGCGGTTCTGGACGGGGTTCCGGTGCTGCACTGGCACGGCGACACCTTCGATCTGCCCGACGGCGCCACTCTGCTCGCCTCGACCTCGGTCACCCGCAACCAGGCGTTTTCCTGGGGCAAGGCGGCGCTGGGCCTGCAATTCCATGTGGAGGCCACCGGGGCGGGGCTGGAGCGCTGGTTCATCGGCCACGCCTCGGAGATCGGCGGCGTACCGGGATTGTCCGTGCCCGGACTGCGCGCCGACACCGCCCGTTATGCCGCCGGGCTGGAATCGGTCGCCCCGAGGGTGCTGGCCGCGTTTTTGTCTGGTATGATGTAAGTCACGTCCGAGGGCTTCCCGCCTGTTCAGGGCAAGGGAAGCGTTGTATAGTCCGCCCAAAGGGGCAAGAGAACACAGCCGTGGACCAGAAGCTCAACGAAGAAGACGTCAAGCGCTTGCTCTCCAATCCGACCGGGGACGTGCGTGCCGAAATCGCCGACAAGATCGCGTCTCAGCACCAGGGGTTGAGCGACGGCGAACGCAAGCTGGCCGAGGACATCTTCCGTCTGATGGTCCGCGATGCCGAGGTGCGGGTGCGCGAGGCGCTGGCCCGCCAGCTCAAGGAGAACCCCACGGTTCCCCATGACGTGGCGCTGTCGCTGGCTCGCGACGTCGAGGACGTGTCGCTGCCCATGCTGCAATTCTCCGAGGTGCTGACCGACGAGGATCTGATCGAGATCGTCCACAGCCAGAGCCCGGAAAAGCAGGTGGCGGTCGCCGGCCGCCACCACGTCTCCGCCAGCCTGGCCGACGCCCTGGTGGATACCGGCAACGAGGCGGCGGTGGCGACCCTGGTCTCCAACGAAGGCGCCGATCTCAACGAGAACACGCTCAACCGCGTGGTGGACCGCTACGGCGAGTCCGAGCAGGTGGGCCAGTCCCTGGTCGAGCGCAAGGTGCTGCCCATCACGGTGGCCGAGCGCCTGATGACCAAGGTGTCGGAGAACCTGCGCCAGCACCTGATGGCGCGGCCCGACCTCACCCCCGAAGCCGCCGCCGCCATGATGATCCAGGCGCGCGAACTGGCGGTTCTCGGCCTGTCCAATTCGGAAGGCGACGTGGCCCAGCTGGTTGGCCACCTCTACAACGTGGGGCGCCTGACGCCGTCCATCATGCTGCGCGCCGTGTGCATGGGCGACCTGACCTTCTTCGAGGTGGCCATCGCCAAGCTGGCCAAGATCAAGGTGGAGAACTGCCGCACCCTGATCCACGACGCCGGCAAGCGGGGATTCGAGGCGCTGTTCGAGAAGGCGGGCCTGCCCAAGGCCTTCTATGCCGCCATGCGCGCCGCCATCGACGTATCCTACGAGATGGAATACGACGGCGGTCCCAACGACCGCGAGCGTTTCTCGCGCCGCATGATCGAGCGCATCCTGACTCAGTATGGTGATCTGGGCGTGGAGTTCGAGAACGACGACCTGGAATACCTGCTGTCCAAGATGAATCAACTGCCGGCCACCATGCTCGGCGACTGATCGGGCCGGCCGACTTTTTGCCAGACAACTCGGCCGGCCTCGGGCCGCCATTGGGGCGGCGGCCAAGCGGGCGGACGCCCGCGCTTAGGCCGAGGGACAATAGGCGGGCCAATTTATTGACCTGCTGGGATAAGAGGGGAAAATCATGTCCGGCAGCGTGAAGCCTGCAGCCAAGCCGCTCGACAAGGATGCGGCCAACCGCAAGGAAATCATCACGACCATCAAGGGGCCGGTGACCACCCGCGTCACCCAGCTGATTCCGGCCCTGGGCGCCTTTCCCAATCCCTATGCCGCCGTACTGGCCACGCCGGACCTGCTGTACGCCTGCATGCAACTGGTCAAGACCAAGCGCGAACAGTTCCAGGACCTGCTGGTCGACCGGGACGGCAATGCGGTCACCACCGATGACGGCTTGCTGCGCTGCGAGCGCTCGCTGGATCAGGTGATCTCCATGGTGGTGCGTTCCGGCGCCAAGGCCTATGCGGAAAAGCGCTTCGGCACCGCCGACAAGCCGGCCGCCCAGATGGCGCCGAAGAAGGAGCCGAAGAACCTGCTGGAGAAGATCCAGGCCCTGGTCTCGGGCAAGTGGGGCGATATGGAAGTCCCCAAGTCGTCGCCCACCCAGGCCGACCAGTTCTATGGGGCCATCAAGGACTATCTGGATTACGACTGGCAGGTGCCGCTGATCCCCTGCTTCGCCGAACTGCCGGTCAAACTGATCCGCGAGATGGGCCGGGGCGTCACCACGCTGCGCACTCCGGAAGGCATCGCCGCCCTGGCCGATATCGGCCGCCATTCCATGGATTCGGCCAAGCGCATCCTGTCCGACGCCATGATGCGCGAGATGCTCGACACCCAGCCGCTGGCCGCCAAGGGCGTCGCCTTTCTGGGCAAGGAGCGCTACGACTTCCTGCACGGCACCGTCTACGACAAGATGGGCGAGAAGTTCTGGGAGATGTGCGTCGACTGCGACCGTCTCGAGGCCATGGAGGTCCAGAACGCCAAGGACCTGGAACAGATGGCCAGCCATCTGCACATCCTGTCGGGCGAGTCCATCAACCAGATCGTCCGCTTCCTCAATTACTCGCAGATTCCCATTTTCCTGGAAGTCGGCACGGACAAGCTGGGCGAGGATACCTTCACCGAGATTTTCGGCGTTCCCGGCAACAAGAAGCTGGTCAAGATCTTCTGCGAGAAGATCAAGCTGTGGAAGCTGGACGCCGACGATCCCGATACCGACCTGCGCGCCAAGCTGCCCGACGTGTTCGGAGCCTATCTGCGGGCACCGGCGGATTTCGAGAAGGGCCTGTAGCTCTTCGGGAAGAATGAGTGTCCGTCTACGGCCGGTTGGCCGGCAGGCGCATCAACCCGAACCAGTATTCCAGAATGCCCTGGATGGACTCGAACAGGGCATCCACGTCCACCGGCTTGGTGACGAAGCCGGAAGCTCCGCTGTGATAGGCGGCGGCCACGTCGCGCTCGGCGTCCGAGGTGGTCAGCACCACCACGGGCAGGTCCTTCAGATCGTCGTCGGCCTTCATCTCGGTCAGGACCTCGTGGCCGCTCTTGCGCGGCATGTTGAGGTCGAGGAGGATCAGGTCGGGCAGGGCGGTGGCCCCCTCGATGGCCAGGGCGCGCAGGCGCTTCATGGCCTCGACTCCGTCGGGAATATGCTCGATGCGGCAGGCGAAGCGACTGCTGGCGAAGGCCGCCTTGACCAGGCCGGCGTCGCCGGGATCATCCTCGACCAGCATGACCTTGAATTGCTGTTCGCTCGCTTCAGTCACAGTCGCTCCAATCGGGCATTCGAGGTCCACGCCGGAGCCGAGGGCAGGACGATGGAGAAAATGCTCCCCTGCCCGACGGTCGAACGGACCCGGATGGTTCCGCCCAGATGTTCCACCATCTTCTTGGCGATTGCCAGCCCCATTCCTGTGCCGGGATGGGCCATGCGCGAATGAAGGCGTTGGAAGACCTCGAAGATGCGCTCGAAATAGGCCTCTTCAATGCCGATGCCGTTATCGGCGACATCGATGAATTCGAATCCCCGTTCCGTCCGGCTGGAGATGCGGATCACCGGGGACCGGTCGGGCGAGCGGTACTCCATGGCATTGCCGATCAGGGCGACGAACACCTCGCTCAGGCGGTGATGGTCGGCCCACACCATGGGGAGCGTTCCGGCCTCGATGACGGCGCCGGTCTGGTGGATTCGGCCGCTCAGCTTGCGCCGGGCGGTGGTCAGCGCCTCGGCGGCGTTGATCTGGCGCTTGGGCAACGGCGCGTCGTTCTCGCCCAGATAGATCTGCACGTCGTGCAGCAGCGCCCGCATCAGCCGGGTGGCGGTGCCCAGGCTGCTCAGCCACTCGCGCTGCTCCGGGGTCAGCTGGGCCGACAGGCCCCGTTCCACCAGTTGGCTGAACGAGATGATGGAGCGCAGCGGTTCCTGCAGGTCGTGGGCGACGATGAAGGAGAAGCGCTCCAGTTCCCGGTTGGCGGCGGTCAACTGGCGGGTGCGGCTTTCCACCAGCCGTTCCAGCGATTCGCGCCGCTGCAGGGCGATCCAGGTCAGGCACAGGATGCCGATGCCCATGATCAGCAGCCCGAAGCGCAGCGCGGTCACCTCGGCCCCCTTGGCCACGGCCGCCTTCCAGCCGCCGGAGGGGGCCAGGGCGAATTCCCAGTGTCCATCGGGCAGGTCGATGCGCACCGAGACCGGACGCATGGTGAAGATGCCGCCATCCCCGCCCACCATGGTTCCGGCGGCGGTGCGCAGCCCCCAGGTATAGCCTTCCAGGATACCGATGCTGCTGGATTCCAGCATGGTGGAGACGGTGAAGATCATGCCCACCGCCCCCCAGGGCCGGTCGCCCACGAAGACGGCGTGACGGGCCAGCAGGCCCAGTCCGCCCTGGATCATCTCCACCGGCTCGTGCACCGCCAGGCCCCTGGTCTGGATGGCGCGGTTGACCGCCTCGGCGAAGCCGGGGCGCTTATCCTCCAGCAGGTTGTTGCCCAGCACCTTCAGGTTGCCGGCATCGGGGGGATAGACCTGATGGACCACGAAATCGGGCGCGACCGAGATGTTCCGGATGCCGGGAACCTGCTGGTAGTAGGACGCGGCGAAGACCGGGAATTCCCGCTCGATCTCACCCGGCTGGTGCTCGGCCGCCTTGACCGCCACGAAGGCGGCCAGTCCCCGCACCTGGGCAAGGCGCTGATTGAGCGCATTGGTCAGCGCCCCCGCCGAGGTGACCGCCAGGGCCGAGGCCTGGCCGCGCAACTGCGCCTCGCGATAGTCGTTGTAGAAGCCGGCGATCCTCAGGGATACGGCGATCCACGCGACGGCCACGAGGGCCATGGTGATGACGGCCTTGTACCCTCCGGCCCTGGGCGCGGCGGGGGAGTGCGGATCACTGGTGCCGTCGAGGGGCATGGCCGGTCCATCAGCCGGTGGTGGCGATCAGATTTGTCGGATTCTAGCCTATTCCAGGCGCCCACGACATGCCCAATTATACCTGACGTATTATGACTTGACCGCTGGTATCCGTTTCGGGCACTCTGCCGGGACTATGACACGCAACGCGACCACCCTGCTGCTGCTATCCACCCTGGAATCGTAAGTTCGGTTCCGGGTTTTCGTGGTTTCAGCCTTCGGGTCGGGTTCGCTGCAATGTCTCATCTCTCCATCGTCTCCTCCTTGGTTTCCGCTCCGGGCCGCATGCTCGGCGGCTTGGCGCTGCTGCGACTAACCTCCGGTCGCCGGGCTTAAGGTCTTTCGCGGCCGCCCGGCGGCCCCAGGACCGGGCCGCGCTCCCCATATCAGCAGAAACGACGACCATAAGGAGAACCGGGCCATGATGCCTGCCGCCAGCACCAAATACCGCGCCTATCCCGCCATCCGTCTCGCCCAGCGCCGCTGGCCCGACGCCACCATCACCCGCCCGCCCGTGTGGTGCAGCGTCGATCTGCGCGACGGCAACCAGGCGCTCATCGATCCCATGGGCTCCGAGCGCAAGATGGCCATGTGGCAGACCCTGGTCGGCATGGGATTCAAGGAGATCGAGGTGGGCTTCCCGGCCGCCTCGCAGACCGATTTCGACTTCATCCGCCTGCTCATCGAGGGCGGCCACATTCCCGACGACGTCACCATCCAGGTGCTGGTCCAGTCGCGGGAGGAACTGATCCGCCGCACCTTCGAGGCGTTGGCCGGGGCCAGGCGGGCCATCGTGCACATGTACAATTCCACTTCCGAGGCGCAGCGGCGCATCGTGTTCGGCATCGACCGCCAGGGCTGCATCGATCTCGCCCTCGGCGGGGTGGGGCTGATCCGCGAGTTGTCCGCCGCCCGCCCCGAGGGCGAGGTGGTGTTCCAGTACTCTCCCGAAAGCTTCACCGGCACCGAGCCCGACTTCGCCGTGGACATCGTCGAGAAGGTGGCCGAGGCCTGGGGCGCCACGCCCACCCGCCGGATGATCTGCAACCTGCCGGCCACGGTGGAGATGTCCACCCCCAACATCTATGCCGACGTCATCGAGTGGTTCTGCGCCACGGTGAAGAACCGCGATTCCCTCATCGTCTCGGTCCACCCCCACAATGACCGGGGCACCGGCGTGGCGGCGGCCGAACTGGCGGTGATGGCCGGTGCCGACCGGGTGGAAGGCACCCTGTTCGGCAACGGCGAGCGCACCGGCAACGTGGACGTGGTCACCCTGGCGCTGAATCTCTACACCCAGGGCGTCGATCCCGCCCTCGATCTCTCGGACATCGACACGGTGCGCCGCACCGCCGAGCAATGTACCGGCCTGCCCGTCCATCCGCGCCATCCCTATGCCGGGGAACTGGTCTATACCGCCTTTTCCGGCTCGCATCAGGATGCCATCAAGAAGGGCTTCTCGGCCCGCAAGAAGGCCAACGATCCGGTGTGGGAGGTGCCCTATCTCCCCATCGATCCGGCCGACGTGGGCCGCAGCTATGAAGCGGTGATCCGCATCAACAGCCAGTCGGGCAAGGGCGGCATCGCCGCCGTGCTCGAGCGCGACCACGGGCTGGAAATTCCCCGCTCGCTGCAGATCGATTTCGCCCGCGTGGTCCAGGCCATGGCCGACAAGGTGGGCCGTGAATTGGACTCGGGCGAGATCATGGCCGCCTTCTCCCAGACCTACCTCAAGGACTGGCCGTTGGAACTGGTGGAGTACGAAACCCATTCCGAGGGGCGCAACGGCGCGCGGGTGCTGTCCGCCACCGTTCGCGACAGAGGCGTGGAGAAGCGCATCGAGGGCAGGGGCAACGGCCCCATGGACGCCTTCATCCATGCGGTGGAAACCGGCCTCGGCCGCAAGGTCAAGGTCCGCGACTACCACGAGCATGCCCTTGGCTCGGGCTCCGAGGCCCAGGCCGCCTGCTATGTGGAGATCGCCGACGAGGGCGGCACCTCGGTCCATGGCGCCGCCCTCGACCCCTCCATCACCATGGCTTCGCTCAAGGCGGTGGTC
The DNA here is from genome assembly GCF_900184795.1 of Magnetospirillum sp. 15-1. Taxonomy (NCBI): domain Bacteria; kingdom Pseudomonadati; phylum Pseudomonadota; class Alphaproteobacteria; order Rhodospirillales; family Rhodospirillaceae; genus Magnetospirillum; species Magnetospirillum sp. 15-1. The sequence goes on along the minus strand of NZ_FXXN01000015.1, from coordinate 93,052 downwards.
AGTGCCCTGAACCGGGCAGCATAGAATATACGGCGAGGCGGTGTATAACGCCGCCTCGCTCCAAATGCATACAGAAGACAAAGGGTAGTTACATCCCATTTATATACATTAAGTATGTAAAATATGTTGACTCCCCTACCGCTTCGCCGCCACTCTTGGCGGTGTTGCGGCTTGTCTCGGCTCCCGTGCCGTGTGCCGCGCAGGCGAGAATGGAGGGCGCCATGGCCGGACGACTGCGCATCGGAGTCAAGATTCAGCTTCTCATGGGGGTGATGGCGGTGGTGGCGGTGATGATCGCCGCTCTGGGCCAGTGGGCCATCGCGACCTACGATGCGCGGACCAATGATATTCTCGCCGCCTCGCGACGGGCCGATTTCGGCCAGAAGGCGGGTGCCGCCATCTATTCCGTGGTGATGGATTCCCGCGGCGTCTACATGGCGCGCGACGCCGCCGAGGTGAAGAAATTCGCCACTCCCATGGGCAAGACCCTCGACGCCTTCGAGAAACTGGCGGTGGAGTGGCGGGGGGCTGTGCCGGCTTCCCAGGCCGCCGCCTTCGCCAAGCTGGACGAGGAATTGACCAGCTTCATCCGTTTCCGGCGGGAACTGATCCGCCTCGGCCTGGAGAGCGGCGCCCCGGCGGCGCGGACCTTCGGCGACAACGACGCCAACCGCGCCAACCGGCAGCGGCTGGGCAAGCTGGTGGACGAGTATTCCGACGCGGCCGACCGCGAGGTGGAGGAATACCATCAGGCCATGGACGTCTTCGCCGGGCAACTGAAGGTCGGCATCCTGCTGGGTGCCCTGACCGCGTTGCTGGGCGGCGGCATCCTGACCCTGATCATGGTGCGCCGCTCGGTTTCCGGGCCGCTGGGACGGGTGGCCGACGCGACGCGGCGCATGGCCGAGGGCAACCTGGACGAGGCGGTGGTGGACGCCGGGCGCGGTGACGAGACCGGTGAAATCGCCCGTGCCCTGCTGGTATTCCGCGACAACATGCGGCGCAACCTGGAACTGGAGGCCGCCGCCCGCGCCGAGCAGAGCCAGCGGGCCGAGCGGGCCGAGCGGCTGGAACGCCGCACCGCCGAATTCGACCGGGTGGTCCAGTCGCTGCTGGGCGACGTGGGCGACGTGGTGCGGACGGTATCGTCCACCGCCGAGAATCTTCACCACAATGTTGATGATGCCGGGCGTGAAAGCGCCTCGGTGGCCGTCGCCGCCGCCCAGTCCTCCGCCAACGTGCAGGAGGTGGCTTCGGCCACCGGGCAGTTGCGGACCTCCAATCTCGGCATCTCCGAGCGTATCCACGAAACCTCGGCCATCGTCCGCGATGCGGTGGGGATCATGGAGGGATCGGGAACCACCATGGCATCCCTGGACGACGTGGCGCGCCGTATCGGCGAGGTGGTCAGCCTGATCAATGACATCGCGTCCCAGACCAACCTTCTCGCCCTCAACGCCACCATCGAGGCGGCCCGTGCCGGCGAGGCCGGCAAGGGCTTCGCCGTCGTGGCCGGCGAGGTGAAGAATCTGGCCAACCAGACGGCCAGGGCCACCGACGAGATCGGCCAGCAGGTGGCGGCCATGCAGGATACGGTGCAGCAGGCCGTGGTTTCCAACCGCCGCGTCGCCGAATTCGTCGGGCGCATCGACGCCGTCGCCGCGGCGGTGGCCGACGCCGCCGTGGAACAGGGCCGCGTCACCGACGCCATCCTGCTCAACGTGCAGGAGGCGGCCGAGGGCGGCCGTCTGGTCACCGACAGCATTTCCAAGGTATCGCGGCAGGTGGAGGCGGGCGGCGCCCTGGCCGGCGACATGGCCGTCATGGCCCAGTCCCTGGCCCTGCGCGCCCAGTCGCTGCGCGGGACGATCACCGGCTTCCTGGCCGACGCCAAGGCTATCTGACGGCGTTGGGCCGCTCTATACTCTGTCCGGCCAGCCGGTCGGAAGGGGTAAGGGCGTGCACGATTCTGGGGCGTTGTTCGATATCTTGTCGCTGCTGCTGGCGGCGGTGGTCCTGGTGCCGCTGTTCCAGCGCTTCGGCATTCCCTCGGTGCTGGCCTATCTGGCGGCGGGAATCGTGCTGGGACCCTATACTCCCGGTCCGGTGGTCGAACTGGAGGTCACCCGGCCGCTGGCCGAGTTCGGGGTGGTGTTCCTGCTGTTCGCCATCGGCATGGAACTGCCGCTGTCGCGCCTGCGCACCATGCGCCGCTACATCCTGGGGCTCGGCCTCGCCCAGGTGGTGGTCACCGCCCTGGTCATCGGCGCCATCGGCTATTTCTTCGGATTGTCGGGAGCGGTCTGCCTGGTGGTGGGCCTGACCCTGGCCTTTTCCTCCACCGCCACGGTGCTGGCCATCCTGGTGGAGCGTGGCGAGGCCGTGGACCATCACGGCCGCATCGCCATCGCCGTGCTGATCTTCCAGGATCTGGCGGTGGTGCCGGTGCTGGTGCTGCTGCCGCTCCTGGCCGGCCAGGAGCGGCACGTCGCCGAGGCCCTGGCCCTGGCCGGCGGCAAGGTGGTTCTGGTCATGGCCGCCATCTTCGTGGTCGGCCGCTTCCTGCTGCGCCCGGCCTACCGCTTCATCGCCGGCGCCCGCAATCCCGAGGTATTCACCGCCGCCAACCTGCTGCTGGTCCTGACGGTGGCCTGGGTGACCGGCGAGGCGGGAATGTCCATGGCGCTGGGCGCCTTCCTGGCCGGGCTGCTGCTGGCCGATTCCCGCTACCGCCATCAGGTGGAAGCCGATATCGAGCCGTTCCGAGGCCTGCTGCTCGGCCTGTTCTTCATGACGGTGGGCATGTCCATCAACCTGCCCTTCGTCGCCGACCGGCTGGACCTGGTCCTCGCCCTGACCATGGGCACCGTCGTCGTCAAGGCGGTGGTGGTGGTCCTGCTGTGCCTGCTGATGCGGGTGGGGCTGGCCGATGGGCTGCGGGTGGGGTTCCTGCTGGCCCAGGGCGGCGAATTCGCCTTCGTGGTGTTCGGCCGCGCCCTCGAACTGAAAATCCTCGACGGCGGGCTGGGGCAGGCCCTGGTGGCCGGCGTGGCGCTGTCCATGGTGCTGACGCCCGCCCTGGCCGGTTTGGGACGGCGGCTGTCCTTGCGCCTGACTCCCGAACGGAGCGGCGAGCCCATCCCCGAGGCGGTGCGGCATCTGAGCGATCACGTGGTCATCGCCGGCTATGGGCGGGTGGGGCGCGCCATCGCCCGCCTGCTGGCCGAGCACCATATCCCGTTCATCGCGCTGGACATGGATGTGGACCGGGTGTCCAAGGCCCGCACCGACGGCGTGCCGGTCTATTACGGCGACGCCGGACGGACCGGTATCCTGCGTTCGGTGGGCATCGAGCGGGCCAGGGCGGCGGTGATCACCGTCAACGAGGCCCGCCAGGCCGAACGCGCCATTTCCTGTATCCGTCAGGCGGCGCCCAGGCTGCCCATCGTGGCCCGCGCCCGCGACCGTATCCAGGAACAGATTCTGGGCGATATCGGCGCCACCGCCGTCATCCCCGAGACGGTGGAGGCCAGCCTGCAGATGGCCGGCTCGGTGCTGCGCTCGGCGGGAATCGACGACGCGGCGGTGGAGCGCAGCATCAAGGGCTACCGCGACCGCCGCTACGGCCGGCCGGAGGAGTGAGGGTCACTCCTCCGGCGGGACCTCGGCGGCGCGCTCGCTGCTCCTGAGATAGTGCATCTTGTCGGGGTGGATTCGGGCCACGCCGTGGTGATGGCCGCGCATGGCCTCGATCAGGGCACCCCGGCGGTCCAGCATCTCGTCGGCCATGCCCACCATGCGCGAGTTGGGCCAGGAGAAAGGGCGGATGGCCGCCAGATGGGTGAAGGCATCGGCCTCGCGCCCCGGATTGTGCTGGACCATCAGGATGATGGCCGTGGCGGTGGAGCGCGAGATGCCCATGTGACAGTGGATCAGCAGATGCTCCACCGCCTCGTCCTTCAGTCCCGCGCCGTAATCCAGAATGGCCTCCACGTCGCGGGCGGTGGCGTGGGTCTGGCCCTCCTGCGGATTGACGATGTCGTGGAAGCGCCAGATGGTGCGGCGGTGCGGGGGATAGAGGGCGAAATGCTCGGGGTCGGGCCAGCCGGGGTCCAGGATGGTCAGCACGTGGCTGATTCCGGCGCCGGCATGGGCGGGCAGTTCGTCGATACCGCAGATGGTCAGCGGAAAGGGCAGCAGCGGGGGCCTGATCGTCACAGCTGTTGAATCTCGATGTTGTGTTTCTTGAGGGCGTAGCCGATCTGGCGGGGCGTCAGGCCCAGCAGGCGGGCGGCCTTGGCCTGGACCCAGCCGCAACGCTCCATGGCCTGGACCAGACGCTCGCGCTCGGACAGGTCCTCGTCGTCGGAGGACGCGGCGGCGGCGGGGACGGACGGAGCCGCCACCTCCGGCGCCGGCGCCGGCACGGCGGGCGGCGCGGCCATGGGGCCGGTGGGCACCGGAATGGGAGCGCTGAGGGTGGGGACCGCCCTGTCGGCGGGGTTGCGCTTGTGCCACAGGGTCGAGGACAGACAGGTATCTTGCTTGCAGGACAGGTCCATCTCGTCGATGACCTCGCCCTTGCTCATGGTGGCGGTGCGGTAGACGCAGTTCTCCAACTCGCGCACGTTGCCGGGGAAATAGCAGCGCTGCAGCGCCTCGAGGGCGTTATGGGAGAAGACCATGCCCCGGCCGTTCTCCTCGTTGAACTGCTTCAGGAAGTACATGGCCAGCAGCGGGATGTCGCCCGAGCGCTCGCGTAGCGGCGGCAGGAAGATGGGCACCACGTTGAGGCGGTAATACAGGTCGGCGCGGAACGAGCCGTCGGCCACCCCGGCTTCCAGGTCGCGGTTGGTGGCGGCGATCAGGCGGACGTCCACCTTGACCGTCTTGTTGCCGCCGACCCGCTCGAATTCGCCCTCCTGCAGCACGCGCAGCAGCTTGGCCTGGAAATTGGCGGAAATCTCGCCGATCTCGTCCAGGAACAGGGTGCCGCCGGTGGACAGCTCGAAGCGGCCCTTGCGCTCGGCCACCGCGCCGGTGAAGGCGCCCTTCTCGTGGCCGAACAGTTCGGATTCCAGCACGCTTTCCGACAGGGCGGCGCAGTTGACCTTGATGAACGGCTTCTGGGCGCGGGCCGACAGGATGTGGATGGCGCGGGCCACCAGTTCCTTGCCGGTGCCGCTTTCGCCGCGCAGCAGGATGGTGGCCTTGGTCGGCGCCGCCTGCTGCACCTGGGCGAAGACGCGGGCCATGGCCTCGGAATTACCGACCACGTCCTCGAGTCCCCGGATGGGAAGCGTCGGGCGGACCTCGGCCATGCGCTTGTGCAGGCGCGCCGCGTCGGTCATCAGGGTCTCGCGGTCGTTGGCCAGCTTGCGGTGCAGGCTGGCGGTCTGGCCGATCAGGGTGGCGACCATGGTGAGGAAACGCAGGTCATGCTCGAACACATACTGGGCGCTGCCGTCCCACGAACGCTCCACCGACAGGGCGCCGAACGGCTTGTCCGTGGTCTTGATGGGCACGCAGAAGAACGACACCCGCTCGTCCTCCAGCGCCTCGTCGTTCTCGGCGATGTATTCGGCCAGCAGCGGTTCCTCGGCGGCGTCGGGCACCACCATGGGAATGCCGGTGGACACCACCTTCTCCACGGCGGCGAAGGGATATTTGAGCACGCCTTCGCGCGCCAGACGCAGCGACATGCCGGTGACGGCGGCGAGATGGGCCTGGCCCGCCTCGTCCTTCAGCACCACGGCGCCGTGGCGCATGTTCAGGTAGGAGGACAGCACGTTGAGGACGTCGTGGAGCGCCTTGTCCAGGTCCAGGGTGGCACCGAGAATCTTGCTGATCTCATAGATGCCGATCAGCGGCAGGGCGCTTTCGTCACTCTTCTGGGCCGTCATACGCATTCAATCCACCAATAGGCCATCACACGAGAACAACGCCGCAGCCATGCGCCGCGACCCGCTCCCCCCACCTTTTCTTGATTTTGCTCATAATTCTTAGTCTATCGCCGGGCCGCCGTCCACACCCGCTTGGTTCCCCGAGCGGGTGGGGGGAGAGACTCATGGGCCGATATGCAGGGCGCCGATGGGCTGGCGGCCGGTGATGCGCAGGAAATATTCGCCGGGCTCGTCCACCCGCCAGCGGATGCTGGTGCCGGCCGGTCCGACGGTGCTGTCCTCGTCGAGGACGATGTCGAAGCTGTCGGCCACCACCTGCAGCCGCAACCGCTGGGGCTCGGCCAGACGGAAGACGGCCGAGTGGGAGCCGGGCGCCAGCTTGCCCAGGGGCACGAACAGCCGCTGGCGGTCGGGAAGGGTGAGCGGGGCCAGGCTGCCGGGGTCCCAGATGCCGTTGGCGGGGACGGCCACCGGCGGCGACGGCATGCGGCACTCGGTCTTGACGCGGCTCATCAGGGTCTTGAGCCGGCTGACCATACCCTCGTCCTGCTTGCCGGCATAGCCGGCCACATGACCGGCGAGACCCTCGCTGCTGCGTTCGGTGCGCAGGGCCATGCGGCCGCTGCACTCTCCCTCGTGGCAGGTCAGGCAGATTGCGTCGAACAGCACGACGGTGGCGGTGGACATCTCCTGCGCGGCGGCCGGGACGGCGAGCGCCAGGGGCAGGAGGAGAAGGAGGAGCGCTTTGCGCATGGCGGCTCTCCCGATGATCGCGGGTTCAGGGCCAGCATAGGCCTTGCCCGTGGCATGGCGAAGCTCGGAAAAGGAGGATCAGACCTGCTTCTTCCGCGAGCGGCGCGGCGGCGTTTCGCCGGAGGTCTCCTGGGGTGCCGCCAGCATCAGGGGACGGCGGGGCAGCGAGGATTCCATCACCTGCTCGATCAGCTGGGCGGTGGCCAGGACCTCGGCCAGCTTGGCCCGCAGGGTGTCGACGGTCAGTTCCTCGGACTTGCGCTTGCGGCTGGTGGACAGGGCGCCGGCACCGGCGGCGATGAACTTGTCGACCCAATCGTCCAGCTTGGCGCGGCTGATGCCGATGGACAGGGCGATGGCCTCGGCATCCTCGCCGCGCAGCACCCGCATCACCGACTGGCGCTTGAGGGCCTGGGTGATGGGCAGGCGCCGCTTCTGCACCATGGTCAGCTTGGTGATGTTGTCGCCCGCTGTCGCCGGAGGGGTGGCAGCGGCCACGGCGACCGCTGTCTGCCGGGTGACGGCCGGAGGAGCCGCGGGCTTGGGCGCCGCGGGCTTGATCACGGCGACGCGGGCCGCCGCCGTGGGGGCTGCGGCCGGGGCGGGCTTGCCGGGCGGGGCCAGATTGACCCGGCCGGTCAGCGTATGGGTCGGCGCCGGTGCGGGCGGTGCGGCGGCAGTCGCGGGCTGAGGGGCGGGCAGGGCCGGGGCGGCTCGCGCCGCCTCGACCGTCGGAGCGGGCAGCCCCAGATGGGGCAGGCTGGGCGGGATGACGGCGTCGATCGGGCCGGGCAGGCGCGATGGCCGGCCGGCCGGCCGGGTCAGCTCGCTCTTGACCGAGATGGCCGGTACCGAGGCGGCGGTGGCGCCGTCGGTGGAGAACATGCGGCCCATGGGAATCCGTCCCGCCGAGCGCGACGGGATGGTCAGCACCGCGCCGGCGCGGATGTGCTTGGGCAGCAGGCGGACGACGGCGGGGCGGACACCTTCCGCCGCCTGGGGCGGCGTCGCCAGGGCCGGGACCTGGGCCGGGACTTCCTGGCCGGCGGGCCGGGGCGGCAGCGGCTGGATGGCCAGGGGCTGCGGCGCCACGGGGGCTGCGGCCGGGGCCGGGGGAGCCGAGAGCGGCCGGGCCGGAGCGGATTGGACTGGAGCGGACTGGGCCGCATTGGTCTGGGCGGCGGCGATGGCCCGGTCGGCCAGTTCCGAGGCCGGCATCTTGACCGGGGTGATGCGGGCCAGGGCCTGACCCTCGCCTTCCCCGGCCGGTCCCGGCAGGGCGGCCGGCGGCTTCAGCTTCTCGAGGACCTTCTCCACCTCTTCCAGGCAGGTGACGGCGGTTTCGACGATGGGCGTGAAGCCGTGGGTGGTGACCAGACGGTTCAGATAGGCATGGGTGCCGGCGGCATAGAGGACGGCTTCGTGCCCGGCGCCCGCATCCTTGACGAATTTGCGGACCCGGTGGGGAATGCGCCGCAGGATGCCTTGCCGGCGGTTGGACAGGACCTTGAAGTTCATCACCTCGAACAACAGGTCGGTGTGCTGTCCGGGATGCAGACTCTCGAACAGCCATTCGATCAGGCTGATCTCGCCGAATTCCAGGACCAGGAAGGTCTGCTGGGACTTCTGCCAGTCGGAGATGAAGGCATGGATGGCGGCCAGTTGCGCCGCCATCTCGTCTTGGAAGGTGATGGGGTCGAGCATGCGCCACGCCCGGTCCGCCGCCAGCGGCAGGCGGGTCGGCAGGCCGAATTCCCGGGTCAGGCGCAGCGCGACGCCCAACAGCGCCCGGCTCTGCAACCCGACGGCACCCTGGGGCGCGAAGCAGTCGCGGACCAGATCGGACGCCCTGAAATCGTCGGTGGGCGGCGGCTCGGACAGCAGCGTCGCCAGGGCCGACAGGTCGGCGGGCAGGGTCGGATCACCCTTGTCCGGGACCTCGGCCAGCGCCGCGGCGATGATGGCGCGGGCCTTGTCGTCGTGCATGGCGGGGCCGGCCGGGGCGGAGACTTCCCGCGGCGGGCCGTGGAAGGCCGAGGTGCCGCGCTGGCGGTCCCCCTCGGCGGTGACCGGCGCGAAGGCCGCGCGCAATCCGCCCACCAGACCGGTCCAGGGAGCCGCCAGGATGCGGCAGACCGTTCCCAGGAGGCCGGATTGCGGCAGCTTGGCCGGAAGCTCGGCCAGGGTGGAGCCGGAGCCGCGCAGGGCGTTCCTCGACCAGGCGATCAGACGTTCGGCCAGCAGGGCCGGCGGCAGGTCGGGACCATGCGGAGGCAAGGGGGCGGACAGTTCCGGGGCCACGGCCTGCTCTGCCTGTTCCGCCATCTGGCGGCGGCGCTGGGCGGCGCGAAGGGCAAGACGTTCGAACGGGGTCAGGTGGTGCAAGGATCTGGATTCAGGACGAGTTTTCCTCCAGCGCGGCGCCGAGGCCATGCGCTTGGTGGAAAACTTACCCTTACAACCGCCCTTAAGCTTCATAACGATGCTTGTCCGACTGGAGGCTCCCGAACCCCGCCTGTCGCTTCCTTCCCGATTCCCCATCGGGGAGGAAATTCCACCCTACACGGTACGCCCGAGATTTTAATAGTTTATGTCTTGAGCGCAAATATTTCGACCTATTCCAAAAGGCTTGGGATTCTACCGGGCGGGAACGGCGGGACGGTCCGTTCAATAGACTTGCCGGGTGTTTCGGGCATGCTATGGTTGCCGCCTCAGGCGGGGGAGAACAATGATTCCGGGTTTGGGCCGATTCATGTTCCGGGTTGTCCTGGTTCTGGTGACGGCGATGGCGCCCATGGGGGCGGACGCCGAGCCCCGGCCCTCGGGCGCCGTCCGGGTCGGGCTGCTGCCCACCATCGCCACGCTCAGCCTGCTCAGCCTGTACGATCCCCTGCGCCAGCATCTGCAGGAGGCCCTTGGCCGTCCGGTGGAGCTTTATACCGCCCCCAACTTCCAGGCCTATCTGGACGACGTGCAGGCCGAGGAATTCGACGTGCTGGTCGCCGCGCCCCATTTCGGGGTGCTGGCCTATGATCGCGGCTATGTGCCGCTGTACCACTACGACCAGGAACTGACGCCGCTGATCGTGGTGCCCAAGGGCAGCGAATTGCGCGAGGCGGCGCAATTGCGCGGCCGGCGCGTCCTGACCGCCGACCGGCTGGCGGCCCTGTCGGTGGTGGCCGAAACCTGGCTGTGGGTCGATTACCACCTGCGGGCGGGAAAGGATTACGACCTGCGCGAGGTAGCCAGCCATTCCACCGCCATCCGGGCGGTGGCCATCGGCGACGCCGACGCGGCCATCAGCAGCCCTTCGGTGATGCAGCAGGTTCCCGAGGATCTGCGCGACCGGGTGGTTTTCTTTCCCAGCCGTCTGCACATGCCCCATCAGTTCATCCTGGCCCATGCCCGGCTGGGAGACGAAGCCGTCCGGGTGATCCGCGACGCGCTTGGCCGCTTTGGCGATACCGAGCGGGGAAAGGCGTTCTTCAAGGCCGGCGGCTTCAAGGGGCTGGTTCCCATCGACGCCGACGACATCAGGCGGGCCCGTCCCTATGCCGACATGATCAGTCATAAGAGCAGGAGTGGGAATTGAGCTTCGGCTATTCGCGCCCTCCGTCCGTCCGTCCGGTCAACTCCCTGCGGCTCCGCCTGCTGGTGTTCAGCGTGGTGGTCGAGGTGGTGATGCTGACCTTGCTGGTGACCAACAGCGTCCGTCTGATCGAAAGCCATCTCGGCTCCAGCACCGAACTCCGGCTGCAGGCGCAGGAAGCCTCGTTCAACATCACCCTGGCGGGCCAGTTGGCCGAGCGCGACTACGCGGCGCTGCAAAGCATCGTCGAGGGCTGGGGCACCTCCAAAAGCATCACCTACATGGTGGTGACCAACAGCAGCGGAAAGGTGGTGGCCGCCTGGGGCCGGGACGCGGCGGCGCCGCTGCCGCCCGCCGACAAGGTGCTGTCGGCCGACCTGGGCGAGTACCGGGGCGCCTTCGACATCGTGTTCCTGGGACAGCGCTATGGCGAGGCCCGTTATGGCCTGGACACCGCCTTCCTCGGCATCGCGCGGCGTGAATTGCTGCATCAGAGCGTCGGCATCGCCATCGGCGAGGTGGTGCTGACCGTCACCCTGCTGGCCGCCATCGGCTATTGGCTGACCCGTCACCTGACCCTGCTGACCCGGGCGTCGCTCAAGGTGGCGGGCGGCGACTTCTCCATCCGCCTCAAACTGGAGGGCAAGGACGAGATCGCCGTGCTGACCCAGGCCTTCAACTCCATGTCCAGCGCGGTGGAATCGCGCATCCTCGACCTGGACGAGAGCCAGAAGCGCTTCCGCGCCATCGCCGACTACACCTATGCCTGGGAGAACTGGTTCGACGTCGACGGTCACCTGCGCTGGGTCAACCCGGCGGTGGAGCGCATCACCGGCTACAGCGTGGCCGAATGCCACGCCATGGCGGACTTCCCCCTGCCCGTGGTGGTCGAGGAGGACCGCCCCCAGGTGCGTGATTTCCTGGCGGCCGCCAAGGGCGGACTATCCGGCCACGACATGGAGTTCCGCATCCTGACCAAGGCGGGCGCGGTCCAGTGGGTGGCCATGTCGTGGCAACCCATCTTCGACGGGGCGGGCGAGCCGCTGGGCTCGCGCTCGTCCATCCGCGACGTGACGGTGCAAAAGCACAGCGCCGACATGCTGCTGGAAGCCAAGGCGGAACTGGAACGCATGCTGTTCGCCGCCTCCCACGATCTGCAGGAGCCGATCCGCTATATCCTGGCCTATACCCAGCGCCTGGACCGCGAGTTCGGTGCCGACCTGCCCGAACGGGCCATCAGCAGCATGAACTTCATCCGCGAGGGCGCCAACCAGCTCAGCCTGCTGGTCAAGGGGCTGGTGGACTACACCCGTTCCAACCGCCCCATGGCCGCCTTCGCCCCGGTGGATTGCCGCCGGGTGGTGGAGCAGGCCATCGTCGATTGCCGCGCCATGTCCGGTGGGACCAAGGCCGAGTTCCGGGTCGGCGACCTGCCCATTCTCCATGCCGATCCGGTGCTGCTGTTCATCCTGTTCGAGAACCTGATCAGCAATGCCATCAAGTTCGTGCGGCCCGACGTGGTGCCCGAGGTGGCCGTCACCGCCGAGGCCATGGAGGACGGCTGGCGCATCGACATCCGTGACAACGGCATCGGCATCGATCCGCAATACCTGCAGAGCATCGTCCGGCCGTTCTCGCGCCTGCATTCCCGCTCGACCTTTCCCGGTGCCGGCCTGGGGCTGGCCTCGGCGCAGAAGGTGGTCAAGATTCACGGTGGCCGGCTGTGGCTGGAGTCCGAGCCCGGAAAGGGAACCACCGTGCATATTTGGCTGCCCACGGCGGCGCCGTCCGAAGCGCTGTGATCAGTCGCCGGTCCGCAATTCCTGTGGCGCGCGGAAGCTGAACTGGACCGGTGCCGCCATCACGGCGGCGCGGGTACGGGCGAAGGCGGCCTTGAGGTCCTCGGGCAGGCGGTTCTCGCCGCCGGCGGCGCGGGCGATCTCCACCAGGGACGGCGCCCCCTTCTCGCCGCCGGTCACCCGCAGGGTATGGCTCCTGGCGGCGAACATCAGATCGTGGATCAGGGTCCGCTTGTTGGCCGCCACCGCCTGACGCGCCCCGGCCAGGGCCGCCTCGGCGCCGAGGGCGGCGAACAGGGTGACGCGGTGGTGGGGATCGATGCCCGACGGCGACAGATGGCCGTAGGCCGACAGTTCGACCTCGACGGCCCCCTTCAACTCGCGGGCCAGGGAACGGATGGCGGCGCGGTAATCGGCATAGGCCTCCAGTACCGCGACGATGGCGCCGGTATCGGCGGGCAGCACGATATTGATGTCGGTCGAGGTGCTCCACGGCTTCAGCTTGCCGGGTTGAACGACGCGCGCCTTGGTCCGCGCCAGATCGGGGGCACCCTCGCGGATGGCGCGGAAGGTCTCCATCTCGGCCCCCGACGAGAAGCCGACGCCGAAATCGATCATCACCCCGCCGATGGTCTCGGTCTCGGGGTCCAGGAGGCTCATCAGCACATCGTCGATGGACAGTTCCGACCAGCCGGTCAGGCAGGCCAGCATGTCGGCGCCGGCATACTCGCACGATTGCAGCAGCCCCTGCGCCTTGGAGCGGGCCGGCTCCTCGGAGTGCTCGATGAAGGTCTCCAGCGAATCGCGGCTGACCAGCTCGATGCCGTTCAGCACGGTCTCGCCGCCCTCGCCGGTGACGCGGCCACCGGCTTCGGGCAGGGAAATGCGGGTCCAGGGGCGCAGCCAGGACAACAGGCCGGCGATGGTGTCCACGTCCGAGCCCTGCACCGGCAGCACCAGACCGAACTCGCCGGCCGGGACCTCGAAGAAGCGGAAACGGGCGGCGGTGACCATGCCGGTCCAGCCCTGCATGCCCTGCACGTCGGCCATGGCCTCGGCCTCGGCCAGACGGGGCTCGTCGCCGCCATCGGCCACGCAGACGGCGTCCAGGGTGCCCAGCGGGCTGAGGCGCAGCGGCCCCATGCCGCCGGTCGCTACCACGCCGCCGACGAAGGCCGAACCGATGCTGGTCAGGTCGACCAGGACGCGGGCGTTGGGGCCGACGGCTTCGGCCAGGGCGGCGTTGACCTGGGTGAAAGTCAGGCCGGCACCGGCCGATACCAGTCCCTTGCCGGCATCGATGGCCACCTGATGGGTCTCGATCCGGGCGAGCGGCGTATCGGCGGCGACCATCTCGGCGGTCAGCGCGCCCTTGGGGCGGATGGCGACGATGCCGGCGAAACCGGCGATCTCTTCGTCCTTGTAGTCATAGGACCCGATGGCGCTGGTCAGTCCGCCGGCCGGCATCACCGCCCAGTTGGCGCGCACCGCCTCGGCCACCGCCGACGCGATATGGCGGGTGGCGAGCAGGCGGGCCCTGATGGGCTTGCCGCCGTCGTCGGTCAACTCCGCCTGGGGCAGCGAGGAGAAATCGATGGGAGCGCTCATGATCCGCGAGGTTCGGGGTGTGCGGGCCCTCCCATAGCACTTCCGGCACAGGAATTGATACTCCCCGAAGGGGCGGGATGCGTCATGACGGGCATGCACATCTTGGAATTCCTCCCGATCGCCCTCATCTTCGGGGCATGCCCGATGGAGAAAAACATCTGACCGTCACCATCCTGTCCGCCGTCTCGGAGATCGAGGCCGCCGAGTGGGATGCCTGTGCCGGCACGGACAATCCCTTTATCCGCCACGCCTTCGTCGACGCCATGGAGCGGTCCGGGTCCGCCTGCTCGCGCACCGGCTGGCTGCCGCGCCATCTGGCGGTGCGCGACGGCGAGGGGCGGCTGCTGGCGGCGGCGCCGCTTTATCTCAAAAGCCATTCCTTCGGCGAATACGTCTTCGACTGGAGCTGGGCCCAGGCCTACGAGCGGGCCGGCGGCAAGTATTATCCCAAGCTGCAATGCGCCGTGCCCTTCACCCCCGTCACCGGGCCGCGCCTGCTGGTCCATCCGGCCGAGGACGGGCAGCGGCTGCGCCGGGTGCTGGCAAGCTCCATGATCGATCTGGCCCGGCGGCTGGGCGTCAGTTCGGCGCATGTCACCTTCCCGACCGAGGCCGAGTATGACGGCCTGGGCGAGGCCGGCTATCTGCAGCGCCTGGGCAGCCAGTATCACTGGCGCAACCAGGGCTATGGGAGTTTCGAAGACTTCCTTGGGCAATTGTCCTCCAGGAAGCGCAAGCAGATCCGCAAGGAGCGCGACGCGGTGGCGCGGTCGGGAGTCAGCCTCTCCACCCTGGTGGGCGGCGACGTCAAGGCGCGGCACTGGGACGTCTTCCATGCCTTCTATCAGGCCACGGTGGACCGCAAATGGGGCCGCGCCTATGTCAACCGCGCCTTCTTCGAGGAGTTGTCGGCCTCGGTCCTGGCCGACAGCGTGGTGCTGGTGTGGGCGGAAGCCGACGGCGAGCCCTTGGGCGCCGCCTTCAACATGCTGGGCGCCGACACGCTCTACGGCCGCACCTGGGGCGGGGGAGGCGGGCGGCAGGTGGATTTCCTGCATTTCGAGGCGTGCTACTACCGCGCCCTGGACTTCGCCATCGCCCACGGCCTGGCCCGCGTCGAGGCCGGCGCTCAGGGAGAACACAAGGTCAGCCGGGGCTATCTGCCGGTCCCCACCTATTCCGCCCACTGGATCGCCGATCCCGGCCTGGCCGAGCCGGTGGCCCGCTATCTGGCCCACGAGCGCGCCATGGTGGCCGAAGACATGGCCGAGCAGGCCATGGAAGGGCCTTTCCGGAAAGGCTGAGCCGCGTTTAGACTGCGGACCTCGACACCGCGGGAGACGGGATTTGGCCGCCGAAGGCCCGACGCCGGAACAAAAGGCCGATTATCTGGTGCGCAAGCTGGAACAGACCATCCGCGACAACCGGACGGTCAAGGGCATGTCGTTCCGCACCTGGCAGGCCATCGCCAAGGAAGAGATCGTCAACGCCATGCGCGAGCACGAGAAACGCCAGACGCGCCATGACCAGACGGTCAACCGGCTGGTGCTGGCCTCGGCGTCGTCGCTGGTGACCATCGGCTTCTGGGGCGCCATGGTGGCGGTCAACAGCGCCTATGGCGGCGTGGCGGCCATCATCGTGCTGGTGGCGGGCGCCGCCCTGTTCTTCGTCACCGCCGATTGGGGCATCAAGCGCTTCACCTCAGGCTACAACAAGCAGAAGCGGGTCGAACGCCTCGCCCATATCGAGGAATTGGACAAGCGCATCAAGCGCATGGAGCACGACATGAAGAAGAAGGCCGACCGCCTGAAGGAGACCCAGGCCAAGCTGGGGGAGATCGAGGTGTGAGGCGCGCCGGCCTCATCGTCGTCGCCCTCCTTCTCGTCGCCATCCTCGGCCTGCTGTCGCCGCCCGGCCGCCGCGCCATCGATACCGCCCGCCTGATGGTGGCCCTGGCCGGCTCTCCCGCCCCTGCCGCCGTCCGCTCCATGACCTATGGCGGCGGGCGCGCCGATCTTCACGGCGAGAGGGGGCCGGTGCTGGTGCTGCTGCCCGGCGCCGCGATCGCCGGCAAGGATGATCCCCGTCTGGTCCGCTTCGCCGCCGCCCTGGTGGGGGCGGGCTGGCGGGTGATGGTGCCCGATCTGGCGGGGGCCAAGGCCCTGACCCTGTCGGCCGCCGATGCCGCCGAGGTAGCCGAGGCGGTGCGCCGCGCGCCGGGGAACAAAGTGGCATTGGCCGCCATCTCCTACGCCGCCGTCCCGGCGGTGCTGGCCGGTCTGGAGCCCGATGTGGCGGCCAAGGTCGCCGTGATGGTGGCGGTGGGGCCGCCCTATGACGCGCGCCGGGTGATCGGCTTCTTCACCACCGGCTTCTGGCGGGGCAAGCGGCTGGAGCCCAATGCCTACGGCAAGTGGGTCTTCGTGCTGAGCAATGCCCGCCGCCTGACCGATTCCGGCGACCGCATCCTGCTGGAAGCCGTCGCCCGGCGGCGCATGGCCGATTTGGGTGCGGCCATCGGCGATCTGACCGGGCGGCTGGGGCCCCAGGGGCGCGCGGTCATGGCGCTGCTCGACAACGCCGATCCCGCAAGGGTGCCGGAATTGATCGATGGCCTGCCGCCTGGTATCGGCGACGAGATCAGCCGCCTGGACCTCGCCGCGCGTGATCTGTCGGGTTTTGCCCCGGAGGTGCTGGTCATCCACGGCAGCGACGACCGCATCGTGCCGGTGGGCGAGGGCGAGGCCTTGGCGGCGGCGGTGCCCCGTGGGCGGCTCTACCGTCTGGGCAATCTGGCCCATGCCGATCTTACAGCCTCGGGCCTTGCCGACGCCGCGACCCTGGGCCGCGCCGTCTACCGCCTGCTGGAGTGGCGCGACCGGATGGGGTAGAACCCAGCCCATGACCCTTTCTTCCCCCTTCGATGTCATCGTGATCGGTGCCGGCGCCGCCGGGCTGATGTGTGCCGCCGTGGCCTCGGCGCGCGGCAAGCGGGTGGCGGTGGTGGACCACAACGACCAGCCGGGGCGCAAGATCCTCATCTCGGGCGGCGGCAAGTGCAACTTCACCAACCGCACCGTGACACCGGCCCAATACCTGTCGGCCAATCCCCATTACGCCACCTCGGCGCTGAAGCGCTATGGCCCGGCCGATTTCCTCGACCTGATGAAGCGTTACCGCATCGCCTGGCACGAGCGCGAGCACGGCCAGCTGTTCTGCGACGTCTCGGCCGGTGACATCGTTTCCATGCTCCTGGCCGAATGCGGGGCGGGGGGCGTGGAGATGGTGCTGGGGGCCAAGGTCGGCGCGGTGACCGGCGACGGCCCCTTCCGGGTGGCGACCAGCCGGGGAACCTATGAGGCCGCCGCCCTGGTGATCGCCACCGGCGGCCTGTCGGTGCCCAAGATTGGCGCGACCGGCTTCGCCCATGCCCTGGCCGGGCGCTATGGCCTGTCGGTGGTGGCGCCCCGGCCCGGTCTGGTGCCGTTGACCTTCACCGGCGCCGACCTCGACCTGATGCGCGATCTGGCCGGCATCGCCGTTCCCGCCGAGGTGCGTTTCGGCAAGGCGCGGTTCCGCGAGGCGGTGCTGTTCACCCATCGCGGTCTGTCGGGGCCGGCCATCCTGCAGATCAGTTCCTATTGGCAGACCGGTCAGTCGATCTTGCTCAATCTGCTGCCCGACCAGGATGCCGGCGCCCGGCTGCTGGAGCGCAAGGCCGCCCGCCCCAACGCCCAGGTGGAGACCATCGTCGGCGAGTGGCTGCCCGCCCGGCTGGCCCGCGCCCTGGCCGAGCGGGCCGGATTGCTGGGCCGACCGATCGGTCAGTCGACTAATGCCGCCCTGGCCACGTTGGCCCGCCTGTTGTCCGAGTGGCCGCTGGTTCCGGCGGGCAGCGAGGGCTATCGCACCGCCGAGGTGACCCTGGGCGGCGTCGATACGGCCGGTCTTTCATCCAAGACCATGGCGGCCAAATCCCATCCGGGCCTGTTCTTCGTCGGCGAGGCGGTGGACGTGGCCGGCTGGCTGGGCGGCTATAACTTCCAGTGGGCGTGGTCGTCGGGCTGGGTGGCCGGGATGAATCTGTAATAACACCTATGCATACCACCATTTGGGGGTGACCGAAGGTATTGTGTCCTGGCAGAGTGTTCCCTGGGGTCGAAAGGGAATTCGCCATGCCCATGTCACCATCCGCCAGGATCGTCCGCCGGCTTCTGCCTGTTTCGCTGCTGGGATTCGGCGTCTCGGCGGTACTGTTCCTGATGGTCTCGCACCTGGAGCAGGCCAGCCAGGAAGCCCGCTTCCGCCAATTGGCCGAGCAGCGTCTGGTCGCGGTGCATGCCAACGTGGACATCGCGTTGAACGCCGTGGACATGGTGGTGGGCCACTTTACCGCCACGCCTCCCCTGGCGACCGACGCGGTGGGATTCCGCCGCATGGTGGAGACCACCCTGGCCAAGCACGATTTCATCCAGGCCCTGTCCTGGGACCCGCGCGTCAGCCCCGAGACCTTGTCCACCTACAATATTCTGGCGCGGCGCGAGGGGCGCGCGGGCTTCTTCATCTTCGAGCGCGATGACCAGGGCAATCCGGTTCCCGTGGCCCGCCGCCCGGAATATATCCCGGTCTATTACATCGAGCCCCTGCAGGGGAACGAGAAGGCGGCGGGCTTCGATCTCGCCTCCCATCCGGTTCGCCGGGCGGCGCTGAGCGCGGCGCGCGACAGCGGCCGGCCGGTGGTGACCGGGCGCATCACCCTGGTGCAGGAGACCGGCGAGCAATACGGGGTGCTGGTCCTGGCCCCGGTCTACCAGGGCGGGCGCACCGACGATCTCGGGCGTAACCGGCGGAATCTGCTCGGCTATGTGTCGGGCGTTTTCCGCCTGGGCGATCTGGTGGCCTCGTCCGAGGCGGCGGAGGAAAACGGGCAACGGCCCCGTCTGGTGGACCTGCACCTGTTCGACACCTCGGCGCCGCCGGAGAGCAGCCTGCTGGCGCCCAAGGCCTCGACCCGTACCCTGGAGGATCTTCAGGCCGGCATCCACGTGGCCCAATCCTTCGAGGTGGCGGGCCGCGTCTGGAGGCTGGTGGCCAGTCCCGGTCCGGCTTTCGCCGAGAACGGCCGGCCGCTGGCCTCCCACGTCACGCTTGGGCTTGGGCTGCTGGCGACCCTGTTCTACCTGTTCTACGTCAATGCGGGCATGGACCGGGCCGACGTGGCCATGCGCTTTGCCCAGGATATGGAGCAGGCCAAGCGGCGCCTCGGCGATGCCCAGCGGATCGCCTCGCTCAGCCATCTGGAATACCAGCCGGCCACCGGCGAACTCACCATCGGCGAGGGGGCGGCGGCCATGCTGGACCTGCCCGAGGGCATGATCGGCGGCGCCGTTCATCAGGTCTTCGCCCATGTGGAGCCCGACATGCGCCGGCGTCTGGCCGATGCCTTCTCCGCCCTGGATCGCGTATCCCTGGATCTGGAATTCAAGGTGGGCGAATCGGGGCGGATCGTGCATGCCCTTGGGCGATTGCCGGTCTCGGGGACGGTGACGCTGATCAGCCTGCAGGACGTGACCGAACGCCGCGCCGCCGAGAAGGAGCGGGCCACCATGATCGAGCGCATGGAGGCGCTGGGCACCCTGGCCGGCGGCATCGCCCATGAGATCAATACTCCCACCCAGTACTTGGGGGGTAACATCGCCTTCATGAAGGAGGGGCTTACCTCCCAGATGGATATCGCAGACGTCGTTCACCGGGCCGTCCATGACGGCGGCGGCCCGATCACCGCCGAGTCCGAGCCGGGCCAGGGCGCCACTTTCCGCGTCGTCCCGCCCAGCCTCTCCGGTGGCCAGGCCGGCTGACGGCGTATGGCGGGCGAGACAGACCGTTGGCCTACAGCGCCAGCCCCAGCCGCGTTCCTTCCTCGAAGGCGGCCAGGGCATCGAGCCTGGAAGCGTCGCGGGCGCCGCCGATCAGTTGGACGTCACGGCCCAGGGCCCGCAACTCGTCGGCCAGATCGCGGCGCGGCTCCTGGCCGATGCAGACGATGACGGTGTCGGCCTCGATCAGCCTGTCCTCGCCGTTCAGGGTGATGTGCAGGCCCCGGTCGTCGATGAAGCGGTAGGTGACGCCCGCCAGCATGTCCACGTGGTGGCGTTGCAGGTGGGCCTTGTGAATCCAGCCGGTGGTCTTGCCCAGGCCGGTACCGGGACGCTCGGCCTTGCGCTGCAGCATGGTGATGGCGCGCCGGGCCGGCGGCGGGGCCACCGGCTCGGTCAGGCCACCGCGTCCGGTGAAGGCGCGGTCGATGCCCCATTCGGCGTTGAAATCCGTCTCGTGATCCTCGCCGACCAGATACAGCGCGGTATCAAAGCCGATACCGCCCGAGCCCATGATCGCCACCCGGGCGCCGGCCCTCTTTCGACCCGACAGGATGTCTTCGTAGCCCACCACCTTTTCGTGGTCGGCGCCGGGCAGGTCGAGCTTGCGCGGCCGTATGCCGGTGGCCAGCACGATGCGGCCGTAGGAGGCGAGATCGCGGGCGGTGGCCGGGCGGCCCAGATGCAGTTCGACACCGGCCCGCTTCAAGGCCTGGGTGTAATAGGCGGGGGTGGCGAGGTATTCCTCCTTGCCCGGCACGGCGCGGGCCAGGATGAACTGGCCGCCCAACTCGTGGGAGGCGTCGAACAGGGCGACCTGATGGCCGCGCCGGGCCGCTTCCAGGGCGCAGGCCAGACCGGCGGGGCCGCCGCCCACCACGGCGATGCGCCGGGTTTCGCAGGGCTGCCGCGACATGAACTCGCCTTCCCGCCCGGCGCGGGGATTGACCAGACAGGTGGCGGCGCCGCCCGAGAAGATGGGGTCGAGACAGCCCTGGTTGCAGCCGATGCAGGCGTTGATGCCGTCGGGCTCGCCGGCCGCCACCTTGGCGGCGAAGGCGGGGTCGGCCAGCAGGGGACGCGCCATGCTGACCATGTCGCACTGGCCCTCGGCGATCAGGGATTCGGCCATATCCGGGGTCCTGATGCGGTTGCTGGCCGCCACGGGAATCCCGACCATTGCCTTGACCCGGGCGGTGGCCCAGCTCCAGGCCCCCTGGGGCACCGTGTGGGCGATGGTCGGTACCCGCGCCTCGTGCCAGCCGATGCCGCTGTTGATCAGGTCGCAGCCCTCGGACTCGATGGCTCGGGCGACGGCCACCACTTCGTCGGCGGTCAGGCCGTCCTCCACCAGATCGACCATGGACAGGCGCACGCTCATCATGGGGACCTCGCCCAGGGCGGCGCGCACGGCACGGACGATCTCCACCAGGATGCGCATGCGGCCGTGCAGGTCGCCGCCCCAGCGGTCGGTGCGCTTGTTGGTGCGCGGCGCCAGGAACTCGTTGATCAGATAGCCTTCCGAGGCCATGACCTCGACGCCGTCATAGCCGGCCTGGATGGCCAGCCGGGCGCAGCGGGCGTAATCGGCCACCGTCTTTTCGATCTCGGCATCGGAGAGTTCGCGCGGGGTCTGGCTGTTGATGGGCGCGCGGATGGCCGATGGCGCCACGATGTCCTTTTGCCGGGAATAGCGGCCGCAATGCAGGATCTGCATGATGATCCGCCCGCCCTGGGCATGTACCGCCCCCGTCACCAGCCGGTGGCCGCCCAGCTCCGCCTCGGAGGTCAGCACCGTGCCGTCATGGCCGAAATTGCCCTGCTCGTTGGGGGCCACGCCGCCGGTGACGATCAGGCCGATGCCGCCCTTGGCCCGCTCGGCATAGAACTCGGCCAGCCGGGGCCAGGCATCGGGCAGGCCTTCGAAGCCCAGATGCATGGAGCCCATGATCATGCGGTTGGGCAGCGTGACGCCGCGGAAGGTGATCGGCGACAGCAGATGGCGGTAGCGCATGGCGGCCCTCATAATGGCATTGCGGTACCATTATGCCGGATGTGGCGTGGGGCGCAATATTTCGAGCGTTTCGAAAAAGGGGGCGGGAGGGCCTCAGTCCCTGATGCCGAACTCGCGCCACAGGCGGGTCAGGGTGCCGTCCAGGTCCATGGCGGACAGGATCTTGTCCATGTCCTCGGTGGTGATCGGCCCGCCGGCCCGCACCAGGGCGCGGTGGGCGTAGCGCTGGTCGAAGCGTTCGGAGACCAGCAGGCGCGGGGCGGCCTCGGGCCGGCTGCGCAGCCAGCGCTTCAGATAGGCGTCGGTGACCACCGCCACGTCGCCACGATCCTTGAGAATGGCCTCGATGCTGGCGGAATTGTCCCGGACCAGGGTTATGCGGAAGCGCGACGCCAGCACGGCCGGGTCGGCCTCGAAGCCGGCGAAGCCGTAATGGTAGCCCAGCAGCCCCACCATGCGCTTGCCCGACAGGTCGGCGAAGAACTCCTGCCCCCGCCCCGGCTGGGCCAGGGCGACGTAAAGCTCGCCGCCGTCGAGGAAGACGCGGGATGCCCGGATGGGCAGCTTGCGCTCGGTCCATCCCCAGTCGGGGCTTTCGAACAGGATGGCGTCGAAATGGCCGGCCTCGAAATCCTTGTACCGGCGGTTGGGCGAGGTGGGGACGAACTGGAAGGTGAAGCGGTCCTGGTGGGCGTTCATGGCCTCGATCAGGCGCAACGCCAGCCCATCCGGCTGACCCGCCGCGTTGGTCTCCACGAAGGGGGCGAACTCGTAGCCGCCAACCTTGATCACCTGCCCGGCCCAGGCGGGCAGAGCCGCCAGCATGCCCAGAATGACGAGGCAAATTCTCAGCATCCGCGATCCCCTCTTCGCCGCATTTCGGTGCGGCCTGTCACGCCTCGTCACACTATGACGGAAGTAGGCGGGATGGGGAAGGGGTGGTTGAACCCTCGGGCGAGGACGCGATTAATCAGGACGGGGTTTTTAAGCCAGGACGCGGTTGCCGGCTTTTTCTATAGCGTGATGCCCAAAATGTGCATCACGCTATAGGCTTTATCATTGTCCCTCGCCGGGCGGGCGCATCCGCGCCCTTGGCCGCGCCCTCAACGGGCGCTGGAGCGGCGCGCCTCATATTTGAGGCGCGCCGCTCTGGGTCAGGACGCGGTTGCCGGCTTTTTCTAGGTCAGGACGCGGTTGCGTCCGGCGGCCTTGGCCCGATACAGCGCGGTGTCGGCGCGGGCCAGGATCTGGTCGAGGCCGGATGCCTCGGAGGTCCGTTCGGCGACGCCCAGGCTGGCGGTGATCCGCAGCGGTGGCTGACCCTCGCCCAGCGGCAGGTCGATGGCGGCCACCGCCTGACGCAGGCGCTCGGCCACCAGCAGTGCGCCGGCCAGCGACGTCTCGGGCAGCATGGCGGCGAATTCCTCGCCCCCCAGCCGGCCGAAGGAATCGATCTCGCGCAGATTGGCGCGGATGGCGGCGGTGGCGGCCTTCAGCGCCCGGTCGCCCACCGCGTGGCCGAAGCGGTCGTTGACCTGCTTGAAGTGGTCGATGTCGATCATCAGTACCGAGACTGAGCCGCCGTAACGGCCCGAACGCTCCAATTCCTGCTCGGCGGTGACGAAGAAGGCGCGGCGGTTGAGGCAGCCGGTCAGGTCGTCGGTGGTGGCCAGATGGCGCAACTGGCTTTCCATCCGCTTGCGCTCGGTGATGTCGGTGACGATGCCGATGGTGCCCATGGGCTCGTCCGGAGTGCCGCGGCAATCGCTGCGCACCATGCCCTTGCTGACCACCAGGGTACGGGTGCCGTCCGCCCGGTCGAGCGAGGTCTCGAACGACATTCCCCCCTGCCCACCCCTCGACAGGCCGTCATCGGCCTGCTGGTCCAGATCGGCCAGGGGATGGGGCAGCACGGCGGCGGCCGGCATGCCGTGCCAGTCCTCGGGGCCGACGGCGAACATCTCGCGGAAGGCGCGGTTATAGAGGCGCAGCGAGCCGTCGGGGTCCTTGAACCACAGGGGATTGGGCAGCAGTTCCACCAGGCTTTCGGCGAAACGCCGCGCCTCGTCCAACTGGCAGGTCCGCTCGGTCACCCGGCGTTCGAGGGTCGAGGCCATGGCCTCGATGGTCGATAGGTGAATCCACGAGCGCAGCCCGCCGATCAGTGAGGTGAACAGCTTCTGGGCGGTCAGTTCGGTCTTGGAGCGGTAGTCGTTGATGTCGTAGGCCAGCATGACGTCGCGCTCGGGGGCCTCGCCCGGCTGACCGGTGCGCAGCACGATGGCCAGCCGGCGGTTGCCCAGGTCGTCGCGCACATGGCGGATCAGCGACAGGCCGGCATCGGGCGTCTCCATCACCACGTCCAGCAGCATCACCGGGATATCCTGGCGGCAGGCCAGCACGGCGCGGGCCTCGGTGCCCGACATGGCGCTGATCACCTCGAACCCCTTGCCCTGGAAGCTGAAGTCGCGCAGCAGCACCCGGGTCATGGAATGGACGTCGGGGTCGTCGTCCACCACCAGCACCGGCCATGGCGCGGCGCCATCGGTCGGCTGTGGATGTTCGGCCCGCCGCAGCGAAAGCTTGGCCTTGCCGGCCGGGGCAGGGCCCGTGACGTTCGGGTTGTTGCTCATTGTCTCATGTTCTACCCAGGCCATTGGTCATGCCACCCCCGGTTTGCACCGGAGTGTGACGAATGGTTAGGGGCTGAGGGGCATCAGGATGGTGAAGACGGTGCCGCGCCCGGCCGGCGATTCGGCGGCGACACTGCCGGCCAGCGGACCGGTCACCAGATTGTAGACGATGTGCAGCCCCAGGCCGGAGCCGCCGCTGCCGCGTCGGGTGGTGAAGAACGGATCGAAGATGCGGCCCAGATGCTCGTCGGGGATGCCCTTGCCGTCGTCCCCATAGGTCAGGCGCACGGACTCGGCACCGTCGCGCTCCACCGTGATGGACAAGGTGCCGGTCTGGCCGGAATCGTAGCCGTGGACCAGGGAATTCATGATGAAATTGCCCAGCACCTGCGACAGGGCGCCGGGATAGCTGTCCATGACGATGCCCTCGGGGCAGGCGAGGAGCACCGTGTGGCCCGCCTGGCGCAGGTGCGGTCCCAGGCTGGCCAGGGTCTCGCGGATATAGGTGGCCAGATCGAAGCGGCGGCGTTCCGACGAGGTGCGGTCCACCGCCACCTGCTTGAAGCTGCGGATCAGTTCGGCGGCGCGCTCCACATTGGTCAGGATCAGGCCGGTGGTGTCCTTGACCGTGTCCATGAAGCGCTCGAAATCCTCGACCGAGATGTCGTCGGCCTCGAACAGCTTGCGCATGGAGGCGGTGGAATCGGCCAGATGGGAGGCGCAGGACAGGGCGATCCCCACGGGGGTGTTGATCTCGTGGGCGACGCCGCCCACCAGGGCGCCCAGCGAGGCGAGCTTTTCCGCCTGGACCAGGGATTCCTGGGCGGCCTTCAGGGTTTCCAGGGCATCCTCGGCCTCGGCCTTGCGCTTGCCCAGTTCCTGGTTGACCGAGGCGAGCTGGGCCTGCAGGCGGTCCGAGACGCGGACCAGACGGCGCTGCTCGCGGACGCTGCGGCTGTAGGCCTCGATCAGCGTGGCGATGCCGTCGCGCACCGGCTCGGGGGCCTGCTCCAGCCTCCGGCGCAGGTCTTCGGCCTGTTCGAGGCTTTTTTCCTCGGCGTCGAAGAGGTTGAAGCTACTCAACGCTGACCAGGTTGAAGGCGACGTGGTTCAGGTCTTCGGCGAAATCCTCGCCGAACTCCTTCATGGTGTCGTCGTCGGGGGCGTAGGCCCAGTTGACGGTGATGCGGCAACCGGCTTCCGCCGCCTGGTCGAGCATCTGGAACATGTTCATCAGCGCCTTGGCGCTGGAGCTGTTGAAATAGGTCAGGTCGAAGTCGAACGCCACGTCGCGGCCCTTGGCCGAGCCCAGAAAGGCCTCCAGGGCCGAGAAGATGGGGCCGAACACGGCCGACGCATCCTCGGGATAGGACTCGCCCTTCAGGCTGAGGCGCCCGGCGGCGAAATCGAAATCCACCGCAGGCGAGCGTTCGGTGGCCGCGATCGTCAAATTGTCCATAAGCACCTCAGATGGAGACCTTCATGCAGAAGAAGAACTTCTGGTCATCGATGGGGTCGAAATCGAACTCGATGGGTGCGCTGGCGCGCCGGGCGATCTCGATCAGGCCGATGGTGGCGCCCTTGCTCTGCTCCTCGGGCGCCTCGCGCAATTGCTCCTTGTAGTAGGCCTTGATGGCCTCGCGATCCATGGAGCGCAGCCGTTCCAGCCGTTCCCGCAGCCGGGGCTCGTCCGCGGCCATCACCACGTTGGCGCAGACGATGAAGAACCGGTCGTTCTCGGTGCCGATGGTCACCATGCCCGACGACAGCTCGATGGATTGCCCCTTGTCCCCCGACAGCTTCTCGGCCGAATAGCGGATGATGTTCTGGGCTTGCTCGACGAAGACCGAGAACACCTTCTTCACCGTGGTGACGTTGGCATCCTCCAGCGTCATCTTCTGGCGCAGCGCGTTGCCCAGGGAATACAGGATCTCCTCGGACAGATAGCCCGAGAACGAGAAGATGATGCCGCGCTGGTCGAGGTCGTGCTTGAACGATCGGTACTGTTTCGCAAGCATGCCGGCTACCTGTTGCCTTCACCAAGAGCGTCGACGGTATCATCGGGGGCGGGGGCGCTCAAGCCGTCTTGTACCGGGTCGATTCCCTCGGCTCCCGCGCCGGGCGACGGGCGCAGGCGCACGGTGAAGCGCGAACCCGTCTTCAGCCGGCTTTCCACCGTCACCGTGCCGCCATGCATCTCGACGATCTGGCGCACCATGTGCAGGCCGATCCCCGAGCCGGGGATGCCCTTGGAATTGGCGGCGCGGTGGAAGCGCTCGAAGATGTTTGGCAGGTCCTCGGACGGGATGCCCATGCCCTGGTCGGTGACGCTGATGGCCACGTCGGCGCCGTCGGAGGCGGCCTCGACCCTGACCTGGGAACCGGCCGGGGAGTACTTCACCGCGTTGCCCACCAGATTGTTGATCACCAGGGCGATCATGCCGGGGTCGCCCCACACGGTCAGGCCGGGAGCCGCCTCCGCACGGTACAGGTGGGTGGGCGACGCCACCCGGTAATGGGACAGGGTCACCTCGATCATCGGGCCGATGTCGAAGGACTTCTCGTGCAGCACGATGCGGCCGCTGTCCAACTGCTCGTCGGCCAGACAGGTGTCGATCAGGCCCAACAGCCGCTGCACGCCGCCCCGGATGGTGTCCAGGCGGGCCACGCCGCCGGGATCGCTCTTTTCGACCCGGATACGCAGCATCTGGGCCGAGGAATCGATGATGGCCAGCGGGGTGCGGAACTCGTGGCTGACCATGGAGAGGAATTGGCGCAGTTGCCCCTTGGCCTCGGTCTCGCGCATCAGCGCCGTCTCGGTGCGGGTCTTGGAGCGGGCCAGGGCCTCGTTGCTTTCGCGCAGTTCCGCCGTGCGGTCCTCCACCTTGCGCTCCAGCGAGGCGTTGAGATCGGACAGTTCGGCGGCGAGGCGCTGGATGGTGGTGATGTCGCCCCAGGCGCGCAGCGCGCCCACCAGGGCGGTGAACATCTTCTGGGCGGTCAGCTCCGCCTTGCTCTTGTAGTCGTTGATATCGTAGGCCAGCACCACGTCGCGCTCGGGGGCGTCGCCGGGCTGGCCGGTGCGCAGGATGATGCGGACGGTGCGGTTGCCCAGCTCCTCGCGGATGTGGCGGACCAGGCGCAGGCCGGCATCGGGGGTCTCCATCACCACGTCCAGCAGCACCACCGGAATTTCGGGCTGCAGGTCGAGGATGGCGGCGGCCTCGGCGGCCGAGGCCGCCTCGATGCACTTGAACGGCCGCCCCAGATACGACAGGTCGCGCAGAATGACCCGGGTCATCTGCAGAACCTGTTCGTCGTCGTCGACGATCAGGATGGGCCACGGCGGGGCCGAGGAGGCGGGGGCGGAGGGGGTGCCGCGCGGCTTTAACGCAAGTTTGCGCGGTCCCGCCATGGATTACCGCAGGCCGACCGGCGCGGCGAAGGCATAGCCGACGCTGTGGACCGACTCGATGGGCAGCGGATGGCCGAAGGCCTGGTCGCCCTTGGCCCGCAGGCGGCGGACCATGGAATCCACCGAGCGGTCGGCCGGGTCCCAGCCGCGCTTGCCCAGAGCCCGGAAGATCTCGTCGCGCGACACCGGCTCACCCGGTCGGGTCACCAGCAGCGAGACGAAGACCCGCTCGTTGCCGGTCAGCTTGATGGATTTGCCGTCGGGAGCGATCAGCGTCCAGGTCAACTGGTCGTAGATCCACTCGGTGGGAACCGCCGGCGCGGCGGATGGCGGCGGCGGTGCCTCGGGGGCCGGGCGGGATTCGTGCTGCAGGGCGGGCTGGGAGACGCGCATGCGCCGGGCCAGGGTGCGGACCTGGGCTTCCAGTTCGCGCAGTTCCACCGGCTTGACCATGTAGACGTCGGCCCCCACCTCCAGACCGACCACGCGGTCCACGTTCAGGCCGCGCGCCGTCAGCATGATGATGCCGATGTCGGAATGGGAACGAAGCCGGCCGGCGATGGAGAATCCCCCCTCTCCCGGCAGGTTGATGTCGAGAATGATGATTTCGACGGGACGTTCATCCAGGGCGCGGTCAAGCTCCTTGCCGTCGCCGCAGCCGATCACATCGTGCCCGCACGCCGAAAGGTACTCGACCAGATCCGCCCGAAGAGGAGCTTCGTCCTCGACCACCGCGATCCGCGCCATGGGGTCAAGCCTCCAGAATAATTACGACAGGGAAATCATAAACACCGAGTTACGTACAATAACAAGTCGTCGCACTATGTGACGCGTTGTTTCGCGCCGGAGGGCAGTACACCCCCTTGCTTCAATGGAAGCAAGGCAGTCTGCCGCTTTGGCTGTCTGTGATCTCCGTCATGTTTCGTCATGGAGCCGGCGCGATATAGCCGTAAGGCATATAGTCCTTACGGGAATATCCTCCCGAATCGATCATCCGATCCGACTTATCGCCGGGTGATCCGGCCGTCGAGGCGGAGAGGATGGAACGGCGCGGATCGTCTTCCTATATTCCGACGCCACCCAAAAGGCGTGGCGTGACGAGGCGTGTCAATTATTGGCTTTGATTTCCACGGTATCTCACCGCCGCGGGGATTTGCGGCTGCGCTTCGGCCGGGGCGGCGGATTGGGGTCCTCGGCGGGGAAGCCGGGCGGAGTCTCGGCCGGAGCGGCGGCATTTTGCGGCGGGGCGGGCGGCGGCAGAGCGGCGGGCGGGGCCGCCACCGGCTCCGGCGGCAGGGCCTGGATCTGGGTGCTGAGGACCTCGACCGTCTGGAGCAGGGCGTGCAGCTTGCTCTTGAGGTCGTCGAGGGAGGCGGACTCCACCGCCGCCGTCTTGGTCCGGGCCTGGCGCGGCCTGGCCCGTGCCGGAGCCTTGGGAGCCAGGGCCGAGCTTCCGCCGCTGAGGAAGGATTCCAGCCATCCGTCCAGCATCTCCGGCGTCGCGCCGCAGGTGGCGGCCACCTGCTCGCGGCTTTCCCCGGCCAGCACCCGCATCACCGCCTCGGTCTTCTGCCGGTTGCCGAAGCGCTTGCGGAGCGGAACCGCCGGTACCGGCAGGGCGGCGGGGCGGGGTGGGGCGGCGGGGCGGGGTGGCGCGGCGACCGAGACCGCCTGAACCGGCAGTACGGGCGGCGAGGTGGCGGAAATGCGGTCCGGCATCTCCCGCGGAGCCGGCGTGGGGGCGGCGGGGGCGGGGGGCGCCCCCAGCGTCTGCATGATCTGCTCGAGATCGGATTTGGCCGGCGGCGGGGCGAGCGGCGGTGACGCTCCCGGCTCCGGGGACGGGGGAGAGAGGCGGGCGAGAATCTTCTCCACCTCGGCGCGGGCGGCGGCGGCGGCTTCGGTCACCGGCCGGAAGCCCACCCGCCGCTCGATCAGCTCCAGCAGGATGGCGGAATCCCGGGCATAGGTCAGCGGCACCGAGGGATCGGCCCCCGCCGTGTGCTGGACGAAGCGCCTGACCCGCGCCGGAATACGGCGCAGCAGCCCGGCGCGGCGGGTGGACAGCACCTTGAACTCCATCACCTTGATCAGCAGGACGCCGTGGCGCCGGGGGTGCAGATGCTCGAACAGATATTCGATCAGCTCCACCTCGGCGAATTCCAGGATCAGGAAGCTCTTTTCCTGGGCCTGCCAGGTCAGGATGAAGTCGCTGATCTCGGCCAGTTGGGCCGCCATCTGGTCGGCGAAGACCGCCGGAGCGAGCATGGTCCAGGCCTTGCCGCTGGTCATGGGCAGGCGGCCGGGGCGGCCGAAATTGCGGGTCAGGTTGCGGGCCACCGCCAGCAGCACCCGGTTGCCGGAATGGCGGGTGCCGCGCGGAAAGCAATCGTGCAGCAGATCGGCCGCCTCGAAATCCATGGCCGGCGGCGGGTCGCCCAGCAGGCGGTCGAGGGATTGAAGGTTGCCGGGGACCACCACCTCGCCCTTTTCCGGCAACTGGCGCAGGGCCGAGCGCAGGCGGGCCAGCGCCGCTTCCGGATCGAACGGCGGCACCGCATCGGGCTCGGACATGGCGGAGGGCAGCACGACCGGCGGTTCCCCCGCCTCCATGCTGGCGGTCATGGGGGAGCGATGGAACGATTGCGCCACGCGGGACAGGCCGCCGCGCGCATATTGCAGCAGGGCATGGCGTTCGGCCGGCTCGGCCAGATAGCGCCAACTGGCGGCCAGCCGGCCCAATCCCCGCACCAGCGGAGCAAGCAGTCCGCCGCCGGATTGCGGGCGCGTCACGGACTCGCTGACCGTGAGCCAGCCGCCCTCGGCCGGCGGCGGCGGTGCCGTGTCTTCATCCATATCGGAAGCCGGTGGCAAATGCGAATCGGCCTCGGCCATATCCGTCCGTCTCACCCCAGGGGTATCTCCATTGGGCGCGAACTCTAACCCAGGCCTGGGCAGAGGTCCAACTTGCATTAGGACACAGGCGCGGGTACATCTTCGGCCAGATGGTTCCGACGGCCGCCCACGGGCGACCCGAGGTGAAAAGGGAACGCGGTCAAGGGCTTGTCGCCTGGAACCCGCGGCTGCCCCCGCAACTGTAGGCGGAGAGGAGCTGCCCGCCGAGAAGGCCACTGGTTTCGGCCCCGACGTCCACCGGGGGGCCGTATCGAACCGGGAAGGCTGGGGCAGGCTCCTTTGACCCGCGAGCCAGGAGACCTGCCATCATCGTCGCGTGCGCGCGCTTCCCCGGGCGGGGTGTCCCGGAGGTGGGTGGACCTGCGCCGCTTATTTGAGGGTGGATTTTGACATGAAGACTGGATTTTTCGTCACCGGACTGGCCGTGGCCGTCGGGGTGTGCCTGCCTTTCGCCGCTTCGCGGGCCGAGACCGAGGCGCCCAAGGGCTTCTGGGAGCGCGATACCCTGACCGGCGATTGGGGCGGCTTGCGCTCCGATCTGGCCGAGAAGGGCGTCAAGGTGAACGCCGCCTACACCGCCGAGATGCTGGGTAATCCGTCAGGCGGCATCAGGCGCCGCGCCGTGGCCGACGCCTTGCTCCAGGTGGACGTGGATGCCGATCTGGAGCAGGCCGTGGGTTGGAAGGGCGGCACCTTCCACGTCACCGGCCTGCACATCCAGGGCCGCCAGTTGTCGGCCAATTTCATCGGCAACCTGATCCCGGTCCGCGACATCGAGGCGGCGCCCTCGACCCGGCTGTTCTCTCTGTGGCTGCAGCAGAGCGCGCTGGACGACATGGTGTCGCTGCGCTTCGGCCAACTGCCCATGCAGGAGGAATTCTTCAACTCCGTGGTGGCCACCAACCTGATCAACTCCGCCTTCGGCTGGCCCGGCGCCTTCGCCGCCAACATGCAGAGCGGCGGCGGCGGCTATCCCATCTCCAATCTGGGCACTCGGCTCAAGGTCCAGCCGACCGGCGAACTGGCGCTGCTGGCCGGTCTGTTCACCGGCAACGTGGCCCCCGGCACCAATGCCGGCGGCGACGCCCAGAAGCGCAACCGCAGCGGCGTCGACTACACCGTCGATCAGCCGCCGGTGTGGATGGGCGAGGTGCAGTACGGCCTCAATCAGGATAAGGGTGCGGCGGGGCTGCCGGCCATGTTCAAGCTGGGCGGCTGGTACTATAACGGCCGCGCCACCGACCAGCGCTATGATCTGGCCGGGGTATCGCTGGGCGACGGTTCGGCCGGTGCCGCCAAGACTCATCGCGGCAACTGGGCCGTCTACGGCATCGCCGAAGGCATGCTCTACCGCGAGGCGGGAACCGAGGATCTGGGCCTGTCGGCCTTTTTGCGGGTCACCGGCCTGCCCGACGACCGCAACCAGATGCCGTTCTATTTCGATACCGGCCTCAGCTACAAGGGACCGTTCGAAGGTCGCGACGACGACGTCGCCGCCATGGGCTTCGCCTTCGGCCGGATGAGTTCGGCCCTGGCCGCCCGTGACGCCGATGCCAGGCGTTTGGGCACCGCCACCGCTCCCGACCATGATTACGAGGCGGTCGTCGAACTGACCTACCGCTACCAGGTGACCCCCTGGATGACCGTGGTGCCGGACGTCCAGTACGTGGTCCATCCGGGCGGTACCGCCACCCTGCCCGAGAACTCGTCCAAGACCATCCCCGATGCCACGGTGATCGGCCTGAGGACCGTGTTCAAGCTGTAGGTTCTTGCGGATTCCCCAGGCGTCGATTATACCTTGCGGGCGGAACCGTACGATGGGTGCCAACCCCTTGATTTAAAACGGTCCCGCCCGTACCAGGACTTATGACGAGCAGGAGAGACTTTGATGCAGGTCCGCATCTATCGCCCGGCCAAGACCGCCATGCAATCCGGCCGGAACGGCAACGCCAAGTCCTGGGTCCTGGAATACGAGCCCGCCGCTCCGAAGCAGCCCGACAACCTGATGGGCTGGCTGGGCTCGACCGACACCACCTCGCAGGTCCGCGTCAAGTTCGCCACCATGGAAGAGGCCGTGGCCTTCGCCAAGAAGAAGGGCATGGACTACACGGTGGCCACCGAGAACGCCCGTCTGCAGAAGCCCAAGAATTACGCCGACAATTTCCGTTTCGACAAGCTGGAATTCGGCCGCTTCTAAAGCGGCCCCAATTCCGCCGGGCCCATCTGGCGACGACGGGCGCCCTTAGCTCAGTTGGATAGAGCAGCCGCCTTCTAAGCGGCAGGTCGCTGGTTCGAGCCCAGCAGGGCGCGCCATCGCCTGTTGCCGACGGCGCGCGGGCCGCGTCAGTGGGGCATCCGCAGCCAGCCGTAGCGGGCCGTCATGATGAAGGTGTCCTGCCACTGATTGGCGACCAGCGATACCTTGTCGCCGGGGCGTGAGTGCGGCACCGCCCGCTCCAGATCCTCCAAGGCCGCCTTCAGCAGCGTATGCGACGACGTCACGGTGACGGAGTTGAGCTGTTCGGTCATGGCGTTTCCCCACTCTCAGGTCTTTATGTTGCTTCGCCGGCATTGCCGGAGAATTCGAAGTGGCTGAATTATAGCAATTCCAATAACGCTCCTTGGGCGTGCATTGGAAGGAGAGTCCCCAGTGTTGGTATGAGATTCGTAAACTCCGTAAAATTGAAATCTACCAAGGGCTTAATACCATACTTTTGATATTGGTATTTCTCCGGGGGTATTCTCCGTGCCATTATCGGAGGAGCAGGGGCGGCCAACAGGATGGATGCGCCGGGCGGCGTGCCCTGATAGACTGGTTCGTCGTCCACCCGCGAGGGGAAGCATTCGTGAAGTCCGCCAGCAACGACCGCCGCATCGATGATCGCCACGAGGGCGAGGGCCTGTTCATGCTGTTCGACGGCATCCTGGTCGAGGTCGTCGACATCTCCATCGGCGGGCTGAAATTCCGGCGACCGCCCGGCCTGCTCAATCACGGCTACCGCTTCACCTTCGAACTGCGCTCGGCCTACGAGGACCCCAATCCCCTGGCCAAGGGCGTGGCCATGGTACGCGCCCTCGGACCCGACTGGGTGGCGGTGGAGTTCGTCCGCCCCACCTTCTCGCTGATGAAGGTGGTGGGGCGCCATATCGGCCGCCTGCTGGTCGGCCGGTCCCACCTGTTCAGGCACTGATGAAGCTCAACGCCATCGAAGCCGGAGCCGATGCCCCGGACGGGATACCGTTGCTGATCCTGCACGGATTGCTGGGCTCGGCCCGCAACTGGGGGGCGGTGGTCAAGAGCCTGGGCGAGACCCGCCGGGTTCTGGCGCTGGACCTGCCCAACCACGGCGCCAGCCCGTGGACCGAGATCATGGACTATCCCTTCATGGCCCGCGAGGTGGCCGCCGTGATCGAGCATCTGGGCGGCCGGGCGGCGGTGATGGGCCATTCCATGGGCGGCAAGGCGGCCATGACCCTGGCGCTGACCTGTCCCGAGATGGTGGAGCGGCTGGTGGTGGTGGATATCGCGCCGGTATCCTACAGCCATACCTTCGCTCCCTACATCAAGGCCATGCGCGGAGTAGCGCTGGCCGAAGTCACCTCGCGCGGCGAGGTGGACGCCGCCCTGGCAGCCGCCATTCCCGACCGGGGCGTGCGGGCCTTCCTGATGCAGAACCTGGAAGGCGGAGCGGGCGGCTATCGCTGGCGGCCCAATCTGGCGGTGCTGGGCGCCCACATGGACGACATCCTGGCCTTTCCCCGCTTCCCCGAGGGCACCCGTTACGACGGGCCGACCCTGTTCGTGGCCGGCGAGACCTCGGACTACATCCGTCCGGCCCACGAGGACGTGATCGCCGAACTGTTCCCCCGCGCCGCCACCGTCGAGGTTGCCGGCGCCGGCCATTGGGTCCATGCCGACAACCCATCGGGCTTCATGGCGGCCGTCGGGTCTTTCCTGTAGCCATTGCGGCCCCCCGCGTTGATTTGATAAAAGTCAAATTCCAGGGTGGAGGTCGGTTCGAGTGCAGGTCATCGACGCTGTCAAACTGCAGCGCAATATCATCGTCTATGCGGTACTGGCCATGGCCATGGTGGGGTTGGGCGTGGCGTTCGCCTCGATCATTCCCCTGCATCGCCAGATGGCCGAGGCGGCGGACAAGTCCTTCGACCACGGCCTCGACCTGCAGGTGGCGACATTGCGGGAGAACGTGGCCCGCGCCGGCGATCTGGCCCGGCAGGTAACCAGCCGCAGCGTCATCCGCGATGCCCTGGCCGCCCATAACCGGGGCGCCATGACCGCCGACGAGCTTCGGGCCTTCACCGCCGACAAGCTGGTCGATTCCATGAAGCTGTCGCGCGAGATGCTGGGCATCACCCGGCTGGGGCGGGACTTCCGGCCCCTGGTCTCGGTGGGCAAGGCCATTCCGCCCGAACTGTGGACGCCTGATTCCGGCGAGCCGCCCGCGTTGGGGGCGCCGGCCATGGTGGGGGGGCGCTGGGTGTTGCTGGCCTCGGCGCCGGTCCTGGGACGGGACGGCACCCGCGAGGGGCACGACCTGCTGCTGTTCGACGCCGAGGGGCTGCACGCCATGGCCGCCGACGTGGAGGCCCTGGGCCAGACCGGCGAAATCATCCTCGGCCGCGGCGGCGCGGCGGCGGCCGAGGTGTTCTTTCCTCGGCGGCACGGCGGTGCCAATGTGGACGACGAGGTGCGCGAGGCGTTCGGGCTGGCCGCCGACGACGCCAGCCCCATGCAGATGCAGCATCCCGGCGGCGGGCGCGACGTGGTGCTGGCCCAGCGCCTGCCCGGCTCGGATTGGATCGTCATGGCCCGCCAGGACCTGGGCGAACTGCACAGCAACATCGACCGGCTGGTGGTCAGCGTCGGAATCGGAGCGCTGGTGCTGGTGGGGTTCGGCATCGCCGGCTTCGTGCTGATCCTGCGGCCGCTGACCGGACGGATGCTGGTCCATACCGGCGAACTGAAGCAGCAGATCAAGGACGGCGAGCGAGCCCAGGCGGCGCTGGAGCGCGCCCTGGAGGGCACCATCGTGGCGGTGGCCTCCACCATCGAGGTGCGTGATCCCTATACCGCCGGTCACCAGCGCCGGGTGGCGGAGATCGCGGCGGCCATCGGCCGCGAACTGGGCCTGTCGGCGCACCAGTTGAAGGGGCTGCGGGTGGCGGGCACCATCCACGATATCGGCAAGATCGGCATTCCCGCCGAGATGCTGACCCGGCCCGGCCGCCTGTCGCCCCTGGAATTCGACATCATCAAGGGCCACGCCGCCGACGGTGCCGAAATTCTGAGCGGCGTGGAATTCCCCTGGCCGGTGGCCGACATGGTGCGCCATCACCACGAGCGCATGGACGGCAGCGGCTATCCCGACGGGCTGAAGGGCGACGAAATCCTGTTCGAGGCCCGTATCCTGGCGGTGGCCGACGTGGTCGAGGCCATCGCCTCGGACCGTCCCTACCGCGCCGCCCTGGGGCTGGACGCGGCCATGGCCGAGATCACCGCCAAGCGTGGGACTCTGTTCGATGAGCGGGTGGTGGATGCCTGCCGCAAGCTGGTGGAAGAAGGGCGCCTGCCCCTGGGGGCGTAGGATCGGCCGAGGGCGGCCTCAGTCGGCCGGCAGGGCGTAGGCGGTGGCGGCCAACCGGCCGGGCAGCGCCTCGAGGCGCAGGTGCAGTTCGCTCAGCAGGGGCGCGACGTCCTGGCCGGCCTTGGCGGCCTGCTCCAGGGCCAGACAGCAATCGCGCACGGCCGGCAGGCCCAGGCTGGCGGCGGCCCCCTTGATGGTGTGGGCCTCGCGCCGGACCTTGTCCAGGTCGCCGGCCGGCGCGGCGGCGCGGGCGGTCGCGTGGCGGGCGCGGGCGTCCTCCATGAACTTCACCAGGATTTCGACCACGGTGTCCGCCTCGATGTCGGCGGCCAGGGCGTCCAGCACCTCCAGATCCACCGCCGGGGAATCCGCCGGCGGCGGCGGTGGGGCGGCGGCGGGTTTGAGTTCGGAAGCGCCGGAATAGGGGGTGAGCGCCTCGGCCAGCTTGCGGCGGTCGATGGGCTTGGAGATGTAGCCGTTCATGCCGGCGTCGAAGCACATCTGGTCGTCGCCGCGCATGGCGTTGGCGGTCATGGCGACAATGGGCACCCGGGCGGCGGGCTGGCCGAGGGCGCGGATGGCCCTTGTGGCTTCCAGTCCGTCCATCTCGGGCATCTGCACGTCCATCAGCACCAGGTCGTAGGGCAGCAGGCGTACCGCTTCCAGCGCCTCGGCGCCGTCGCCCACCACGTCGACGGAATGGCCCAGCTTGCGCAGCAGGCCCAGCGCCACCTGCTGGTTGACCGGGTTGTCCTCGGCCACCAGGATGCGCAGTCGCCGGCCGCCCGATTCGGTGGCGGTCTGCTCGTCCTCGCGGTCGTCGGGACGCTTGGCCGCCCCGGTCAGTCCCAGAATCCGCCCGATGGCGTCGAGCAGCGAGGACTGGCGCAGCGGCTTGTGCAGGAAGGCGTCGACGGCGGCCCTGTCGCCGTCGGGCTCGGTCGGCTGGCCCTGGGACGAGGTGACGATCACCCTGGTGTCCTTCAGCATGGGAATGGCCCGGATCATCCGCACCATCTCGGCGCCGGTGACCACCGGCATCTGGGAGTCGATGATCGCCATCTCCCACGGCACGCCAAGGGCGGCGGCCTTGGTCAACTCCCCCATGCCGGTGCCGGCGTCGGCGCAGGCCCGGACCTCGGCGCCGAAGGCCCGCAACTGGCGCTCGATCACGTCGCGGTTGACCGGGTTGTCATCCACCACCAGGATGCGCCGGCCGCCGAGATCGGGCGGTGCCGCCGATTGCGGCGCCAGCAGTTCCAGCGGCACGGTGATCCAGAACAGCGAGCCCTCGCCCGGTTCGCTTTCCATGCCGACCTCGCCGCCCATCAGTTCGGCCAGCCGGCGGGAAATGGCCAGCCCCAGGCCGGTGCCGCCATAGCGCCGGGCGGTGGAGGCATCCACCTGCGAGAACATGGAGAACAGCCGGTGCTGGGCCTCGGGGGCGATGCCGATGCCGGTATCGCGGACGTCGAAGCGCGCCATGTGGGAGCCGCCCGGCTGCTCCAGCAGCGAGACCTCCATGGAGACGCCGCCTTTTTCCGTGAACTTGACGGCGTTGCCGCCCAGGTTCATCAGCATCTGCCGCAGGCGGCCGGGATCGCTGCGCACCAGCATGCGCAGGCGGGGATCGATCAGGCTGGCGATCTCGATGCCCTTGGCATGGGCGCGGGGCGCCAGGATGTCGACCACGCTTTCCACCAGCGGCACCAGCTCGAACTCGGTGTAGTCCAGGTCCAGCTTGCCCGCCTCCATCTTGGAGAAGTCCAGGATGTCGTTGATGACGGTCAGCAGGGATTCGCCCGAATCGCGGATGGTTTCGGCGAAGTGGCGCTGCTCCTCGGACAGCTTGGTATCGAGCAATAGCCCGGTCATGCCGATCACCCCGTTCATGGGGGTGCGGATCTCGTGGCTCATGGTGGCGAGGAATTCGGACTTGGTGCGGTTGCCGGCCTCGGCGGCCTCCTTGGCCTCGCGCAATTGCCGTTCCACCAGACGCCGCTGGGTGATGTCGCGAAAACCCAGCACCACGCCCACCTGACGGCTGTTCTCCATCACCGGCGAGGCGATGTATTCCACCGGCAGGGTCGAGCCGTCGCGGCGCTTGAAGCTGGCGGTGTCGTCGCGGATGGAATCGTCGAGACGCAACAGGATGCGGTAGAGATTGCCGGCGGCCTTCAGGTCCGAGGCGATGAGCGGCAGGATGTCGCTGCCCACCAGTTCGGCGGGCTCGAAATCCAGCAGTTCGGCGGCGGCGCGGTTGACGAAGGTGGCCCGCCCGTTGAGGTCGATGCCGACGATGCCGTCATCGACGCTTTCCAAGATGGAATTGTTGCGTTGGGCCAGATGCTCCATCTCGGCCTGGGTGGCTTTCAGCCGTTCCTCGGCCTCGATCTCCTCGGTGATGTCGGACGCGGTGCCGCGATAGCCGAGGAAATCCCCG
The DNA here is from genome assembly GCF_900184795.1 of Magnetospirillum sp. 15-1. NCBI lineage: Bacteria > Pseudomonadati > Pseudomonadota > Alphaproteobacteria > Rhodospirillales > Rhodospirillaceae > Magnetospirillum > Magnetospirillum sp. 15-1. Next base: position 54,497 of record NZ_FXXN01000015.1, on the reverse strand, counting down.
GTGGGGCCGAACACGGGCTTGCCGTTGACCCTGAGGAAGCGGCCCATGCCATCCATTTCCCTGGTGCGGTAGACGAAGTCGCGGAACGGCCGCCGCGCTTCCATGTCGGCCAGATTCTGCAGCCGGACCTCCACGGGGGTCTCGTCGGCGATCATCTCGTCGCGGGTATGGCCGACATAGTGGTTGGGCAGGCCCCGCGTATGCTCGGTGAACTGTCCGGAAAAGCCGGAAAAGCGCAGGTCCGGCCCCATCTCCCAGAACCAGTCCGAGGTGGATTGGGCGAAGTCGCGGAAGCGTTCCTCGCTTTCGGCCATCTCGCGCTCGATGCGTTTTCTTTCCGAGATGTCGCGCATGATGACCACGAACTGGGGCGAGCCGGTGGGGGTCAGGTCGCCGGCCGCCAGTTCGATGGGAAAGGACTCGCCGGTCTTGCGCCGCCCCATGCTTTCGCGGCCCAGGGCGAAGATGCGGTCCATGCCGCTGGCCAGCCCGGCCTTGAGTCCCGCCAGGGGAACCAGGGTGGCGACGTTCCGCCCGATCAGATCGCCCCGTTCATGGCCGAAGATGGACAGCAGGGCGGGATTGACGCTGACGATGTCGCCATTCTGGTCGGCGATGACGATGCCCTCGCCCACCGTGTCGAGAATGGCCTGGAGATGGGCTTCGGCCTGACGGCGCGCTTCCTGGTTGGCGGCGCGCAACTCCTCTTCCATCAGCCGGGCCGAGCGGTCCGACAGGCGCCGTTCCTTGTCGTTCTCCTCGTAGCAATCGCTGACCAGGCGCAGCAGCATCTCGAAATCCGGCGTGCCGTCGGCCGACCCGCGCGAGGCGCGGGCCAACTGACGCTGCAGCAGCCGGTGAAGAGGCGGGGGAGGGGACAATCAGCGCTCGGAAATGGTGGTGATGGTCATGGTCTGATTGTGCAGTTCGCACTTGCCGGTGAAGCCGTGCGGCGAAATCTCGCCATAGGAGTAGAAGCCCATCAGGCTGGCGTTCTTGCCCAGCACGTCGGCGACGATCTCCACTTCCTCGGCGATGCGCTGGCCCATCAGCAGCTTGCGGCCGATGCAGCTGACCAGCAGCGCCAGGCAGGGGCCGGCCACCGCGGCGGCGGCCTCGGCGGCGCGGCCGGCGCCGTCCACCAGATTGTCGAAATTGCCGCGCATCAGCCGGGCCATGTGGCCGGTGGGCATGTCGCCGGCGAAGATCATGGACTTGGCGTCCTCGTCGACGCCGACGATGGTGCGCACCACCTCGCCGCCGGCATCGCCGCCCACCGGGCGGATGGACAGCGGGAACAGCAGGGCGCTGCTCGGCAGGCCCTGCGCCTCGTCGCCCAGATAGCGCTTGTAGAGGTCCAGCGCCGGTTCGCCGTCCAACTCGTAAAGGACGTTGGCGGCCGAGCGGGTGATGGTGCGCGGCGGGCCGAACTCGTCCCAGCCGCCGAAGCTGCCGTGGCCGATGGACAGGGATTCGCCGTAAAGGCCCACCGCCGCCACCCGTCCGGGCCGCATGGCGTCGTCGCAGCCCACCGCCGTGGACTGGAAGCGGGCGCCGTCGCCGGCCAGGCCGCCGGTCACCACCACGTCGGAAGGGACGGCGCCCAGGCAGCCGCTTACCAGGGAATCGCCATTGACCCTGGTGCCGTCGGACAGCAGGAAGATGGCCCGCAATCCGGGAGCGGTCAGCTCCTGGGCCAGGGCGGCGCCGATTTCCTTGGATTGGGACGTGTCGGAAAGGTCGCGGGCCGCCACCCGCACCGAGGCCTGCTCGAAGCCGATCGCCGAGACCACCACCGAATCATCGACGACGTCGGCCCCGAGAATTTCGCCGCCGGTGGTGCAGCCGAGGATGGGCGCCGTGCCGTAGGCGCTCCGCAGGTCGGCCAGGATGGTTTCCGCCGGCAGGCTGCCGGGAGCGGCGAAATAGAGGACCAGCGACGCCGTCCCCCCACGCTTGCCGCTGACGGCCCAGCCGCCCTGGGGTGTCCAAAGCCTCTGCTCGATCCACATGGGCGCGTCCTCCCGATATCGGTATTTTACCGTAGGTATAGTAGCTGGGAATTATTGATGAATTATAACTTTATGATTAACCGGAGAACAATGTCTCCGAGGCGGCGCGGCGTTCCGTTACCCTCTGTTACTGACAGGCCGCGTGGCTCCGGTCATAATCCCGCCGACGGAATTCCTGGGAGCGGGCCTTGTCTTCCTTTGATCTCAAAAATCCGGTGTGGCGCAAGCGGGCGGTGATTGTCGGCGGTTTGGCGGTGGCGGCTGGCCTGGGGCTGGCCCTGTGGCCGCAGGCCCAGCCGGCCAAGACCAACGGGCGCCCCGGCGGCCCCGACGGCAGGCCGGTGGCCGTGGTGGTGGCGAGCGCGGCGCGGCGCGACATGCCCATCTATCTCGACGCCATCGGCACGGTGCAGGCCTACAACACCGTGACGGTACGCTCGCGCGTCGACGGCGAACTGGTCGAGGTGCTGTTCCGGGAGGGCCAGGACGTCTACGTGGGCGACGTGCTGGCCCAGATCGACCCGCGCACCTACCGCGCCCAGTACGAACAGGCCCTGGCCACCCGTGACAAGGACACCGCCCAGTTGGAGGCGGCGCGGCGCGATCTCGCCCGCTATGTCGGCCTGGGCGACCGCGTTTCGGGCCAGAGCGTCGATACCCAGCGTGCCCTGGTGCGCCAGTTGGAAGCCACGGTGCGCGCCGACGAGGCGGCGGCGTCCAACGCCAAGACCATGCTGTCCTACACGGTGATCGCGGCGCCCATCGAGGGGCGGACCGGCATGCGGCTGGTGGATAGGGGCAACATCGTGCGGGCCTCGGACGCCACCGGTCTGGTGACCCTGACCCAGGTGCAGCCCATCGCCGTGGTCTTCACCCTGCCGCAGCAATCCCTGGCCGCCGTCAACGACCGGCTGCGCCAGGACGGCAAGCTGCAGGTCACGGCGCTGCAGCCCGAAACCCGCGTCCTGGCCGATACCGGCGAACTGGAACTGGTGGACAACCAGATCGACCAGACCACCGGCACCATCAAGCTGAAGGCGGTGATGCCCAATGCCGAGCGCAAGCTGTGGCCGGGCGGCTTCGTCAACGTCCGCCTGCTGCTGTCGGTACGCCAGAACGGACTGGTGGTGCCGGCCCAGGCGGTACAGCGCGGTCCGCAGGGCACCTACGTCTTCGCGGTCAAGGAGGACCGCACGGTCGAGATGCGCGCCGTCAAGGTCACTACCGTCGAGGCGGGCCAGGCCCTGCTGGACGAGGGGCTGGCCGAGGGCGATACCGTGGTGGTGGAAGGCACCGCCAAGCTGCAGCCCGGCGCGCGCATCAGCACCGGTGAGAACCGGGGCGAAGGCCAGGGCGGCGATGGCAAAGGCGGCCAGCGGAAGGGACGCCCGGACAAATCGCAATGACAGAATTCGTTGAGGCTTGGCGGTCATGAACGTCTCGGCGCCCTTCATCCGCCGCCCCGTCGCCACCTGGCTGCTGGCCTTCGCGGTGGTGCTGGCCGGTATCCTGGGTTTCCGCATGCTGCCGGTCTCGGCGCTGCCCCAGGTGGACTTCCCCACCATCCAGGTGACCACCCAACTGCCCGGCGCCAGCGCCGAGACGGTGGCTACCCTGATCACCACGCCGCTGGAACGCCAGTTCGGACTGATTCCCGGTCTGGCGGTGATGACCTCGACCTCGTCCCAGGGCACCAGCGCGCTGACCCTGCAATTCGACCTGGGCAAGAGCATCGACGTGGCGTCGGAGGAGGTGCAGGCGGCCATCGACGCGGCGCGTGGCGTGCTGCCCACCGGGCTGCCCTATCCCCCGGTCTATTCCAAGGTCAATCCGGCCGATCCGCCGATCATGACCCTGGCGCTGACCTCGGACTCCCTGCCCATCACCCGGCTCAACGACGTGGCCGATACCCTGCTGGCCCAGAAGCTCAGCCAGATCAGCGGAGTAGGGCGCGTGCTGATCGAGGGCGGCCAGCGTCCGGCGGTGCGCGTGCGCATGGACCCGGCCCGCCTCGCCGCCTACGGCCTGTCGCTCGAGGATGTGCGCACGGCGCTGTCCAAGGCCAACGTCGACATGCCCAAGGGCAGCTTCGACGGTGTCGCCCAGGCCCTGTCCATCGGCGCCAACGACCAGATTTCCGATCCCATGGCCTATCCCGCCCAGGTGGTGGCGTGGAAGAACGGCGCCCCGGTACGCGTCGCCGATCTGGGCGATGTGGTGGAGGGTGTCGAGAATTCCCGCGTCGCCGGCTGGTTCGACGGCAAGCCGGCGGTGATCCTCAATATCCAGCGCCAGCCGGGCGCCAATATCGTCGCCACCGTCGACCGGCTGCAGGCCAAGCTGCCCGAGCTGACCCGCGCCGTACCCACCGGCGTCAAGGTTTCGGTCCTGGCCGACCGGACCGAGACCATCCGCGCCTCGGTGGCCGATGTCGAGTTCACCCTGGTGCTCACCGTCATCCTGGTGATTGGGGTGATCTGGGCCTTCCTGCGCTCGGTCCGCGCCACCCTGATTCCGGCGGTGGCCCTGCCGCTGTCGCTGATCGGCACCTTCGGGGTGATGGCGCTGTCCGGTTTCAGCCTGGATAATCTGTCGCTGATGGCGCTGACCATCTCGGCCGGCTTCGTGGTCGACGACGCCATCGTGATGATCGAGAACATCGTCCGCTACATCGAGAAGGGCATGAAGCCCCTGGACGCCGCCCTGGCCGGGTCCAAGGAGATCGGCTTCACCATCGTGTCGCTGACCGTCTCGCTGGTGGCGGTGTTCATTCCCCTGCTGTTCATGACCGGCATCGTGGGAAGGCTGTTCCGCGAATTCGCCCTGACCCTCACCGTCGCCGTGGTGGTGTCGGCGGTGGTGTCCCTGACGCTGACCCCCATGATGTGCGGCCATCTCTTGAAGGGCGGGCACGAGGAGGCCAAATCGGGGCGCTTCTTCGAGGCGCTGCGCGACGTTTACGCCCGCACGCTGGACTGGGTGCTGGGCCGGCAGGTCCTTACCCTGTGGGTGGCCTTCGCCACCCTGGTGCTGACCGTCGGTCTCTATGTCTTCATGCCCAAGGGTTTCCTGCCTTCCCAGGATACCGGGCTGATCGTCGCCACCACCGACGCCCGCGCCGACGTGTCGTTCTCCACCATGATGGACATGCAGCGCCGGGTGTCCGAGGCGGTGCGCACCGATCCGGACGTCACGGCGGTGGCCTCGTTCATCGGGGCGGGACCCATCAACCCCACCGCCAATACCGGCCAGATGACCATCGTGTTGAAGCCCAGGAAGCAGCGCTCCGCCTCGGCCGAGGCGGTGATCGCCCGGCTGGCCGAGAAGGTGGCGCCGGTGGCGGGCATGGAGGTGCATTTCCGCCCCGCCCAGGACATCCAGATCAGCCATCGCACCAGCCGCACCCAGTACCAGTACACCCTGACCGACATCGACGCCGTCGAGCTGGCCTATTGGGTGCCGCAGGTGCTGGAGCGGCTCAAGGCCTCGCCGCTGCTGACGGACGTCGCCACCGATTCCCAGGAAGGCGGGCTGCAGGCCGATATCCGCATCGACCGCGACAAGGCGGCCCGCCTCGGCGTGCTGCCCCAGGCCATCGACGATACCCTTTATGACGCCTACGGCCAGCGGCAGATTTCCACCATCTATTCCCAGGTCAACCAGTACAAGGTGGTCCTCGAGGTGACGCCCGAGTATCAGAGCGGGCCGGAGGCGCTGGGCGCGCTGTATGTCCGCTCCTCCACCAATGCCCTGGTGCCGCTGTCGGCGGTGGCCTCGGTGACCCGGGCGCGGGTGCCGCTGCTCATCACCCATCAGGGCCAGTTCCCGGCGGTGACCATCAGCTTCAACCTGGCCCCCGGCGTGGCGCTCGGCGCCGCCACCGACGCCATCGATTCCATCCAGCGCGACATGGGCATGCCCGAGACCATCACCGGCGATTATTCCGGCGATGCCGCCGAGTTCCGCCGCTCGCTGGAAAGCCAGCCCTGGCTGATCCTGGCGGCCATGGTGGTGATCTACATCGTGCTGGGCGTGCTGTACGAGAGCACCATCCACCCGGTGACCATCATGTCCACCCTGCCGTCGGCGGGCATCGGGGCGCTGCTGGCGCTGCTGGGCACCGGCCATGACCTGTCGCTGGTCGGCCTGATCGGCATCGTGCTGCTGATGGGTATCGTCAAGAAGAACGCCATCATGATGATCGACTTCGCCCTCGAGGCGGAGCGGCACGAGGGCAAGAGCCCCAGGGACGCCATCGTCCAGGCCAGCCTCCTGCGTTTCCGTCCCATCATGATGACCACCATGGCGGCGCTGCTGGGCGCCATTCCGCTGGCCATCGACAACGGCACCGGCGCCGAGCTGCGGCGGCCGCTGGGCATCGCCATCGTCGGCGGCCTGGTGCTCAGCCAGTTGATCACGCTTTATACCACGCCGGTGATCTACCTGGCCTTCGAGCGGCTGAAGCGGCGTTTCGCCCCCGCTCCGGCTCCGGCGGAGTAGGCGGGATGGACGGCGGCTTTTCCGCCATCTTCATCCGCCGGCCGGTGGCGACCCTGCTGCTGGCCCTGGGATTGTTCCTCACCGGCATGGTGGCCTTCGACCGGCTGCCGGTGGCGCCGCTGCCCAAGGTGGATTTCCCCACCATCTCGGTATCGGCCAAGCTGCCCGGCGCCGACCCCGCCACCATGGCCGCCACGGTGGCCGCCCCGCTGGAGCGCCGCCTGGGCGAGATTCCCGGCGTATCCGAGATGACGTCGACCAGCAGCCAGGGCTCGACCTCCATCACCGTGCAGTTCGACCTGGACCGTTCCATCAACGGCGCCGCCCACGACGTGCAGGCGGCCATCAACGCCGCCGCCTCGGACCTGGCCGTCGACCTGCCGTCGCCGCCCACCTACCGCAAGATCAATCCGGCGGAATCGCCCATCCTGATCCTGGCGGTGACCTCGGATTCGCTCCCCTCGGCCAAGGTGTTCGACGCCGCCGACGCCATCCTGGCCAGCCGCATCTCCCAGGTGGACGGCGTGGCCCAGGTGTCGCTGTCGGGCGCCGAGAAGCCCGCCGTGCGGGTTCGGGTCAATCCCGGCCAGCTGGCGGCCATGGGGGTGGGGCTCGAGGACGTGCGCACCGCCCTGGCCAACGCCAACGTCAACATGCCCAAGGGCTTCCTGGACGGCGCCGACGAGGCCATGAGCATCAACGCCAACGACCAGTTGTTCACCGCCAGCGCCTATGCCCCGCTGATCGTCAAGGCGGCCAACGGCGCCATCGTGCGGCTGTCGGCGGTGGCCTCGGTGGTGGATTCGGTGGAGAACACCCGCCTGGGCGGCTGGTTCAACCGCGACAAGGGCGTGCTGATCATTATCAGCAAGCAGCCGGGCGCCAACGTGGTCGAGACGGTGGAGCGCATCAAGGAGATCCTGCCGCAGTTGCGCCGCTGGATGCCGGCCGGCACCACGGTCTCGGTGGTCTCCGACCGCACCATCAACATCCGGGGCAATCTCGAGGACGTGGAGACCACGCTGGCCATCTCCATCGGGCTGGTGGTGCTGGTGGTCTACATGACCCTGGGACGGATGACCCCGACCCTGGCCGCCTCGGTGACGGTGCCGCTGTCGCTGGCCGCCACCTTCGCCTTCATGTGGCTGGTGGGCTATTCGCTCAACAACATCTCGCTGATGGCGGTGACCATTTCGGTGGGCTTCGTGGTCGACGACGCCATCGTGATGATCGAGAACATCACCCGGCACATGGAGAAGGGCGAGGGACCGCTGGAAGCGGCGGTCAAGGGGGCCAAGGAGATCGTCTTCACCGTGGTCTCCATCACGCTCTCGCTGGTGGCGGTGTTCATTCCGCTGCTGTTCATGGGCGGCGTCCTGGGGCGTCTGTTCCGTGAATTCGCCGTGACGCTCTCGGTGGCCATCGTCGTCTCGGCGGTGGTATCGCTGACCGTCACTCCCACCCTGTTCGGCCACCTGATGGTGCGCGCCAAGCCGCGTCCGCTGTCCGGCCCCGCCAAGCTGGGGGATGCGGCCATGGTGTGGCTGGAGCGGGCCTATGAACGCACCCTGGCGCGGGCCCTGGCCCATCGCCGCCTGATGCTGGCGGTGACCCTGGGGACGGTGGCGCTTACCGTGTTCCTCTATGGTCAGGTGGCCAAGGGCTTCTTTCCGCCCCAGGATACCGGTCTGGTGTTCGCCAGCGTCGAGGGCCGGGTCGACATCTCGTTCCGCACCATCGTCGAGCGCCAGCAGAAGGCGGCCGAGGTGGTGCTGTCCGACCCGGCGGTGGAAGGCCTGGGCTCGTTCGTCGGCTCGGGCGGCGGTCCCGGCGGCGGCGGCAATACCGGGCGCATGTTCATCAGCCTGAAGCCCCTGGGCGAGCGCAAGGAATCCGCCCAGGACGTCATCAACCGCCTGCGGCCCAAGCTGGCCCGGGTCGAGGGCGTCTCGGTGTTCCTGATGGCGGGCCAGGACATCCGTATCGGCGGGCGCATGGGCAAGGCCCAGTTCCAGTTCGTGCTGTTCAGCGAATCGCTGGATGAGCTGCGGGAATGGACGCCCAAGCTGGTGGAGCGCCTCAAGGCCGAGCCGGGCCTCGTCGATGTTTCCTCGGACCAGGACGCCGCCATTCCCCAGGCCCAGGTGGTGGTGGACCGCGATGCCGCCGCCCGGCTGGGCGTGTCCATGACCGATGTGGATCAGGTGCTGCAGGACGCCTTCGCCCAGCGGCAGGTGTCGACCATCTATACCCAGCGCAACCAGTACAAGGTGGTGCTCGAGGTGGACCCGCGCTTCCAGGAGGACCCGTCGTCCCTGCATCTGCTGTGGGTCAAGTCCAAGGACGGCCGCCAGGTACCGCTGGACGCCCTGGCCCATTTCGAGTCCTCCACCGCCCCGGTTTCGGTGGCCCACCAGGGCCAGTTCCCGGCGGCGACGCTGACCTTCAACCTCGCCCCCGGCGTTCCGCTGGGCGAGGCGGCGCTCCGCCTGCAATCGGCGGCGCGCGAGATTCACCTGCCGGCCGGCGTGCGCTGGGAATTCGCCGGCAACGCCAAGGTGTTCACCGAATCCCTCAGGGATCAGCCGGTGCTGATCCTCGCCGCCCTGCTGGCCATCTACATCGTGCTGGGCGTGCTGTACGAAAGCCTGCTGCACCCCATCACCATCATCTCGACCCTGCCCTCGGCGGGAATCGGAGCGCTGCTGGCCCTGATGGGCACCAACACCGAACTGACGCTGATCAGCGTCATCGGCGTGTTCCTGCTGATGGGCATCGTCAAGAAGAACGGCATCCTGATGGTGGATTTCGCCATCGAGGCCGAGCGCAAGGGCGCCGCGCCGCTGGACGCCATCCTGGACGCCTGCCGCACCCGCTTCCGTCCCATCATCATGACCACGCTGACCGCCCTGCTGGGCGCCGTGCCCCTGGCCCTGGCCTCGGGACCGGGCGGGGCGCTGCGCCGGCCGTTGGGCATCGCCATCGTCGGCGGGCTGCTGCTGTCGCAACTGCTCACCCTTTACACCACGCCGGTGGTCTATCTGTGGCTGGCGCGCCTCAAGGCATGGCGCAAGGGTTCGAGGACGGGGGCGGCCGCATGACCGCGACGGCCTCAGTCCAGCCCGTCGTCCCCGGTCGGGGCGAGACGCGCCAGACGCGTCACGGTGGTCGGGTGCACCCCCAGTTCGCGGGCGATGGAGGCGGCGGTGCGCCCGGCGGCCAGCTCGCCGGCGATCAGCCCGATGCGGGCCGGGTCCAGCTTGCGCGGACGGCCGGGTCTCACCCCCGACAGGGCCGCTTCATAGAGGCCGGCGTTGCGGCGGTCGGCCTGAAGCCGGCTTTCGAATTCGGCGAAGGCGGCCAGCACGTTGCGCGCCGCCGGAACCGAGGTGTCGATCTTTTCCAGCACCAGCCGCAGGGTGGCGCCGCGACCATGGACGTGGCGGGATACCCGCAGCACTTCGACGATGGACGGCGCCAGATGGGCGATGGACGGCGACACCAGTACGTCGCCGTTGCTCAGGCCGGCGATCAGTTGGGTCCGGGCCGTCTGGCGGCCGACCCCGTCCGATTCGATGCGCAGGCAGCGCTCGGCGCGCAGTACGGCGGTGGGCGCCGCCTCCTCGCCGCCGTCGATCCTGCGGAAATAGCCGACAATCATCGTTTTCCGGTTCCCTTGTCGCGATGGGCGGATGGTAGCGTCTTTCCCCAGTCTGTCCACATGTTATGCACGGTATTTTTACGGGGGGCGCCGTGCGGCGTGGGAACTTGTGCCATCATGTGGCGGCCAGGAAATGCGCGCCTCTTGAAATTACGCAGCCTATTTTTACCATGGCCCTGTGAACCGGGTGTAAAGATCGGCGGCGCAGTTTGCTCCAAGGCTGTCAACAGGCTCTTTTGGTTGAACGCGGTGAGGAGCGGGGGGGCTGTCCGCCCCGATGGCTTCCACCCTGGCGGAAGCGTCGGATACCTCCGGCTCGCCGTCTTCCGATTCGCGGTCTGTCCACAGGTTTCGCACGGTAATTTCGCTGGGATCGCCAAGGGTCGTCCTTTGGCGGTGGAGGCGGCGCAATCTTGGTAAATGGCGTCCTTTCGCCTTTTTCATGGATATTTCGCAGGGACGATGTGAACGCCTTGCGACAGGGACGCGACGCTTTCGTTTGCGTAATATCAACAGTGCCGCGCCGGGGCGCGGAGAGGAGATGACGACGTGAGGAAGACCGCCCTTTCCGCCCTTTCGGTGGCTTTGCTGTCGGCCTGCTCGGTGGGCGACGCCTATGTCAGGCCGGTGACGCCGCCTCCCGCCCAGTGGAAGAACGCGGCCCAGGGCAATGTCTGGCCGGGTCAGGATTGGTGGCGGCAATTCGGTTCCACCCGCCTCGGCGAACTGATGGCCCGCGCCCAGGCCGCCAATTTCGATCTGGCCGCCGCCACCGCCCGGGTGCGGCAGGCCGACGCCCAACTGAGCATCGCCGGGGCATCGCTGCTGCCGTCGCTGTCGGCCTCGGCCGGTGAGACGCGGGCGCGGGCATCCCGGGCCGCCTCGACCACCACGCTGTCCAAGGCGCGCTACACCACCACCAGCAGCGCGACGCTCACCGCCAGCTACGAGATCGACTTCTGGGGCAAGAACGCCGCAGCGGTGGATTCGGCCGAGGCGGCGGCCCAGGCCTCGCGCTTCGACCTGCAGACCGCGACGCTGACCGCCCAGTCGGGGGTGGCGACCACCTATTTCGAGATCCTGGGGCTGCAGGAGCGTATCCGGCTGGTCAAGGAATCCATCACCAATTCCGAGGGCATCCTGTCGGTGTTCCGCGACCGCCAGCTGGCGGGAACCGCCACCTCGCTGGACGTGGCGCAGCAGGAAAGCGTGCTGGCCACCCAAAAGGCGACCCTGGCGCCGCTGGAGCGCCAGATGCGCCAGGACTACAACGCCCTGGCCATCCTGACCGGCCGCCTGCCCGAGGATTTCGGCCTGGTGCCCGAGACCCTGGGAGTGCTGCTCGTGCCGGCGGTGGGGGCGGGGCTGCCGTCGGAATTGCTGGCGCGGCGTCCCGACGTGCAATCGGCCGAGGCGTCCCTGCGCGCCGCCAACGCCGACATCGCGGCGGCCCGCGCCGCCTGGTTTCCCTCCATCTCGCTGACCGGGCAGGGCGGCTTCCAAAGCCTGGACCTCCTGAAGATGATGACGGCCCAGAGCCTGCTGTGGTCGGTGGCCTCGTCGGCCACCCAGACCATCTTCGACGGCGGCAGGATCGCCGGGACCGTCGAGCAGAAGCGGGCCCGCTTCGAGGAACTGTCCCAGACCTACCGCAAGGCGGTGGCCTCGGCCTTCTCCGACGTGGAGAACGCCCTGATCGCCGTGGAGAAGGCCGTCGAGGAGGTGGAGGCCCAGCGAGTCGCCGAAGCCACGGCGCGCCGCGCCTTCGAGATCGCCCAGGCCCAGTTGGCCGGCGGCATCGTCGACGTCACCACCGTGCTCAACACCCAGAAGACCCTGTTCACCGCCCAGGATTCCCTGGCCCAGGCGCGGTTGTCCCAGATGCAGGCCATCGTCGGCCTCTACAAGGCGTTGGGAGGGGGCTGGCAGGCTGGCGTCTGATCGATAAAATCGATTTTTGAAACAAGTTTAACTCGTTTCATTCGATCAGTCGTTTTCGATAAGGTCTCTTCATCGGTTCACACCAAGGAGATGACCCCAATGGCCTTCAACCCCGCCTCTCCCACCATCGCCAATCTCGAAGCGGCCTTCGCCGGCGAGTCCATGGCCAACCGCAAGTACCTCTACTTCGCCCGCCGGGCGCGTGAGCTGGGCGCCGTCGAGGTGGCCGAGGTCTTCGAACGCACCGCCGAGCAGGAAACCGCTCACGCCTTCGGACACCTTGAACTGCTCTATCCCAAGGCCGAACTGACCGTCGAGAAGATGCTGCAGATGGCCATCGACGGCGAGACCTACGAGTACACCGAGATGTACCCGAAGTTCCGTCATCTGGCCGAGCAGGAAGGCAACACCGCCGCCGTCGCCGAGATGGACGAGCAGATCGCCGAGTCCCAGGAGCACGCCGAGCGCTTCGCCAAGATCCTCGCCACCGCCGCCAAGCGCTTCGCCGCCCTGGCCAAGGTCGAGGAGAAGCACGCCGGCCACTACCAGGCCACCCTGAACGCCCACAAGGGCTGAGCCGCCAAGGAAGGAGACCTGATGATGAGCAACGATCAGATCTGGATCTGTGTGGTGTGCGGCCTGGTCTACGACCCCGTCCTCGGCCTGCCCGAGGACGGAATCCCCCCGGGCACCGCCTTCGAGGACATTCCCGACGACTGGTCCTGCCCCGATTGCGGGGTCAGTAAGGAAGACTTCGAACCCCACCAGGATGCCGCCTGGATTCCGCCCAAGATGGCCGTCTGACCAACACCCCAACCCGGAGGAAGCGATTATGAAGAAGTATGTCTGTGTCGTGTGCGGCTTCGTCTATGACCCGGCTGTCGGCTTGCCCGACGACGGCATCCCGCCCGGTACCGCCTTCGAGGATATCCCCGATGACTGGTCCTGCCCCGATTGCGGCGTGTCCAAGTCGGATTTCGAACCCCAGGAGGGCTGATCATGAGCAACGCCGCCGCCCGAAACGGTGTGGTCATCCTCGGCAGCGGGCTGGGGGGCTATACCCTGGCCCGCGAACTGAGGAAGCTGGACGCCGAAATCGCCATCACCATCGTCACCGCCGACGGCGGCGAGTCCTACTCCAAGCCCATGCTGTCCGCCGCTTTCGCCCAGGGCAAGGACCCGTCCACCCTGGTGCAGAAGGGGCCGGAGCAGATGGCGGCCGACCTCAAGGCCTCCGTTCTGGTCCGCCATCGGGTCGCCGCCATCCGCCGCGATGCCAAGGCGGTGGTGGTGCGCCGTCCCGACGGTTCCGAGTTCGAGCAGCCCTATGGCCGCCTGGTGCTGGCTATCGGCGCCGATCCCCGGCCCTATTGGGTCGAGGGCTGCGAGGACGCCCAGGTGCGCACCGTCAACGACCTGGACGATTATACCGCCTGGCGCGCGGCGCTGAAGCCGGGCGGGCGCGTCCTGCTGGTGGGGGCCGGGCTGATCGGCTCGGAATTCGCCAACGATCTGGCCGGATCGGGCCATCACGTCACCGTGGTCGACCCGGCGCCCTGGCCGCTCGGCCGCCTGCTGCCGCAGGCGCTGGGCGACGAGATGGCCAAGGCGCTGGGCGCGGCGGGTGTCACCTTCCATCTCGGCCGTTCGGTGGCCTATTGGAACAAGGGCCGCGCCGCCCTCGACGACGCCACCATGATCGCCTACGACCACGCCCTGTCGGCCATCGGTCTGGTGCCGCGCACCCGGCTGGCCTTCGAGGCGGGGCTGAAGGTGGAGCGGGGCATCGTGGTCGACCGGACCTTGCGCACCTCGGACCCGGACATCTTCGCCATCGGCGATTGCGCCGAGACTCCCGCCGGGCCGCTGCCCTTCGTCCTGCCGCTGATGGCCGAGGCCAAGGCCCTGGCCGCCACCCTGGCCGGTACCGAGACCGTGTTGACGCTTCCCGCCCTGCCGGTGGTGGTCAAGACTCCGGCCCTGCCCATGGTGGTCTGCCCGCCGGCCCCCGGCGCGGCCGGCGAATGGGTGATCGAGGGCGAGGGCCGCGACCGCAAGGCGCTGTTCCTGGCGCCCGACGGCAAGGCCCTGGGCTTCGCGCTCTCCGGCTCGCGGGTCAACGAGCGGCAGGCTCTGGGGCGCGAGATGCCCGATCTGCTGTGACTCCTGGTCCGCTGCGACACCGGGCCTGTTGTGACAAACATCAAATGATGCTTTGCTGAAAGGCGGATGGGCAAACGTATTAGGGGGACTTTTCCGATGAAGCTTCAGCTTGCCGCCTTCGCCGCCGCCATGGCCCTGGCCGGTACCGCCCTGGCCGCCGATCCGCCGGCCGCCTTCACGCCGTGCAAGGCGTGCCACAAGGTGGAGGCGGGAGCCAATGGCGTCGGGCCAAGTCTGTTCGGCGTGGCCGGCTCCAAGGCGGGCACCGTGGCGACGGGCTTCAAGTACTCGCCGGCCATGGCCGGCTGGGGCAAGAGCTGGGACGACGCCAATCTGGCGGCCTATATCGCCAATCCCAAGGAGACCATCCCCGGCAACAAGATGGTCTATGCCGGGAGCAAGAATCCCGACGATGTGGCGGCGCTGATCGCCTATATGAAGACCCTGAAATAACGCTTCGAGTCCCCTCCCCGGCGGGACGGCCGGGGAGGGAGACTAAGGGTTTTACCGCCCCCTCGCCTGCTCGGCGGCGTGGGCGGCGGCGGCGCGGGCGTGATGCCCGGCCACCATCTTGCGGATCACCACATAGAAGATCGGCGTGAACACCAGCCCGAAGCCGGTGACGCCCAGCATGCCGTAGAACACGGCGGTGCCCAGGCTCTGGCGCATCTCGGCACCCGCACCGGCACCGGCCACCAGGGGCAGCACGCCCAGGATGAAGGCCAGCGAGGTCATCAGGATGGGACGCAGGCGGGTGCGGCCGGCATGCACGGCGGCCTCGACGCGGTCCAGGCCCTCGGACTCGCCCTGGCGGGCGAATTCGACGATCAGAATGGCGTTCTTGGCCGCCAGCCCGATCAGCACGATGAAGCCGATCTGCGCCAGGATGTTGATGGGCAGCCCGCGGATGATCAGTCCGGTGACGGCGGCCAGCAGGCACATGGGTACGATCAGCACCACGGCGGCGGGCAGCGACCAGCTTTCATACTGGGCGGCCAGCAGCAGGAAGACGAACAGCACCGAGGCGGCGAAGACGAACAGCCCGTTGTTGCCGGCCAGCAATTCCTGCAACGCCAGTTCGGTCCACTCGAAGCCGAAGCCGTCGGGCAGCCGCTCGGCGGCCAGGGCGCGCATCTGCTCGAGCGCATAGCCGCTGGCATAGCCCGGCGCCGCCGAGCCCTGCACCTCGGCGGCGGGGAACAGGTTGTAGCGCGGCACGCGGTAAGGCCCGGTGTCGAAGCGGAACGACGCCACCGCGCCCAGCGGCACCATCTGGCCCTTGTCGTTGCGGACCTTGATGTTGCCGACGTCCTCGACCTCGTTGCGGAACTGGGCGTCGGCCTGGGCGGTGACGCGGAAGGTGCGGCCCAGGTAGTTGAACTCGTTGACGAAGGTCGAGCCGAGATAGATCTGCAGCGCCTCGGAGATGCGGTCCACCGGCACGCCCAGCATCTGGGCGCGCACCCGGTCGATATCGGCGTAGACGTTGGGCGTGCGGGTGTTGAACAGGGTGAAGATGCCCTGCAGGCCGGGAATCCGGTTGGCCGCCGCCGCGATGTCGTTGGCCGCGTCCTCCAGCGCCTTGGGGCCGCGCCCGCCCTTGTCCTGCAGCATCATCTTGAAGCCGCCGGCCGTGCCGATGCCGCGCACCGGCGGCGGCGGGATGGTGATGATGAAGGCTTCCTGGATGGAACTCAGGCGCTTCCTCAGCTCGGCGGTGATGACGTTGGCCGACAGGCCCTGGGCATAGCGCTCCTCGAACGGCTTCAAGGGCGTGAAGATGGCCGCCGCGTTGGAGGCGTTGGTGAAGGTGGCGCCGTCCAGGCCGGTGATGGCCACCGTATGGCCGACGCCGGGCGTCTCGGCCATGATCTTCTCGACGCGCTTGACCACCGCGTCGGTCCGCGACAGCGAGGCGCCGGGCGGCAGCTGGATCACGGTGATCAGATAGCCCTGGTCCATCTCGGGGATGAAGCCCTTGGGGGTCTTGACGAACTCGACCCCCGCCGCGCCGATCAGCGCGGCATAGAGCAGCAGCATCAGGGTCGATTTGCGCACCACCGTGCGGGTCAGGCTGCCATAGCCGCCGGCCAGCCGGTCGAAGCTGTGGTTGAACCACGCGAAGAAGCGGGCCACCTGCCGGCGCCAGCCGGTCTCCTCGTGGTGGTCCAGCGGGCCGTGGCCGCGGAACAGCAGGGCGCAGAGCGCTGGCGACAGGGTCAGCGAGACGACCAGCGAGATCACCGTCGAGGCGGCGATGGTCACCGCGAACTGGCGGAAGAACTGGCCCGAGATGCCGGGAATGAAGGCGGCGGGAATGAACACGGCGCACAGCACCAGGGCGATGGAGATCAGGGCGCTGCCCACCTCGTCCATGGTCTGGTGGGCGGCGGAACGCGAGTTCATGCCGTCCTTCATGTTGCGCTCGACGTTCTCCACCACCACGATGGCGTCGTCGACCACGATGCCCACCGCCAGCACCAGCCCGAACAGCGACAGGTTGTTGAGCGAATAGCCCAGCGCCCCGAGAATGGCGAAGGTGCCGACCAGCGAAACCGGAATGGCGGCCAGCGGAATCAGCGAGGCCCGCCAGGTCTGCAGGAACAGGATCACCACGAAGACCACCAGGATGACGGCCTCGAAGATGGTCTTGATCACCTCGTGCACCGACTGGGCGATGAACTGGGTGGGGTTGTAGGCGATGGCGTAGCTGACGCCCGAGGGGAAGGTCTTGGACATCTCCTCGACCTTGGCGATGACCCGGTCGGCGGTGGCCAGGGCGTTGGAGCCGGGGCGCTGGAACACCGCGACCGGCACCGCGTTGTTGCTGTCGAGATAGCCGTTGACGCTGTAATCCAGCGCTCCCAGCTCGATGCGCGCCACGTCGCTCAGGCGCACGATGCGGCCCGAGGCATCGGTCTTGACGATGACCTCGCCGAACTGGGCGGGGTCGGTCAGGCGACCCTGGGTCTGCACCGACAGCTGGAAGGCGCCCTGCTTGGGCACCGGCGGCTGATCCAGCACGCCGGCGGCGATCTGGACGTTCTGGGCCTGCAGCGCCTTGACCACCTCGCCGGCGGTCAGGTTGCGGGCCGACGCCTTGTCCGGGTCGATCCACACCCGCATGGAATAGTCGCGGGCGCCGAAGATGCGGACGTCGCCCACGCCGTCCAGGCGGGCCAGGACGTCGATCATCTGCAGTGTCGCGAAATTGGACAGGTACAACTGATCGCGCGAGCCGTCGGGCGAATTCAGGTGCACCACCATCAGCATGTCGGGCGAGTTCTTGGCCACGGTGATGCCGATGCGCTTGACGTCGTCGGGCAGGCGGGCGGTGGCGACCGCCACCCGGTTCTGCACCAGCACCTGGGCGGTGTCGAGATTGGTGCCCAGCGCGAAGGTCACCGTCAGCTTCAGGTTGCCGTCGCCGGTGGCCTGACTGCTCAGATACAGCATGTTGTCGACGCCGTTGATCTGCTGCTCCAGCGGCGTGGCGACGGTGTCGGCCACCACCTGGGCCGAGGCGCCGGGATAGGAGGCGCTGACCACGATGGTCGGCGGCGCGATCTCGGGATACTGCGCCACCGGCAGGGTGAAGTAGCTGATGGCGCCGATGATGGTGATCAGGATCGACACCACGGTGGCGAAGATGGGGCGGTCGATGAAGAAGTGGGACAGGCGCATGGGTCGGTCCCTATTCGATCTTGCCGGGTTGCCCCGTGACCTTGGAGCCGGGGCGGGCCCGCATCAGGCCGTTGATGATCACCTGGTCGTCGGCGGCCAGACCGTCGCGGACCACCCGCAGTTCACCCTCCTTGGGGCCGAGGGTGACCGGCTTGGGCACCACGGTGCCGTCCTTCACGGTCATCACCAGCTTGCGCGACTGGTCGGTGACGATGGCGGTGTCGGGGACCAGCAGGCCCTGATAGGGCTCGGAGGTGGCGAGGCGCACCCGGCCGAAAGCGCCGGACGGCACCTGCCCGTCGGGATTGGCCAGCACGGCGCGGGCCCGGATGGTGCCGCTGCCCCGGTCGATCTGGTTGTCGACGAAGTCCAGCTTGCCCTCGCGCGGCCAGCCGCTTTCGCTCATCAGCCGCAACTGCACCGCCGCGCCCACCGGATTGCCGCGCTTGGTCTGGGCCAGATAGTCGGCCTCGGTCAGGTCGAAGGTCACGTGGATGGGGTCCTGGGACACGATGGTGGTCAGCAGGGTCGGCGACGCCACGCTGGGGCCGCCGGTGACCAGATTGCCGACGCTCACCTGCTTGGCGCTGATCCGCCCCGAGATGGGGGCGGTGACGCGGGTGAACTGCAGGTTCAGTTCGGCATCGCGGAGCGCGGCACGGGCCGCTTCCACCGTGGCCCCGGCGCCCCGCGATTCCTCGGTGCGCTGATCCAGCGTGCTCTCGGCGACGAAATCCTTGCGGTGCAGTTCGCCGGCGCGGGCCAGCTGGCGCTTGGTGTATTCCTTGGTACCCATGGCCTGATCGAGCTTGGCCCGCGCCGAGGCCAGCGCGATCTCGTAGGGGCGGGGGTCGATGACGAACAGCAGATCGCCCTTGTTGACCATCTGCCCGTCGGTGAAGTGCACCTCGGTGAGGTAGCCGTTCACCCGGGCGCGAATCTCCACGTAATCCACCGCCGCGAACTGGCCGGTATATTCGCTCCAGTCGATGATCGGGCGGGTCAGCGGCTGGGCCACGGTCACCGGCGGGCCGCCCGCCGGCGGAGCGCCGGCCGGGCCGGACGACGTGGACGAGAACGAGGCGATTCCCACCGCCACCCCCAGCAGCGCCAGGCCGCCCAGCAGCAGGACGGGAAGCGGAACCTTAGAGCGGCGCGGTGAACTATCCATGATCCGGTCCCGTATCGACGAATGTGTCAGGAAAGAATGGTCGCGGCCGGCTGTCCGCACAAGCGGACGGTCCGACTGAACTGAACGGTTCGGTTTTAGCGAGCGGTGGGGCCGCCGGTCAATAGGAACCAAGGACAGTGGGGCCGTCATGGTTGTGGGGCATACGATCCGCATGTATTCTTTCGCTATGAATGCGTGCCAGCCAGAAACGGGCTCCGAGACGCCGCAGCGCCCGATCAATGCCTGGCGGGCGAGGCTGCTGGCGGCGTTGGTGGTTCCCTGTCTGGCGGCGCTGACCGTCTGGCAGGCGGTGGGGACCTACCGCAAGGAGGTCGCCGACGCGGAATACCTGGTGCAGGCCCTGGCCCGGGTGTCCGAGGAACACATCACCGGCATTTTGCGCGGCATCGACCAGTTGCTGTCCGAGATGGCGGAGGCGGCCCCCGGCGGGCGGCCCGACGACCCGCAACGCGCCCTTGCCATGCTGGGTAACCGGATGAAGCTGATTCCGGAAATCCGCAGCGCCGTCTTCATCGATGGCGAGGGCATCATGGCGGCGGGAACCTTGCCCGGCATGGTCGGCACGGACGTGCACGACCGCGATTACTTCAGGGAATTAGCCGGCGATCCGGCGCGTTCGGTCTTCATCAGCGCTCCGCTGCAAAGCCGCGTGGTGGCGGCCCAAAGCATCGTTGTCGCCCGCCCCGTCCGTGACGGGGGGCGGCTGGCGGGGGTGGTGGCCGTCTCTCTCGACCCCCGGATCTTCGAGGACGAGTTGCGCTCCATCCTGCCCCGCGACGGCGGGCGCGCCACCCTGATCCGCGACGACGGGATCATCCTGGCGCGGCTGCCCGATAGCGCGACGTGGAGCGGCAAATCGGTGGCGCAGGGCGAGGTCTTTTCCCGTCTGGCCGGCGGGCGGGTGGGGACCATCGTCGGCCGGTCCATCACCGACGGCGGCGAACGGGTCGTCGCCTATCGCCAATTCGAGCACCATCCGCTGGTGGTGGCGGTGGGCATGTCCCTGGCCGAGGCCCTGGCTCCCTGGCGGCGGGATACGATCCTGCAGGGCGGGGCGACTTTGTTGCTGGCGCTGGTCACCCTGGGGCTGGCGATGATCTCGGACCGCCGTCTGGCCGAGCGTCAGCGCATGCAGCAGGCCCTGGCGGCCAGCGAGGCGCGCTATCGCATGCTGACCGAGCATTCCCCGGTGGGGGTATTCCAAAGCGATGCCGACGGCACCTGCCTCTACGTCAACGAACGCTGGCTGGAACTGGCGGGGCGGCGCCGGGACGAGATGGTGGGCGGCAAGTGGTGCGACGTGGTGCATCCCGACGACCGCGAGGCGGTCGGTGCGGTGTGGCGGTCCCATGTGCGGGGCGAAGGGGAGTTCCTGGCCGAGATGCGGCTGGTCAGGGGGGACGGAAGCATCCGCTGGGTACGCGGCCATGCCGCCGCTCTTTCGGACGAGGCCGGGCCGTCCGGGGGGCTGGTCGGCACCATCGAGGACATCACCGCCGCCAAGGAGGCGGAGCGGCGACTCCGGCTTTCCGAGGAGAAGTTCG
The DNA here is from genome assembly GCF_900184795.1 of Magnetospirillum sp. 15-1. Lineage (NCBI taxonomy): Bacteria > Pseudomonadati > Pseudomonadota > Alphaproteobacteria > Rhodospirillales > Rhodospirillaceae > Magnetospirillum > Magnetospirillum sp. 15-1. The sequence goes on along the minus strand of NZ_FXXN01000015.1, from coordinate 33,800 downwards.
CCAAGGCCTTCCGCGCCAGCCCCGACGCCATGGCCCTGTCGGCCACTCGGGACGGCCGCTATATCGAGTTGAACGACGCCTTTTCCGCCATGCTGGGCTATGCCCGCGATGAATTCACCGGCCGGACCGCCCTGGAGCTCGGGGTTTGGGCCGATCCCGAGGATCGGACCCGACTGGTGGCGGCGGTGCGCCGCGACGGGCAGGTGGCGGATTTCGAGACCCGGCTGCGGCGCAAGGACGGCAAGGCGTTCGACGTGCTGATCTCGGTGCAGGAGGTGGTGATCGACGACCTGGACTGCCTGCTGTTCATCTGCCGCGACATCAGCTTCGCCAAGGAGATGGAGGCCCGCACCAAGGATCTGGTGGCCCGGCTCGATGCGTCCAACAAGGAGTTGGAGCAGTTTGCCTACGTCACCTCCCACGACCTGCAGGAACCGCTGCGCATGATCGCCGGATACGCCCAACTGATCGAACGTCGCTATCGCGGCCGGCTCGACAGCGACGCGGACGAGTTCATCGCCTTTCTGGTGGATGGCGCCAAGCGCATGCAGGCCATGATCCACGATCTGCTGGAATATTCCCGCGTCGAGCGGCTGGGCGGCCAGTTCACCGCCTTCCCCATGGGCGAGGTGCTGGATGACGTCCGGAGCAATCTCGGGGCGGCCCTGGCCGAGGCGGGCGGCAATCTCGAGGTCGGCCCCATGCCGGTCGTCACCGCCGACCGTACCCAGATGCTGCGCCTGTTCCAGAACCTGATCGGCAACGCCCTGAAATACCGCTCGCCCGAGCGCCAGCCGCGGGTCGCCGTGTCGGCCGAGCCCGGACCGCAGGGCTGGGTCTTCTCGGTGGCCGACAACGGCATCGGCATCGATTCCGCCTATTTTGATCGCATCTTCCTGGTCTTCCAGCGCTTGCACACCCGGGATCACTACGAGGGCACCGGGATCGGCCTCGCCATCTGCAAGAAGATCGTCGAGCGCCACGGTGGCCATATCTGGGTCGAGTCCAATCCGGACAGCGGCTGCATCTTCCGCTTCACGCTCAATCAAACTCAGGGTTGATTTCCTCGTCATAATGGGTGCCGCATGTCCTATGGCATGGGTGTCTATGGCGAAGGAAAGGATGACCTTATCCCTGGTATGTGAAAGAGGGGAGTTGGTAACTTTGTGTGATGCTGGGCGCCTTTTTTTGTGAGCAGAAAGAAAATATAGTGAGCAACCGCCAGGAAATCATGAGTTTTTTTACTGATTTTTGTGTCGCTCTGGTTTGTTTTCTTCTCGTATTCTTGAGAAGTTCTTTCACTTAATCCTGATTAAGTAGTGGGTATAATTTTGTCGGGTAAATGCTGTATGTTGACCTTTTCTCGTAAATTGCTGTATCGTTCACAGTGGTGCGGAGTGGCTGTCGTGCGCCGAAGGTGGTGCGCGCGCTGATTTATGAGAAGAGGGTGGCATGGCGCCAAGGGACGTAGCATCGGGCTCGATCGGCACAATTCAGACCTTGAATGGTTCCGTCGAGGTGCGACATGCCGACGGTACGGTCGCGACCCTGAACAAGGGCGATCCCGTCCACGAGGGCGATACCCTCCTCACCAAGGCCGGCGGCGCCGTCGGTGTGGTGTTCAACGACGGCACCTCCATGTCGCTGGGCGAGAACGGCAAGCTGGTCCTCGACAAGATGGCCTACGACCCGGACAGCAAGACCGGCGAGGGCCACCTGACCCTGCAATCGGGCGCCTTCGCCCTGGTGTCGGGCAAGATCGCCAAGGCGTCCCCCGACGCCCTGTCGCTGAAGACCCCGACCATGACGGTGGGCGTGCGCGGCACCGGCCTGGCCGGCAATGCCAACACCGTCGCCATGATGCAGGAAAAGGGCGATGTCACCGGCGAGGTGTTCATCACCACCAATTCCGGCCAGAGCCTTACCCTGAACGGCCCCGGCCAGGCCGCCAGCCTGTCGGCCAGCGGCGCGCTGACGCCGATGACCATGTCGGCGCTGCAGGTCATGCAGGTGGCGGGCAATGCCGGCGCGGCGCTGCCCAATGCCGCCAATCTGCTGTCCGCCGCCTTCAATCAGGCCGCCCAGGCGGTGCAGCAGCAGCTCCAGCAGCAACAGCAGCAAACCCCGCCGCCGCCGCCCGTGCCGCCGCCGACCACCGGACAGCAGGGACCGAGCGGCGCCGAGCAGATGAGGGCGGTGCAGGAGGCCATGGCCCAGGAAACCTCCAGGCAGGTCCAGGGGCTGAAGCAGATCCTGGTCAACTTGGCCAAGGAGGCGGGCGAGAAGGCGGTCGCCACGGCGCTGACCACGTTTCATGAGCTCGTCAATGGGACTGAGGCTGAAGATGCGGCGGCGGCCGAGCGGGCTAAAAACGATTTCGCCCAGGTCCTTGCCGACCATGCTTCCGTGCTCGATCATGTGAACAAGGCCCTGGCGGCAACCGGCGACACCTATACCGCCACTTACGAACTGGCGCTGGCCAAGACGGCCCTGGACCAGTTGGTTGTCGACGCGGCCAAGGTCACGGCCGATGGTTCCGGCCACGGGGCGGAGGCGCTGGCCTGGGTCACCGCGCTGACCACGGCCAATGCCAAGAGCAGCGTGACGCCCGTCACCGACGCCAATTCCAAGTATGGCGACGCCCAAGCTTTCGTGACCGGCCTCAACGATTCCAATGCCACCGCCTGGAGCGACGGCTCGCTGATCACCACCCGTGGGCTGAAGGATACCGATCTGGCCACCGATACCGCCTTGCTGCCCGGCCTGAAGGCGGCGGCAGAGGCGGCGATCACCAACGCGCATCAGGCATTGCTCAATATCGAGACGCCGTTGATCAACGCCGCCGCCGCCGAGGCGGCGTTCGTGGTGCAGGGCGGCGGCCTGATGGACGTGCTGAGCAATTATTTCAATGCCGCCAAGGCGTCGATCACCTCGATTCCCACCGGTTGGACCGCCGATCTGGCCTATACCGCGCTGACCAACGGCGCCACCACCGGCCTGACCGCCGATCAGATTCAATTGGTGACGGATCTGAAGGCCGCCATCAGCCAGGCCAACGGCGTCACCGGTAACCCCCTGGTCGATATCTGGCGCGACGCGGTGAGCGATATCCAGGACGCCTATGCCACCGCCAAGTCGACCTACGACACGGCCAGTTCGGCTCTGACCAACGCGCGTCAGGCCTACCAGAATGCCCAGGACGCCTCGGTCATCGCCGCCGGGCATTACGCCGACAAGCAGAGCGACGTGGCGACCGATGCCGGGCTGGACGGTACCGCCATCGGTGCCGAGCGCGCCGGCGAAGCGGCCTGGCAGGCCAAGCTGGAAGCCGCCGCCGCCGCCGCCCTGACCTCCGTCAATTCCGCCCTGACCTCGGCCACCGCCGCCGCCGGCCGGGCCGAGGCCGACGCCAACAGCGCCCTGGCTCACGCTGCCACCAACAGTTTCAATTTTTCGGCGGCCCAGAGCGCCAAGTTGCAGGCCGATGCCGAGGTCACTGCCGCCCTGTCCGCCCAGACCTCGGCGGGCAACGCCGTCACCAGCGCGCTGGCGGTGCTGCATTCCCTGGGCATCGGAGCCGACGGCGCGAGTTGGTCGGGCACCGACGCCAATGTCAGCCTCGGCCTGCCCTCCAACTTCTCCAGCGCTCTCAGTTCCAATCAATCGGCGGTGACGGCCGCCCGCCAGTCGGCGCTGGGCGTCTATCAGCAGGCGGTGTCGGTCAAGGCGCAGGTCGACCAGCAGGTGGCCGTCGCCCAGCAGGAAGACGCCATCGCCATCCAGGCCATGACCCAGGCCCAGGCATTGCAGTTGCAGGTCGATCTGCAGAATGCCCAGACGGTATCCGCCGCCAAGAGCAACGCCACTACCGCCGATACCAACGCCCATACCTCGGCCAAGTCGGCCGTCGATGCCGCCGCCGCCGCCGCCGCCAGCCGTGACGCCATCAAGGTCGTACTCGACGCCTTGAATGCCGCCACACCGCCCAGCAACGTCACCGGCGACGCCCTGGCGACCTACAACGCCACCAAGGCGGCGCTGATCGCCACGGTCCAGGGCTACTATACCACGGCGGCGGCCGCCGCCGATGCCGCCGTCAGTGCCAGCACCGTCGCCGGCGCCGACGTGACCACCGCCGATGTCGCCAAGGCCAACGCTGACGCCGTCGACGTCAATGCCGTCGATACCGCCACCGTGAACCTTGCCAAGGGCTATTCCGCCACGGCCGCCAGTGCCGCCGCCGACGCCAGTACCCAGGCCAGCACGGCCAACGCCAAGGCGAGTGCCGCCGCAGCCCAACTGGCCCTGGCCACCAACGCCAAGGCCGCCCTGACCCTGGCCGCCTCCGATGCCTCGGCGGCTCAATTGCGGGCCGACGACGTGGCTGCCGCCCTGGCCGCCAAAACCGATGTCCACGCCATCATCAACTCGGCCACATCGGCCACCAGCGGCAGTCTGGTGGACCTGAAGACGACCATCCAGGGCAAGTACGACGCCCTGCTGGTCAAGCTGGGCGGCACCAACAGCACCGATCTCGGCACCCTCTACGGCATGTGGAACGCCGCCAAGGCGGCCAAGGACGCCGCGAGTGCCGATGCCGCGACGACGGCCGCCGCCCAGGCGGCCTTCACCGCCGCCAACACCGCGTTTAACGCCATCGACGGGGCGCTGACCCTGGCGCTCGGCTACAAGGGCGACCTGTCGGGCATTCTTTCCGGCCTTTCCACCCAGGTCACCAGCGCCCAGACCGCCCTCAGCGCGGTGGATACCGCCTATGCCGCCGCGTTGGCCGCCCAGGCGGCCAAGACCTCCACCTCCACCGCCCTGGCCCAGGCCATCCAGGCCGATCAGGCGGCCCAGAAGGCGCTGAGCCAGGTGAGCGCCTCCAACGATGCGGCGACGACCAAGGCGGCCAGTTTCGACCAGCAACTCCAGGCGGCCAAGGACAACATCGCCACCGCGCTCAACAATGCCGCCAAGGCCGACGATCTGGTCGCCGCCGCCGATGCCGCCGCCGCCCAGACCTTCGCCACCGCCGCCGCCACGGCGGCCGCCGACGCCCGCACCCATTCCACCGACAGCAATTCCACCGTCCGCGCCCAGACCCAGAACGATTTGTCGACGGCCACCAGCCGGATGGGCGATGCCGGCGGCAAGTTCGACGACGTGATCGTGCAGGTGGGGGAGGGGCTGAGCCTGGCCGGGTCCTCGGTGCTGAGCACCCCCGCCGCCGTGCTGACGGCTCTCGGCACCGTCAAGGCCGATGCCGTGGCCTACCAGGCGGCGTTGCATACCTACGCCACGACGTCGAATGCCGCCAACCTGACCTCGGTCACCAACGCGCTGGCCAAGCTCAACACCGATCTTTCCGCCGCCCAGGCCGCCATCAACACCGCCAACGCCAACACCAACGCGGTGGGTGTCGCCGCCACCGAGGTGTTCCGTGCCGAGCAGGCGGTGGTGACCGCCGGCAACGCCTATCTCCAGGCCATCGGGTCGAAGAACGATGCCGCCGCCGCCTGGACCCTGGCCCAGACCTATAATCCGACGACCCAGATCACCTACTGGAAGTCCGTCTACGACGCCGCGCTGCAGACGGTGCTGGACGCCAAGACCGCCGCCGCCAACGCGCTGGCCACTGGCGTCGCCGCCCAGGCCAAGGCGGCGGCCGCCGCCGCCGACCTGACCAATTATCTGAACAACGTCCTGCCGGGGCTGCCCCATACCGCCAACGATCCGGCCGGCAAGGCGCTGACGGCGGGTACCGTGGCGGCGGGCAAGGCCCTGACCGTGCTGGGCAGCAATGCCGACGCGGCCACCGCCAACACCGTCTATGGCCAGAAGCTGGCCGCCGACAACGCCTATACCGCCGCCACCGCCATCGCCTTCAACTTCACGACGGCGCTGAGCTCGGGCGATGTGACCGGCGCCGCCGCCGCCGCCCAGGCGGCCCTGGCCCAGGCCACCAACGCCAGCAACGCCTCGACCCTGGTCCAGCAATTGACCACCCTGGTCAGCCAGACCTCCAATACCGCCGTCGCCCAGGACAATACCGTCCATAATCTCGGCGTGCAGTGGTCGACCCCGACGGTGCTTGCCGATTCCGTCTTCACCCAGGCGGGCGCCACGGTCATCGACGTGCTGGCCAACGACAAGCGCGGCGGCGACAACAGCGGGCTGAGCGGTCTTGGCGGCTATACCCTGACGGCGGGCACCGCCAGTCACGGCACCGTCTCGGTGGTTACCGTCGGCGGCCATCAGCAGATTCAGTACACGGCTACCGCCGGCTATACCGGCAAGGACAGTTTCAGCTACACGGTCAGCTATACCGACGCCACCACCCATACGACGGTCAGCGCCAATACCAGCGTCTCGCTGGTGGTCGAGGGCGCCGGCATCACGGTGCCGTCGTCGCTGTCGATTCTTGAAAACGCCAGCGCCACGTTCAGCCTGGCGGTCAGCGACGGCAACGCCAACGAGACGGTATCGGGCGTGGTTATTTCCGGGGCGCCCTCGGGGACGATCCTCAAGGTCGGAACCACGATCATCTCCGCCAGCGGCAACAATTTCGCCCTGACCGCCGGTCAGGCGGCCAGCGGCGTCATCACGGTCATTCCGCCCGTCGATTACAGCGGCCAGATCGTTCTGACGGTCACCGCCACGGCCACTCACAACCTCGCGGCCGATCCCGGCGCCATCATCTCGGTCGACACCAGCAAGCAACTGACGCTGACCGTCGCTCCCGTCACCCAGGGGCCGACCATCACCGTTCCCGCCAAGGTCAGCGGCCTGCAGAACACGGCCTTCGATCTGGCGCTGAACGTCGCCGACACTCACCTCGGCGAGACTATTTCGGCCATCAGCATCAGCGGCTTCCAGGCCGGTTCCTCGCTGACCGTCGGCAGCGTCACGCTCACTCCCAACGCCAGCGGCGTGATCACCCTGACGGCGGCACAGGCGGCCAATGCCACCCTGTCGGTCCACATGCCCACCAACTGGTTCGGCGACCGCACCCTGCTGATCACCGCCACGGCCCAGAACGGCACCGCCGCCGCGGTGACCGTCAATCAGGCGGTCAGCGTCCACGTGGACGTCACCGCCCTAACCGCGCAGCAGGCGCTGCTGGTATCAGTCGGCAGCGGCAATACCCGCGTCGCCGATACCGCCGCCAACATCATTGCGGCCGGGGTCGCCAATCTGCAGGCTCACGGCATCAACACCTTCGATATCACCGATAGCGGAACGTTGCCGGTAACCGCGGTGCAGGCGCTGACCCTGACCTTCACCAAGTCGGGCGGCGGTCACGTCCAGGTGGTCGATACCGTGGCCAACATCAACGCCAGCGGCATCGCCTCGCTGGTCGGCCACGGCGTCAACGAATTCGCCCTGTCCAATTCGGGCACCGTCTCCCTGGCCTCCGGCAGCGGTGTCGCCACGCTGACCGGCAGCAGCGGCTCGGACACCTACTTGGCCGCAGCGACCTCGTCGGGGACCATGACCATCATCGATACCGGCGGCACCAACGTGCTGGACGGCTCGAAGGTCACCGACCAGGGGCTCAAGGGCGCCCGTCAGGTGGGTAACGATCTGGTCATCGACCTGAACGGCAATGCCGGCGGCGGCCATCTGGTGATCAAGAACCAGTTCGCCGGCACCGGCGCCGGCATCGACCACATCTATACCGGCTCCACCAACAACCCCAACGTCCACGTGGTGGGCTTCACGGGCGGCGGCAGCCTTTCCGCCGCGGGGGCCACCCTGACCGGCACCACGGGCGAGGACATCATCCTCGGCAATCTGGGCGAGGCGACGCTGATCGGCGGCGGTGGCGAGGATACCTTCTTCGTCGGCGGCGGCAATCAGGCCATCTATGGCGACAGCACCGCCACCAGCTACGGCATCGTCGGCGGCAAGGTCAGCTTCACCTATAATTCCGGCCCGGTGACGGCGTCGCTTGGCAACGGCACCGGGTTCGCCTCCATTACCGAAGGCACCTCGACCTGGACCGATACCCTTTACAATATCACCGAACTGGAAGGCTCGGCCCTGGCGGACAACCTGACCGGGCGCACCAGCGGCTGGTCGGCGCTGGAGGGCGGCGCCGGCAACGATATCCTGACGGGCAGCAACAGCGCCTCGGTCATCGCCAGCTACAAGCATGCGGGAGCGGGGGTCACCGTCAATCTCGGCGGCAGCACCTATTCCGGCGCGGCCGCCGGCACCGCCGTCGAGCGCTATTACGTCAACGGCACCCTGACCACCGGCACCGATACCCTGATCAACATCCACGGGGTGCGTGGCTCCAGCTTCGCCGATGTCATCAAGGGCGGCGACACCGGCTTCTACGATCTGACCGGCGGCGGCGGGGCGGACCTGCTGGTTGCCGGCAGTGCCGCCACCAGTTTCCATGTGGGCATCGCCGACAACGCCACGGTGACCGGCGGGGCGGGCAGCGATTCCATCACCTTCGAGGACTTCACCTCGGGCCTGCTGAACAATACCGTCGCCCTGGCCCATGTCACCGGGGTCGAGACCCTGCGCCTGTCGGGTGGTTCCCTCAGCCAGTCGGTGGTCTTCGACAGCTACAGCAGCGCGGCGGGCATCACCCGGGTGGATGCTTCGGCCACCAGCGGCGGCGTCACCTTCACCGGCGGTTCGGGCAATGACGCCTTCGTGGGCGGCTCCGGCGCCGACCGGGCCATATTCCACGGCTCCGCCGCCGGCTACCGCATCTCGCAGAGCAACGGCACCATCACGGTGCAGGACATCAACACCCAGGACGGCAACGACGGCACCGATATCTTGTCCGGGGTCGAGTCGCTGGTCTTCAGCGACCGGACGCTGGCGGTCGGCGTCACCGGCACGGGGTCGATCACTCTCGGCACCGCCAGCCAGGTCAATGCCATCGATGACGGCGATCAGAGTGCCCCGTTCATCATCAGATTGGCTGATGGCGGCTATATCATCAGTTGGACGAGTCCGAGCCAGGGCGGCAATGCTTTGAGCGTGGTGGCACAGCGCTACAATGCCGCGGGCAATGAGGTCGGCACCGAATTCGTGGTCGAGGAGATTTTCACCGGCGACCAGTGGGACGGCCAGTTCGTCCAGTTGCTGGACGGCAAGCTGGTGGCGATCTGGCACGACAATACCGCCGATGGCAACGATTTCGGTGTCGTCGGCCGCATCTTCCCCGCCGATTACGTCGGCGGTTACACCGGCAACGGCACGGTGAGCCCCCAATTCATCGTCAACAGCATAACCGATGGATTCCAGGCCTGGCCGGTGATCACACCGACCGCCAATGGCGGTTTCTTTGTCGCCTGGGATGATGGCGGTTCCAACGGCGCGCGGCAGATCACCGGTCAGTTCTTCGATTCCGCCGGAGGCAAGGTCAATAATGGCGAGGTCACCGTGGGGACCGCCGCCATCGATCCGGTCTGCGGCGCCACGACTCTGTCCAATGGCAGCGTGGTGGTCATGTGGCGTGCCACCGACGAGGTCGGCAGCGATGGTGTGTTCGCCCGCATCATCGACAGTTCGGGGGGCATGGGCGGGCTGATTCAGCTCAACAGCCTGACGCCGGGCACGCAAAACAGCGGCAACGTGGTCGCCCTGGCCAATGGCGGTTTCGCGGCCATCTGGCACAGTGATCCCGGGCTCCCCAATACCTACGACGTTTACTGCCGCGTGTTCTCTCCCACCGGCGTGCCGCTGAATACGCCCGAGACCCTGGTCAACACCACCACCACCGGCTGGCAGGCCTATCCCGCGATTACCGCCCTGCCGGACGGCGGATTCCTGGCGGTGTGGGACAACGGGGCTTCGGGCAACCATCAGGTCTTCGCCCAGCGCTTCAGCGACACCGGTCAGGTGGTCGGATCGGAATTCGCGGTTTCCGCCGCCGCCGTGACCAACGAGGTGCACCCCTCGGTCACCACCCTGGCCAACGGCGACGTGGAGGTCACCTGGCTGCAGCCGGGGTCCTCGGGGACCGACGTCTTCCGCGAGGTTCTCCACCTCGGCTACGGCAATTCGGTCCTGACCGCCACCGCCGGCGCCGATACCCTGGACGTGGGCGGCGGTTTCGCCACCATCAATGCCGGTGACGGCAACGATATCATCAAGATGAGCGTCTCCACCTTGCTGCAGGCCAGTACGGTGGTGGGTGGCGCGGGCACCGATCAGGTAATCCTGTCGGGCAGCGGCTCCCTTTCGGCGGCGACCCTGGCCAAGCTGGGCGGCATCGAGAATCTGGTGCTCGGCGGCTCGGGGTCTCTGGCCCTGTCCCTGGCGGAGGGGGGCGGTCTGGTCACCATCGATGCCAGCGCGACCTCCGGCACGATGTCGCTGGATGCCTCGCAGGTCGGCTCCGGCGTGACCCTGGCGGCCGGCACCGGCGCCACCAACATGATCGGCGGCAATGGACACGACGTGGTCAGCCTGCAGATGGCCGAAGGCTCGGGGACCATCTTCGGCTCGGGCAATGGCCTGTTCATCTCGGGGACCACCTCGCTCTATGCCGCCAGCGTCGAGGAGCTGCGCTTCAGCGACGGCAAGACCCTGACGGTGGGGGGGAACGGCGACCTGCGGGTCCTGAGCGGTGGCAGCGGCGATGACGTCATCACCGTGGGTTCCGGCTTTGCCAGCGTTGTCGGAGGTCTGGGCAACGACACCATCTCGGTGGCGATGGGCTCCGGCGGCATGACTCTGGACGGCGGTGCGGGGGCCGACACCCTGATCGGCGGCATGTACAACGATACCTTCCGGCTATCGGATTTCTCCAGCGCCGATTCCGTCAGCGGCGGCATGGGCACCGATACCCTGAGCCTGACCTTCACCGGCGGCGGTGTGGTGGCGGATGCAGCCTTCGCCCACGTGGCGGGCGTCGAGGTGCTGAGCCTGGCGGCCTCGGGCTCGCCGGTTTCCGTTACCATGGGGTCGCTGGCCTTGGGGGCCGGCATCACTACCCTGGACGCCCATCTGAGCGATGCGGCGGTGACGCTCGATGCCAGGGCCGATGCCGCGGTGCAGACCCTGATCGGCGGGACGGGGGCCGATACCCTCATCGCCGGAGCCGGTGGCGACACCCTGACCGGCAATGCCGGTGGCGACGTCTTCACCTTCGCGTCCGGAACCATTTCCACCAGCGCCGCTCCGGCGGTGATCTCGGACTTCGTCTCGGGCACCGACCATATCGATCTGTCGGCGGCCGGCAGCCTGACCTATGTGCAGAATCTGCCCTGGCTGGGGACGCCTTCGGCGACGGCGGCGCTGCTCGACGGCCTGGGCCAGAATGCCGTCGGCTTCATGACCGATGGGATCGACGGCTGGCTTGCCGTGCGGGGCTCGTCCCTCGACGGGACTCTGATCAAGCTGGCCGGCGTCGTCACCGCGCCGACCCAGTCCGACATCTCCGGCGCCTATATCCAGCCCCAGGCACCCACGGTGGCGGGTTTCGCCGAGCGCAGCGCGGTGCTGTTCGCCAACGGGACGTCCAAGGCGGCGACCATCAACCTGCCCGGCGACGTCTTCGGCGACAACCAGATCAGTGTCGAGTTCGACGTCAATCTGGGCAACGCCAATCTGGTCCAGACCCTGTTCAGCCTGGGGTCGGGCACCAATGCGCTGCTGAAGGCGACGGTGGATGCCACCGGCCATCTCGGACTCTATGTCAACCAGGACGGCACGGGCAATTTCTCCAGTTCCCCCGGGGTGGCCACCATCACCTCGTCGTCCTGGCATCACGTGGCGGTCAGCTACGACAGCGGTACCGCCCGCATCTATCTCGACGGCTCTCTCTCGGCCACGGTCTCCGACACGAGCGGCGGAACATCCTGCCTGTCCTCGCTGAACACCATGGCCATCGCCTCGGAGCTGAGCGATGGCTCCTTCGCCAGGGGCATGTTCGACAACGTCAAGGTATGGAACAGCACGCTGAGCGTGTCGCAGATCGGGAGTGCCCTCAATCTGACGTCGGAGACCGGCGACAACCTGATCGGCAACTGGACTTTCGACAGCCATCACGGCGACGGAGCCGGCAACGACACCAATTACGACGCCTACATGAATCTGACCGGCGGCCATGTGGGCACTCCGCCCATGCGGGCCGCCCATTTCAACGCCAGCCACAACGTGAGCCTGGGCAACGCCCCGGCCCTGGCGGTCACCGGCGGCGGCGCCTTCACCTATGGGGCGTGGGTGAAGACCTCCAGTACCGCCCTTTCCACTTTGTTCAGCGTCGGCGACAACATCAGCGGCAACGGCATCATCTTGTACATCACGCCCGACGGGACGCTCCAACTGGACGGAGCCCAGCAGGGCGGGGCGGCGGCGTCGATAGAGGTTGTCAACGACGGCATGTGGCACCACGTGGCGGTCAGCTATGACGGTGCCGGCACGGCCACCTACTATGTCGACGGCGTAGCGGCGGGAGCCTCGTCCGGCTACACCAACCTGCACACCAGCGGCAACGTGTCCTCTCTCGGCATCCGCGCCGACGGCAACGAGCCGTTCATCGGCGATATGGGCGACGCCACCATCTGGTCGCGGGCGCTGGGGGCCTCCGATATCAAGGAGATGATGACCCATGGCCTGATCGGGCACGAATACGGCCTGACCGGGTATTGGAGCCTGGACGAGGGGACGGGCACCATCGCCTACAGCCAGACCGGCGCGGTCAACGGCAGCTATGATGCCGGTACCACCTGGACCTCCAGCAACCATGCCGATCTGGTGGCCAGCGTCCAGCAGGCCCAGGCCTTCACCTTCGATGGCACCAAGTATCTGTCGGCCGGCGATATCCTCGATCCGGGAGCCCACGACTTCACCCTGGAAGCCTGGGTCAAGCCGACCACGCTGACCGGCGATCAGATGATTATCGCCAAGGATGCTCCGGGCAGCACCCAGCCGGTGATAAGCCTGTTCCTGCACAACGGCGTGCCCACCCTGCACCTGACCGGGGCGGACGGTGTCGGCTATGTGCTGCAGGCCGGGTCGGTGACCGTCAACCAATGGAGCCACATCGCGGTGACCCGCGGCGGCGACCAGTACACCCTGTACGTGGACGGCGTGGCGGTGAAGAGCGTCTCGGCGCTCGATGCCGATATCAGCAATTCCTATAACCTGACCATCGGCGCGCGCAGCGATGCGGCCGGTACCGGCTACGATGCCGCCACCGCCTTCCACGGGCAGATCGCCGATGTGCGGGTGTGGAGCGTCGAGCGTTCCGCCGCCGACATCTTCGACGAGACGGTCTCCAGCGATGCCTGCGACGAGGGGCTGAGGGCATCCTGGGTAGGAACCGGCCTGACCGACCTGTCGGGCAACGGCCATACCCTGAGCCTGCCCTCCGGCGTGACCAACGTGGTGCAGAGCACCGGTGACCTGCCGGTCTACAGCGACGGCCTCAGCATTCCGCGCGACGGCCAGTATCACGGCGCGCTGCTTGCCCACGACGCCGGCGGCGCGGCCATCAGCTACAGCACCGGCACCGCTCCGGTCCACGGCACCCTGGTGCTCAATGCGGACGGCAGCTTCGTCTACAAGCCCAACAGCGGCTATGAGGGCCTGGACAGCTTCACCCTGACCGCGACCGCCAACGGCCTGTCGTCCAGCCGGACCGTGGCGCTGCGTGTCGAGGACCCCACCGAGATCGTCGGCGCCACCCAACACATGGGGCAACTGCTTCTGGACGGCAGCAACCATGCGGTGGTCGCCAATGCCGGCCAGATGACCTGGCTGGGCGGCGGCGACTTCACCATGGAAGCATGGATCGACCCCACCGCCGCCGCCATCGCGGCCAACGAGGCGGTGATCCTGTCCAAGCAGTTCGGCCAGGGGGCAAGCACCGTGCAGTTGCGCCTGCTGCTCAATCATGGGCAGTTGGCGTTCATGGCCTCCGACGGAACCGATGACGGCCTGTGGACCGGCTCCGCCTACGCCCTGGAATCACCCACCGCCCTGACGGCGGGCAACTGGGCCCATGTGGCGGTCACCCGCTCGGGCGATGTCTTCACCCTGTATGTCAATGGCGAGGCGGTCTCGTCGATCATCAATCCCTTCACCAACTCTCTGTCCTCCAACGCCGATTTGTGGGTCGGGCAGTCGCAGGTCAGCGGTGCCGGGGCGAACGGCTTCGACGGCGCCATCAGCGATGTGCGGCTGTGGGGCTATGGCCGTTCGGCCTCCGATATCGGAAGCAACTACAATCAGGTGCTGGATGGCGGTGAATCCGGCCTGATCGGCTATTGGAACGGCTTGGGCGGCCTCCAGGACCTGTCGGGCAACGGCCATCAGCTGATCCTGCCGTCGGACAATCCGCCGGTCATGGCCATGGTTCCCGAGACGGCCACCCATTTCGGCGGCGGCAGCCACATCAGCATCGGCACCGGTGTCGGCCAGGGCAGCGGCCCCCTGACCTACGAGGCCTGGGTGCGGACGTCGTATGGGAGCGCCGCCCAGACCATTTTCTCCACCGACAGCGCGACGGCCGGGCAGGGGCTGTCGATCTCCGTGGGGGCCGACGGCAAGATTCATGTGGACGCGGTCAATTCGGCGGGAAGCGCCATCTCCACTTCGGTGCTCAACGACGGGCTGTGGCACCATGTGGCGGTGACGTTGGCTCCCGGCGGGACCTACATCATCTATGTGGACGGCACCCCCGAGGTCGCCGGCACGGTCGGGACCTTCAGCCTGAGCGGCCCGCTGAATATCGGTTCCACCGCCGCCGGCACCCTGGGATTCCACGGCGACATCGCCGAGGCGCGAATCTGGAATGCCGCCCTGTCGGGGTTGCAGGTCAACCATGCCATGAACAGCGAGCAGACCGGCGCCGAAGCCGGCCTGGCCGGCTACTGGCGCCTGGACGAGGCTCCGGTGGGCAGCGTGGTGCAGGATTCCACCGCTGCCAACCATGACGGGACCGTGGTCGGCAGCGCGGTGACCATCGTTCACAACGATGCGCCCATCTACGACGACGTCCTTTCGGCCATGGCCGGCTCGCCCTATCACGGCACACTGGACGCCATCGCGCCGACCAGCGCCGGGGGCAACGTCACCTGGGCATTGGGTACGGCCCCCACCCACGGCACCCTGGTGGTGAATGCCGACGGCACCTTCACCTATACGCCCGCTTCCGGCTGGCACGGCATCGACAGCTTCAACGTGGTCGCCACCGGCAGCGACGGCAACACCACCACCAAGCTGCTGTCCGTCAACACCCAAAGCCCGGTGGAATTCATGGGTTCGGGCGCGGCGGGCGGTTCGCTGCAGTTCGGCGGCGACAACTATGCCGTGGCCAATGCCGTCAACCTGACCAACAAGTCGTTCAGTTGGGAGTTCTGGGCCAACAAGGCGGCCCAGGCCACTCCCACGGCCCAGACGCTTCTGAGCGAGGGCAGCGGCGGCGTGGGGCAGAATCTGTTCGTCGGTTTCGATGCCGCCGGCCATCTCCGCTTCTCGCTGGACGGCAGCAGCGGCGGAACGGCCGTGACCTGCAATGCCGCCGCCGATGCGGGGGCCTGGCATCACTGGGCCGGAACCTACGACGCCACCACCAACACGCTGACCCTCTACCGCGACGGCGTGGCGGTCCAAAGCGTGGTGACTAGTTGGGATTACACCAACACCAATACTAACCTCTACGTGGGCGGCACGCCCGCCGCCGGCGGCAGCTATGTGGGCCAGTTGGATCAGGTGCGCCTGTTCGACGACGTCCGCACGCCGACCGAAATCTGGAACAACTGGCACCGGACGGAATCCGTCTCGACCGATCATCTGATCGCCGAGTGGAGCATGGACCGCATCAGTTCCACATCCACTTCCACCACCGGCATGGTGCTGGACAGCTCGGGCCACAACGCCAATCTGGTGCTGGCCTCCACCGTCGCCGACATGGTCGGCAACCATGGTCTGGCCATGGGAACGGGGACCTCGCTCTCGACGCTCGACGGGCATGCGGTGCTGGCGGTCGGCAGCCAGGGGCTGGTGGCGGCCAATGCCTCCACTCTGGCCACCGGTACCGGTGCCTTCACCTATAGTGCCTGGGTAAGTGCGGCGAGCTCCGGGCGTCAGGATATCGTCGGCATCGGCGATGTCGGCGGCATGTATAGCTCCGCGCAGTTCCTGATCCAGAACGGCAGTCTGTGCTTCGAGGGCGTGGGACTCACTTCGATCACCGGCACGGCGTTGCCCGATACCGGCTGGCATCAGGTGGCGATGACCTACGACACCACCAGCCATGGCGGTCAGGGTTACATCTCCTTTTATATCGATGGACTGGCTGCCGGCGGCGGCTATACCACCGATTTCATGACGCCCGCCACCCATGTGAACCTGAACCTTCCGACCACCGGGACCAGCACGGCCATGGTCGGCGGAAATCTCTTTACTCCGGCCCAGCCCTTCAGCGGCCACCTCTCCGAGGTGGCGGTGTGGAACACGTCCCTGGACGGCACCCAATTGCAGGGCGTGATGTCCCAGGGCGCGGCGGCGGTGTCGGCTTCCAACCTGCTGGCCGACTGGACCATGAGCGCCGTCGAGAAGGCGGTCTACGTCAATACCAGCGGCAAGGTATCGGATTTCGACGGCTCTTCCAGCCATGTCCATGTGGCCGATACCTCCAAGCTGGATTTCGGCCACGACTTCACCGTGGAGACCTGGATTCGGCCCGATACGGTGTCCGCCGACCAGTCCATCCTGTCGGTCACCTCGCAGTTGGGCGGCAACACCGTCGACCTGTTCAATCTGGAGATCGCCAACGGCCAGTTGGTCTTCTTCATGGTGGGGGATGGCGGGTCCAATACGCCGTCCGCCGGCCTGACCCTTCTCGGCCCGGCCGTCGGCATCGGCGTCTGGAGCCATGTGGCGGTGACGGTGCACAACGACGTGGCGACCCTTTACGTCAACGGCCAGCCCATCGTCTCGTCCTCGGCCTTCGTCGGTAGCCGTCTCGGCAGCATCAGCTCCTTCGATATCGGCAGCTACGGCAACGGGACCACCGCCTTCTACGACGGCCTGATGTCCGACGTCCGGGTGTGGGATACGGCGCGGTCGGCGAGCGACATCAACACATACCAGGGCATCCGGCTGAGCGGCCAGGAGGACCATCTGGCCGGCAACTGGCGGCTGGAAACCACCTCCGCCGGCACGACGCCCGACAGCACCGGCCATGGCGCCGGCACCGCCACCTTGACCTCTCTGGTCGGAGCCAAGGCGGCTCTGTTCGACGACGTGGTCACCACCCGCGAGGACACCGAATTGCGGGCCGGGCTGTTCGACGTGGATCACGTCAACATGACTCAGCCCACCTGGGCCACCATCGCCCAGGGGCCGCAGCACGGCACCCTGTCCCTGACCGGTACCTCGGTCCTGGGCACCACCACCCTGGCGGCGGATTCGGTGTTCCTGACCGGCGGCTCGCTGAGCGCCGGGGCCGGCGGTTACAGCTATAAGCCGGACGCCAATTACTTCGGCTCCGACTATTTCGTGGTCGCCATCAATGACGGCAGCGGCAACCTGACCTACGGCACGGTGGCCATCGGGGTGCGCTCGGTGCGCGACGAGCCGACCCTGTCCGGTCTCTCCAACTTCAGCGTCGCCGAGAACGGCAGCCATGCCCTGAATATCCAGGTGGCCGACGATGTGGGAGCCATCGGCGGCGACCAGTTCACGGTCGACATGGTGGCCGGCCATGGCAGCATTTCGCTGCGCACCACCGGCGGCCTCTCCTTCGTGTCGAGCACGGTCAACGGGAGCTCGCATCTTATCTTCACCGGCACGCTGGACCGCATCAACGCCGCGCTGTCGGGGGCGACCTATGCGACCCAGCCCCTGGGGACCGGCAGCGACGCCATTACCCTCAACGTCTGGGATTCCTCCAACGGGACCTCGCTGGTCTCCTCGGGGACCATGAACGTCACCATCTCGGGGTCCAATCTGGCGCCCATCACCTATGAGGCCGGCTTTGTCTCGCCGGTGGCCGATTATGCCGGCGGAATCGGGACCGGCCAATTGGGCGCCATCGATCCCGAGAGCGGCCCCCTGACCTTCGCCAAGACCGGCGACGCGTCCCATGGCTTCGTCACGGTGAGCGGCAGCGGCGGCTATACCTACACGGCGTCCGCTGGCTTCACCGGGTGGGACAGCTTTACCTATTCGGCGACCGACACCGGCAACAACGTCGCCAGCGGCACCCAGCACGTGGCGGTCTACGAGCATCTCGGCATCTGGACCGTCGGGGTGTCCGGGGCCTGGGGCACGGCAGGAAACTGGTCGGGCGGCGCCGTTCCGGATTCCAAGACGATGGCGGCCATTGCCAATGTCACGGTCAATCACGCGTCGGGCAACGATGCCGTGGGGGGGCTGTCATTGACCGGCGCCACCATCAACATCAGCGGCGGCACCGTCGTCCTTGGCGTGGCGGCCAGCCTGGACGGGACGTCGAGCCTCGATATCAGCGGCGGCGTGCTGTCCATGGCGGCCAACTCGGTGCTGACCGATATGGGCGGCTTCCACCTCAATGGAGGCGGCAGCCTGAGCGGCAGCGGCTCGCTGGGCATCTACGGAGCCGCCGTGCTGTCCGGCACGGTGGGAATCGGCGGCAACACCGTCTCTATCGGCAATGGCGGCACGATCACGTCGACGTCGCTCAGCGGTTCCGGAACCCTTCAGGCCCAGGGCGGCGGCCTCGTCATGATGGGGGCGAATTATATCGGCTCCTATCTGGAGGTTGCCGCCGCCGCCATATTGTGTATTGATTCCAGTCTGGTGTCCGGTGGCAATGATCTGATCAGTTCCACCCTGACCCTGGCCCATGCCCTCGATAATCTCGGCCGTATCGAGATGAGCGGCGGCGGCGATTTCGGCGGGACCTCGCTGATCGTTGACGGCGTGCTGACCAATCACGGCAGCATGGTGATCGGTGGTTCCAATGACGCCGACACCATCACCGCCACTAGCTTCGATAATTACGGAGTGGTCGGTGTCAGCCACGCCCTGAACCTGACGGTGGGCACCTTCGACAACCACGCCACGCTGTCGCTGAGCGGGGGCAACTCGCTGACGGTCGGTGACAGTGGCGCCATGACCCACGCCCACTTCGACAATCACGGCAAGATCGGCGGCAGCGGCGGCATCGACGTCGTCGATGCCGATTTCGTCAACCACGGCTACATCAATCCCGGCGATTCCACTTCGGCCGGAACGCTGAACGTTACGGGCGGCCTGACCTTGGCCAACGATTCCCATGTGGTGATGGATTTCTGGGGCAGCAGCTTCGACCGCCTGAACGTCAACGGCGTCCTGACCCTGGATGGCACCCTGGACCTCTATACCCACGGCACCATCAACACACAGATGTCGGCGACCCTGCTGACCTGGACCAGCCAGGCCGGCTCGTTCGACGTCATTCACGGCATCGACAGCGGCACCGGCTGGATCTGGGACCCCACCGTCAGCGGCAACAGCCTGTCGGTGACCTCTCATTCCGCCAGCTACGTGAACGGCAACGGCTATTACAGCGGATCGGGCGGCACCGATTACGTGGTGGGCTACGGCAGCAACGAGGTGGTGCACCTGAATGGCGGCGCCGACGTCTATGCCGGCCATGGCAGCTACAACACCATCGGCGTTTCCGACCTCGCCTTCCACTTCCTGGATGGCGGCTCGGGCGGCGGCAACACCCTGCAGTGGGAGAACGCCTGCGGCCAGTCCTTCGACCTGTCGGCCCTGTGGAAGAACGCTATCCAGAACTTCGACGTCCTGGACCTCAGCCATGCCAGCAACAACAACGCCGTTCTGGATCTGGCCCACCTGCATTCCATGCTGAACGGCACCAATGCCGTCACCGGCACCACCAACGCCCTGGTGGTGATCGGCGGCAGCAACGTCACCCTGGCCGATAGCGGGTGGCAGGCTACCGGCGCCGCCGAACTGACGGTGAACGGCCAGCACGACAGCTATACCCAGTATTCCAACGGCGACACCCACGTCTACGTGGAGAACCACACCCACGTGGGCTGAGCCTTGGGCCCTCCGTCACACCGCCGCCCGGCCTGACCGGGCGGCGGTTTTCTTTTGCCTGTCGCAAAGCTGACAAGCGTTGCTTTTTGGCAACGGTGGCGCGCATTGCACATTCCCCAGGCTGCAATGGTTCGAATCTGGGTTGCCTGCCTAATAATCACTCATGTATGACGGGGTTGCTTATGAATTTGGCACTCGGTCGGCGCGGATAGGCGCGAAGGCTGGACGGTTCGGGCAAAACCAATTTGGCACGAGGGTTGCTTTGTTCCCGGCAACCTGACAGTTCATCAAGGGGGTCAAAGATGTTTGGACACGATCTTCGCAGCCGTTCCCTGATTTCGGGCGCGATTCTCTCGGCGGTTCTGGGTCTGGCGGCGACGCCGGCCTCCGCCGATTTTTCGCTGTATGAGCAGGGCGGCCTGAAGATTGACGGCGCCGCTACCGGCGGCGTCACCCTGTTCACCAGCCCGGGTGCCCAGTTCGGCGCCGGCTCGTGGACCAATAACGGCGGCGCTCCCGGCAAGCGGATCACCGGCCGCGGCAACTGGTCCGAGACCTTCCTGCATCCCGAGCTGAAGGCCTCCTACGAGACCGAGAATTACGGCAGCTTCTACGGCGACGTCAGCGGCCAGTTCACCATGACCGGCGGTTCGGGCGAGCCCTCGCTGATCTCCACCACCTACGGCCATCCCTGGCTGGTCGAGCTGGAGAACCTGTATGGCGGCTGGAAGTCGGGCAAGACCCTGGTCGGCCTGGGCCTGGACGAGAACGGCCTGGACCTGTCGGGCGGTCGCCAGAGCTTCCGCGTCGCCGACGGCTTCCTGATCAGCAACGGCACCAACAACATCGGCAAGCGCGGCATGTTCTGGACCCAGTCCCGGACCGCCTTCGCCCAGACCGGTGTCGCCAAGGTGTCGTCGGGCAACGTGCGCGGCGACGTGTTCTACCTGAAGAACAACGCCTCCAACTCGGTCATGCTGCCCGGCCTGTACGAGAATGCCCAGACCTCGGTCGTCGGCGGCAATATCGAACTGTTCGGCAATGCCGATCAGGTCGAGGGCAAGCCGGCTCCGGACGGCGCTTCCAACTACGCCGACCGCAAGTGGTACGGCGGCATGACCGTCTTCCGGGTGGCGTCGGCCGACAGCCGTGGTGTCTACGGCTTCAACAACGGCATCGCCAACTCGACGGTCACCAACACCCTGTCGTCGGCCCGCGACGGCATGACCGTGTTCTCCTTCCACATCGGCGGCAATCCGCTGCCGTTCCTGCCGGACTTCTCCCTGTACGGCAACGCGGTGAAGGAAAACAACAACAGCCACAGCGCCAAGGTGGACGCCAACGCCTACTACATCGAGCCGGGCTACCAACTGTCCGACGTGCTGTGGACGCCCAAGCTGTCTTACCGCTACGCCCACTTCTCGGGCGACAAGAACCCCAACGACGACAAGAAGGAGGCCTATGATCCCTTCTTCTACAACGCCATCACCCGTGGCTTCGGCACCTGGTTCATCGGCGAGATCGTCGGCAATTACGTGATCTCCAACTCCAACGTGAACATTCACCAGCTGACCTTCAGCGTGAATCCGCGCGACGACCTCAAGCTGAGCGTCCTGGCCTTCAACTACAAGTATGACGCCAAGAGCCAGCTCGCCAACGTCACCTCCGACGATCTGGCCCGCGAAATCGACTTCGCCGCCGAATGGGCCATCAGCGACAACGTCGCCCTGTCGGCCGCCTTCGGTGCCGCCAAGGCCGGCAGTGGCTACAAGCAGAACATCAATGCCAACTCCAACCCGGCCGGTCTGCCCATGGACAAGACCTGGCTGTTGGGCGAGACATCGCTGGTCGTCAAGTTCTAGGACTTCAGGCAAGAGGCCTCCGCCTCCTTCTCAGGAAGGGGCGGGGGCCTTTTCCATTCCGGGCTATGGAAACTTCTTAATCCTTGGGCCATATTATATCTCTATGAGATATGGTGTGGGAGGACAGCCATGGCACTGGACAATGGCATAGCCAGCGACAACAAGCGCGCGTTTCCCAGGCAGCGTGCCGGTGCTGAATGCACCTTCGTCCTCGATCGCATGGAAAGCCGTGCCACTCTGCTGGACGCATCGCGCGGCGGCTTCAAGCTGCGCTTCGATCAAGCCGAGGCCGCCATGGCCGCCATAGCGCCACTGCCGCGCGACATGATCATCGTCGACCAGTTCGCCAAGATGCGCGCCACCGTCATGTGGGCCAGCGGCGGGTTGGCCGGCTGCCGCTTCTATCAGCATCTGTCGCTGGACGACGTGGTGCGGATGATGACCGGCCATTTCCGTCTGGAACTGGCTCCCCTGGCTCAGCCGGCCGACGCCGCGCCGGCCTCCTGATCGACGGTCCCAAGGCCGCGAAAGCCACCACGGAATTTCCCGCCGACATCGCCTGACCCCCCACCTCCAGGAGGGGGGATGGGCACAGCTTTTGGGAGGGTATTCAATATTTAATTCATAACATAGTCTGTATGCAGGGGGGCGGTGCGGAGCAAAGCCTTGGCATCAGATGACGAAGTGATCCATGACAATCGGCGCGAATTTCGCCGCCAGCGGGGTGGTGCCGAGTGCACCTGTGTCTTTGGCGGGCGGGAAAGCCGGGCCGTCCTGGTGGACGCCTCCTGCGGCGGCGCCAAATTACGGTTCGACGAGGCCGAAATCGCCATGGCGGCGCTGCTGCCCGTCCCCTGCGATATCATCATCTCCGACGAGCATTCCGTCATGCCCGCGACGGTGATGTGGGCGGGCGGTGCGTTTGCCGGCTGTCAGTTCCATCAGCACCTGTCGTTGGACGAGGTGGCGCGGATGATGACCGGCCACTTCCGTCTGGAGGTTCCCCGGTCTTGCGACCAGACCTTCGGGGTGGAGGCCGTTGCCCAACCCCGGAGAGATGCCGTATCGCCGGCCGAGCGCGATAGCGACGCCCAAGCCGCTTTCCGGCTCGAAGCCGAGCTGGAGGCCAGGATCAAGGCCATGATCGACGCCGACATCGAGGCCCAGGCCGCGTGCGCAATCGTGGCCGCGGCGAGTGTCGAGGTCGAGGCTATCCCACCTTCTTGACCGGTGTCCGTCCCAGCTCGCGATAGCCCGCCACTTCCTTGGTGACGTGGTGGAACAGGGCGTCGTCCACCAACTGGTAGATTTCCAGGCAGCATTGCTGTGCCTGCTTGTGGGTCCTGATCTTGGGGATCAGCTTGCGGCAAAGATCGATGAAGGCTGCCGACAGCGCGGCATGGGTCATCTGGTGCTTTTCGCTGGCTTCGCCGTCATGGGTTTTGAGGAAGGCGTCCTCGGTGGCGAAAGCCGCCTTCATGGCGTTGAAGATCGCCCCGGTATGGGCGGCCAGCGTGTGCTGGTTGAGGCCGGGGTCGTCCATGCCCTGAAAGAAATCGGCCATGGCCCCAAGCATGCGCTTGCGGCCGAGGTCCACCTCGGCGATGCCGGTTTCCAGGGACATGTTCCAAAGGAACATGGGGGCCTCCACCAAAGACGCCACATCGCTGTCTTTTCAAAGATGGTAGTGCTTCCTGTCTATGTCAAAGGACTGAAACAACTCGTTTTTTCTTCTTACACATGGTCATCCCGGCGTCATGATCCGTCACCGTAGTCTCTTAAAATGCGCTGCCGACGTAGCTTGCGTCACGTAGGGGTTGCCCGCCATCTCCGGCCGTGACAGCGGTCGGAAATTTGGCTAAACCCCATCTTCCCGTCGTCACTGAACGCGAGCGAGCATGACCTCCACTCTTCCCGTCGCTACCCTGGCCGCCATCACCAATCGCATCGCCCGCGAACTGGGCGTGCAGGCCTCCCAGGTCGCCTCGACGGTACAGATGCTGGACGAAGGCGCCACGGTGCCGTTCATCGCCCGCTACCGCAAGGAGGCTACCGGCGGACTGGACGATACCCAGCTGCGCAATCTGGAGGAGCGTCTGGGCTACCTGCGCGAGCTGGAAGATCGCCGCGCCGCCATCCTTCGCTCCATCGAGGAGCAGGGCAAGCTGACTCCGGAGCTGACAGGCCAGATCGCCGAGGCCGACAGCAAGGCGCGGCTGGAAGACCTTTACCTGCCCTACAAGCCCAAGCGCCGTACCAAGGCCCAGATCGCCCGCGAGGCCGGCCTCGAGCCCCTGGCCGACGCCTTGCTGGCCGATCCGGCCAAGGTGCCGGAACAGGCGGCCGAACCCTATGTGGACGCGGAAAAGGGCGTGGCCGACGTCAAGGCCGCCCTGGATGGGGCGCGGCAGATCCTGATGGAGCGCTTCGCCGAGGATGCTGAACTGCTGGGCAACCTGCGCGATGCCCTGTGGGACGGCGGCGTGCTGATCTCCACCGTGGCCGAGGGCAAGACCGAGGCCGGGGCCAAGTTCTCCGACTATTTCGACTACCGCGAGGCCATCAAGGCCATTCCGTCCCACCGCGCCCTGGCGCTGTTCCGGGGGCGCAACGAAAACGTTCTGAACCTGAAACTGCTGACTCCCGACGAGGCGGCGCGGCCGGAAGGCGCGGTTTCCCAAGGCCCCGGCGAGTTCGAGGCCCGCATCGCCCGGCGTTTTTCCATCCGCGACCTGAAGCGCCCCGCCGATTCCTGGCTGTCCGAGACGGTGCGCTGGGCGTGGCGTATCAAGATTCATCTGCATTTGGAGTTGGAGCTGATGAGCCGCCTGCGCGAGGCGGCGGAGGAAGAGGCCATCCGCGTCTTCGCCCGCAACCTGCGCGCCCTGCTGCTCCAGGCGCCGGCCGGAGCCAGGAACTGCATCGGTCTCGACCCCGGTATCCGCACCGGCGTCAAGGTGGCGGTGACCGACGCCACCGGCAAGGTGGTGGAATGCGCCACCATCTATCCCCACCAGCCCAGGAACGACTGGCAGGGTTCCCTTGCCGCCCTGGCCCATCTGGCCCGCAAGCACGGCATCAAGCTGGTGGCCATCGGCAACGGCACCGCATCGCGTGAGACCGACCGGCTGGTCATCGACCTGATGAAGTGCCACCCGGACCTGGGGCTGGAAAAGCTGGTGGTCAGCGAGGCCGGCGCCTCGGTCTATTCGGCGTCCGAACTGGCCGCCAAGGAATTCCCCGATCTGGACGTATCCTTGCGTGGCGCGGTCTCCATTGCCCGCCGCCTGCAGGACCCGCTGGCCGAATTGGTCAAGATCGACCCCAAGGCCATCGGCGTCGGCCAGTACCAGCACGACGTGGACCAGGTGAAGCTGGGCCGCTCGCTGGACGCGGTGGTGGAAGACTGCGTGAACGCCGTGGGCGTCGAGGTCAACACCGCTTCCGCCCCGCTGCTGTCCCGTGTCGCGGGCTTGAGCCCCACCGTGGCCCGCAATGTGGTGGAGTTCCGCGACCGCTTCGGCCCCTTCGCGTCCCGCGATGCGCTGAAGCAGGTGGAGCGCCTGGGCGCCAAGGCCTTCGAGCAGGCGGCGGGCTTCCTGCGGGTGGTGGGCGGCGTCAATCCGCTGGACGCCTCCGCCGTGCACCCCGAGGCCTATCCGGTGGTCGAGCGCATCGTCAAGGCCACCGGCCGCCCGGTGAAGGCGCTGATCGGCGATTCCGCCTTCGTCCGCAGCCTCGATCCCAAGGAGTTCACCGACGAGCGCTTCGGCGAGCCGACGGTCAAGGACATCCTGAAGGAACTGGAAAAGCCCGGCCGCGACCCGCGCCCCGAGTTCAAGACCGCCGCCTTCAAGGAGGGGGTCGAGACCCTGAAGGACCTGACCCCCGGCATGATCCTCGAAGGCGTGGTGACCAACGTCACCAATTTCGGCGCCTTCGTGGATATCGGCGTCCACCAGGATGGCCTGGTCCACATCTCGGTGCTGGCCGACCGCTTCGTCAAGGACCCCCACGAGGTGGTCAAGCCCGGCGATCTGGTCAAGGTCAAGGTGCTGGAAGTGGACATGAAGCGGAACCGCATCGCGCTGTCCATGCGCATGGACGCCCAGCCGGTCCCGGCCCGCAAGGACGACGGTCCCGCGCCCCGCCGCGATGATCGCCGCCCGGCGCCCCAGCCCCAGCGGCAGGCCGCTCCCAAGGCGGACGAGGGGGGGGGAGCCTTCGCCGCCGCCTTCGCCAAGGCCAAGCAGAAGCGGTAGGGGGCGTCTCCAATTCCCCACTTCCCAAACGGAATAGTCGTAGCGCATTTCCCCTATGCGTCCGTCTGACTAGACTCGTCGGTTCAGTTTCCTATACCGTCCAGCCGGTACAGTAAAAGGGACCGGTACGGTATGAGTACGCGCGAGCGCATCATCGATTCCGCCATGACCATCGTTCGTGACCAGGGCGTGACCAGGCTGACCCTGGACGCGGCCGCCAAGGAGGCGGGCGTCAGCAAGGGCGGCGTGCTCTATCACTTCAAGAGCAAGGACGACCTGATCCGCGGCATGGTCCAGCGGCTGATCGAACAGTGCGACCAGCTCAACCGCGAACATTACGAGCATCAGCCGGAAGGCCCCTATCGCTGGGCCAGGACCCTGGTGCACGCCTGCTTCGACCCCAACGGTCCGGCCTTCGATCCGGTGGGAGGCGCCTTGCTGGCCGCCGTCACCGTCAATCCCGATCTGGTCGCCCCCATCCAGTCCATGTACGACCGCTGGATGGAGCGCATCAAGAGCGACAGCCCCGACCTGGAGCGGGCCGGACTGATCTGCACCGCCATGGACGGCGTCTATTTCCAGCGCCTGATGGGTATCAACCTCAGCGATGCCGAGGGGGCCGAGCGCCTCAAGCGGCACGCCCTCGACCTTCTGAAGTAACGGAGCCTGCGCCATGAAAGCCAAACGGATGATCATCATGCTGGCGGGCAGCGCCATCGTGTTCGGCGGGGTGTTCGGTTTCGTCGCCTTCCGCAATCACATGATCAAGCAGTTCTTCGCCACCATGCCCAAGCCGGTGATCGCGGTGACCACCGCCAAGGCGGTGCTGACCGACTGGCGCACCGTGGTGCCGGCGGTGGGAACGCTGCAGGCGGTCAACGGCGTCGACATTTCCGGCTCCATGGCCGGGCTGGTCAAGTCCATCGCCTTCGAATCCGGCCAGGAGGTGAGGAAGGGCAGCGTGCTGGTGCAACTCGACACCGATGTCGAGATGGGCGACCTGCGCAGCGCCCAGGCCGAGCTGGCCCTGGCCAGGACCAACCACGACCGCAACGTCAAGCTGGTGCGGTCCGATACGGTCAGCGTCGCGGCCCTGGAAAAGACCGATGCGGAACTGAAGGTCAAGCAGGCCAAGGTGGCCGGGCTGCAGGCCCAGATCGCCAAGAAGACCATCACGGCACCCTTCGACGGGCGTCTCGGCGTGCGCAAGGTCGATCTGGGCCAGTACGTCCAGCCGGGCCAGATGGTGGTCAACATGCAGGACCTGTCGCTGATGCTGTGCGACTTCACCGTGTCGCAGAAGGACCTCGCCCTGCTGGGCGTCGGCCAGAAGGTCTCCATGACCACCGATGCCTGGCCCGGCGTGGTGTTCGAGGGCGCCGTGGCCGCCATCGAGCCGCTGGTCGACGTCAAGACCGGCATGGTTTCGGTGCGCGCCAGCTTCTCCAATGCCGAGGGCCGTCTGCGTCCCGGCATGTTCGCCCGCATCGAGATCGAGCGCCCCTCCGGTGCCCCGGTGGTGACGGTGCCCGCCTCGGCGGTGGCCTACAACCTGCACGGCGACGCGGTGTTCGTGGTCAAGGAGGAGGCCGGCGCCGACGGCAAGACGGTATCCAAGGCCGAACGGGCGGTGGTCCAATTGGGCGAGCGCAAGGACGGCATGGTGGTCGTCAAGTCGGGCGTTGCGCCCGGCGACGTGGTGGTGACCTCGGGCCAGGTCAAGCTGGAACACGGCTCGCTGGTCCAGGTGGCGGCCAGTGATCCGCTGAAGACGGCGTCCAACGGGACGGTGCAGTGATGTTCGACATCTTCATCAAGCGGCCGGTACTGGCCGCGGTGGTCAGCCTGCTGATCCTGTTCATCGGCCTCCGGGCCCTGATGAGCCTGCCGGTGCGCCAGTATCCCGAGATGACCAACACGGTCATCACCATCACCACCACCTTTCCCGGCGCCGATGCCGACATGATCCAGGGCTTCGTCACCCAGCCGATCCAGAAGGCGGTGGCGACGTCCGAGGGCATCAACTACCTGACATCGCGCTCCATCCAGGGCTTAAGCGAGATCAAGGCCTTCATCCGCCTCAACGACGACCCGGAAACCGCCATGACCGGGGTGATGAGCAAGGTGGCCGAGGTCAAGAGCCTGTTGCCCAAGGGCATCAACGATTCCGTGATCAAGAAGGAGACGGGGCAAAGCTTCGCCTCGGCCTATCTCGCCTTTTCGTCCGACCGCCTAAGCCAGCAGCAGATCACCGATTACGTCATGCGGGTGGTGCAGCCCAAGCTGGCCGCCGTGCCCGGCGTCGCCAACCCCGAGCTTTACGGCGGCCAGAAGTTCTCCATGCGCGTCTGGCTGGACCCGGAAAAGCTGGCCCAGCACGATATGGGGCCCGACGATCTGAAGAACGCTCTGACCAGCAACAACTTCACCTCGGCCTCGGGGTCCACCAAGGGCGCCTATGACGTGGTCAACACCCAGGCCTCCACCGATCTGAAGAGTGTCGAGGAATTCCGCCAGCTGGTGATCAAGCACGACGGTTCGCGGCTGGTGCGCCTGGGCGACGTGGCCAATGTGGAACTGGGGCCGGAAAACGACGACATGAGCGTGTTCGCCGGCAACGAGCGGGCCATCTTCGTCGGCATCTACACCACGCCGGAAGCCAACCCGCTGTCGGTGATCCGCGAGGTGCGCGAAGAGGCGCTGCCGGCCCTGCAGGCCCAGTTGCCCCCCGGCCTGACCGCCAAGATCGCCTATGATTCCACCCTGTTCATCGATGCCGCCGTCACCGAGGTGGCCAAGACCATCGCCGAGGCGGCGATCATCGTCATGGTGGTGATCTTCTTCTTCATGGGATCGGTGCGTTCGGTGGTCATTCCGGTGGTCACCGTGCCGCTGTCGCTGATCGGCGTGGCGGTGCTGCTGCTCTCCCTCGGCTTCTCCATCAATCTGCTGACCCTGCTGGCCATGGTGCTGGCCATCGGACTGGTGGTCGACGACGCCATCGTGGTGGTGGAGAACGTGCATCGCCACATCGAGGAGGGGCTGCCGCCGTTCCGCGCCGCCCTGGTGGGCACGCGCGAGATCAGCGGGCCGGTCATCTCCATGACCATCACGCTCGCCGCCGTCTACGCCCCCATCGCCTTCATGGGCGGGCTGACCGGATCGCTGTTCAAGGAGTTCGCCCTGACGCTCGCCGGTTCGGTGGTGGTCTCGGGGGTCATCGCCCTGACGCTGTCGCCCATGATGTGCTCGAAGATTCTCCGGCACGAGGACGACAAGAAGGGCCTGACCGCCCTGATCGACCGTACCTTCGACCGGGTGCGCGCCAAGTACGAGACATGGCTGGGCGCCTCGCTGGCCGACCGTCCCACCACCCTGATCTTCGCCATGATCGTCCTGGGCTCGCTGCCTTTCCTGTTCCTGGCGGTGCCCACCGAGCTGGCGCCGGAAGAGGACCAGGGCGTGGTGTTCACCGCCTTCAACGGCCCGGCCTCGGCCAATACCGACTTCATGGAGGCTTTCTCGCACCAGATCGCCGCCAAGCTGAAGGCGTTCCCCGAGACCAACGAAACCTTCCTGATCAACGGTATGGGCGCCATCAGCCAGGGTTTCGGCGGTGCGGTGCTGACGCCCTGGGAGGACCGCAAGCGCTCGGCCAAGACGCTGACCGCCGCCATCCAGCAGGCCCTCAACGAAGTGTCGGGGGTCAAGGCCTCGGTGTTCCCGCCGCCGCCCCTGCCCGGCGTCGACGGTCTGCCGGTGCAGTTCGTGCTGTCCTCCATCGCCGATTACCCGCAGCTCAACGAGATTCAGGGCGAGTTGATGAAGCGGGCGCAGGGATCGGGCATGTTCGCCTTCATCGACGCCGACCTGAAGATCGAAAGCCCGCAGACCCAGGTGGTCATCGACCGCGACAAGGCGGCGGCCTACGGCATCTCCATGCAGCAGATCGGCGACGCGCTGGGCACCATGACCGGCGGCAATTACGTCAATCTGGTTAATCTGCAGGGCCGCTCCTATCAGGTGATTCCCCAGGTGCCGCGCGAGTTCCGCCTCGACCCCGCCCAGTTGGGCCGCTATCACGTGCGCGCCTCGTCGGGGGCGGCGGTGCCGCTGTCGTCGCTGGTCAGCCTGGGCTCGTCGGTGCGCCCGGTGTCGCTCAACCAGTTCAACCAGCTCAACTCGGTGACCATCCAGGCCTTCCCCATGCCCGGGGTGACCCTGGGACAGGCGCTGGAATTGCTGCGCAATCTCGCCACCGAGCTGCTGCCCCAGGGCACCACGGTGGACTATGCCGGCCAGTCGCGGCAGTACGTGCAGGAGGGCAACGCCCTGGCAATGACCTTCGTCTTCGCCCTGGTGATCATCTTCCTGGTGCTGTCAGCCCAGTTCGAAAGCTTCCGCGATCCGCTGGTGATCCTGGTCTCGGTGCCGCTGTCCATCTGCGGCGCCCTGATCCCGCTGGCGCTGGGCGTGGCCAGCATGAACATCTATACTCAGGTGGGCCTCGTCACCCTGATCGGCCTGATCACCAAGCACGGCATCCTGATCTGCGAGGTGGCGCGCGAGCGCCAGGAAGCCGAGGGCCTCAGCCGCGCCCAGGCGGTGATGGTGGCGGCCGGCCTGCGCCTGCGTCCCATCCTGATGACCACGGCGGCCATGGTCGCCGGCCTGATCCCCCTGCTGTTCGCCCACGGGGCGGGAGCGGCGTCGCGCTTCTCCATCGCCGTGGTGATCGTCGCCGGCATGACCATCGGCACGCTGTTCACCCTGTTCGTGTTGCCGGTGATCTATACCTTCGTCGCCGCCGAGCGCCGGGCGACGGTCGGGGCGGTGGCGGAAGGGGCGCCGGCCGAGTGAGCCCCGATCTCGTCTCCCGTGTTCTGTACCGCGACCCGGCCGTGCTGATTATCGACAAGCCGGCCGGGTTGGCCGTGCATGCCGGGCCGAAGGGGGGCGAGCATCTGATGCTCTATCTCGACGCCCTGCGCTTCGGCCTGAACCGGCGGCCGGAACTGGCCCACCGTCTGGACCGCGAGACCTCGGGCTGTCTGGTGCTGGGTCGCGACCGCAAGGCTCTGGCGGCGCTGGGCGAACTGTTCGCCAAGGGCCTCGCCGGCAAGACCTATTGGGCGGTGGTGGTGGGCAAGCCGCGCGAGGCGCAGGGCGTCATCGACTACGCCCTGAAGAAGCGGGAAAAGAAGTTCGGCTGGCGCATGGAGGTGGACCGCACCGGGCTGGCCTCGGTCACCGAGTGGCGGCTGTTGGGCAGTGACGGGCGGCTGTCCTGGCTGGAATGCCGGCCGCTGACCGGCCGCACCCACCAGATTCGCGCCCACTGCGCCGCCATCGGCCATCCCCTGGTGGGCGACGCCATCTATGGGCGCGGCACCGGCACCCTGGCCGGCGACCGGCTGATGCTGCATTCGCGGAGCATCGTCCTGCCGCTCGATCCCGGAAAGCCGCCTATCGGCGCCGAAGCCCCGGTGCCCGAGCATATGCGGACCGCCCTGGAGGGGTGCGGATGGGTCTCACCGTAAAGACGCAAACCAATACCGATTTACTCATTTCGCTTGACGCGCGCCCCGGCTGAGGGTGAACTACTCTGACCGGCAACATCAACGGACCGGACAAACAGGGTGGGGGCTATGAACATCAAGGACATTCTCGTCCATTTGGACGGCGACAGCGTCGATAGCGGCACTCTGACCCTGGCGGTGGCCCAGGCCAAGCGCTTCGGCGCCCGGCTGACCGGCCTGTTCGCCCGCAAGGAGATCAGCCCCACCGCCATGGTCGCCCGCCAGCCCAGCAACACCCTGCTGGCCCAGGCCGAGGCTGCCCGCAAGGCGTTCGAGACCGCCACCGCCGGTCTCCAGACCCGCTGGTGGCAGGTCGTCCACGGCGCCGAAACCGATCTGCTGAGCGAGACGGTGTTCTGCAGCCATTATGTGGATCTGGTGATCGTTTCCCAGCCCGCCGCCTACGGCAACCATGTCCCCGAGACCATGGTCGAGCAGATCATCCTCAATTCCGGTCGCCCCGTCCTGGTGGTGCCCGTCGATTACAAGGACCGCCCGGTGGGCAAGCACGTGGTGATCGGCTGGCGTTCCGCCAAGCAGGCGGCCCGCGCCCTGCACGACTGCCTGCCCCTGGTGGAAGGCGCCGAACAGGTGCTGGTCGCCTCGGTACGCGGCTTCTCCCCCATGGACAAGACCCTGCCCCAGGTGGACATCATCGACCACCTGCGCACCCACGGCCTGCCGGTCACCGGCGAGCGGGTCAACACCGAAGGCCTGGGGGTCATGGATTCCCTGCTGTCGCGCGCCTACGACATCGACGCCGACCTGCTGGTCATCGGCGGCCACCCCGGCCGCAGCCTGTCGTTTTCCGGCAAGGCTGGCGCCGGCACCCGCCACATCCTGGCCCATTCCAGCATCCCGGTGCTGTTCAGCTGCTGAGATTGCCGGGGCGGATATCCATGTCGCGCGTCCTCCGGTCGTTCATGGACACGGATGGACGCCGATGCCGCTTCGCGGTCACGGATCAACAGGGACAGTAGGAATTCCATATTGCCGCTTCGGGCGGATGGATAGGCACATCCGTGTCTTGTGGTTTTCTTAGAGCGGCGCGCCTCAAATCAGAACCACCTCTCTGCGTCATGGCCGGGCTCGACCCGGCCATCCACGTGGGGGCGTTCGGCACTATCCTAGACGGAGCCACGTGGATGCCCGGAACAAGTCCGGGCATGACGAGAGCGGAGGTGGCGCAGATTTATGGCTTGATGCTCTAGGCTGTAGTGACAATTTAGGATTTCCCTGAATCCGGAATTGTGATTCAAAGCTGATTTTGGAGGTCAGCTTTGGAAGGCGAGATTCTGCGAGACGACCAGTGGGAGCGTCTGAAGCCCTTTGTCCCCGGCGGGCGCAAGGGCAAGCGTGGCCCTCGTAGCGACGGTCGGCGCTTTTTTGATGCCGTATTGTGGCTTGCCCGCTCGGGTGGGCGATGGCGAGATCTTCCCGAGCGGTTCGGGCCGTATGACACGGTAAAGCGGCGCTATTACCGTTGGATCGAGCAAGGGGTGTTCGACCGGATATTTGAGGCTGTTTCGGTCAATCCGGACCTTGAATGGCTGATGATCGATGCGACGGTCATCCGAGCCAACGCGCAAGCAGCCGGGGCGCGGCAAAAAAGGGGGCCCAGGCTCTCGGGCGCTCCCGAGGCGGATTCGGAACAAAGCTCCACGCCGTAGTCGATGCGCTCGGACTGCCTGTGCGCTTCGAGCTTGGCCCCGGCCAGCAAAACGACATGGCCCCTGCCTGCGACCTGATCCGAGGATTGAAGGCGGGCCAAGTCCTCGCCGACCGCGCCTATGACGCGGACAGCCTCCATGACCTCATCCTCGACCAAGGTGGCGAGCCGGTTATTCCACCCCGCCGCCATCGCAACCGTGTNCATACGGCCCGAACCGCTCGGGAAGATCTCGCCATCGCCCACCCGAGCGGGCAAGCNCACAATACGNGCATCAAAAGCGCATCGCAACTCGCTACGACAAGATCGCCGCCAACTTCTTGGGCTTCATCAAGCTCGCCAGCATCATGTTCTGGCTCAGATAAGGTTT
The DNA here is from genome assembly GCF_900184795.1 of Magnetospirillum sp. 15-1. Taxonomy (NCBI): domain Bacteria; kingdom Pseudomonadati; phylum Pseudomonadota; class Alphaproteobacteria; order Rhodospirillales; family Rhodospirillaceae; genus Magnetospirillum; species Magnetospirillum sp. 15-1. The sequence continues at coordinate 39 of NZ_FXXN01000015.1, read as the reverse complement.
AAATTTGTCCAACCTAACGAAGCCGTAGAATAAAGATAC
>NZ_FXXN01000014.1 GCF_900184795.1 Magnetospirillum sp. 15-1 | reverse complement strand
GTCGCGATAGGGGCCGTCCTCGCCATAGCCGGTGATGTCGCAGGTGATCAGCCGGGGATGGCGGGCCCGCAGCGAAGCCGAGCGCCAGGTTCTGCACGAAGACGTCGGCCTGGGCGACCATGCGGTCCAGCAGCGCCGCGTCCCCGGCCTGCTTGATGTCGAGGACGGCCGCCGTCATGCAGGAGCTGCAGGACGCCGAGCGCGATATCGGCATCGCGGTCGGAAAGGGCGCGCAGCAGCAGCCGGGCGCGGGCTTCCACTTCGGCCCGTCCCGGCGCGATCGATTCCGGCGGCGCGTCGAGAAAATACACCAGGGGTGCGTCCAGCGCGGCGGCGATGCGGTCCAGCGTGTCGAGGGTCGGCAGGCTGACGCCGCGCTCGATATTGGACACGGCCTCCGGCGAGCGTTCGATCCGCTCGGCCAGTGCTTCCTGGGTGAGGTCGGCCTGTTCCCGTGCCGTCCGCAGCCGTCGTCCAATGGTGCGCTTCAAGTCCGTGGTCATGAGACGAAGTCTGGCTGCGGAAGAACGACTTGACCACGGAGGCGGCTTCGCTAATGTCGCCTTCAGACGAAGTTAGCATTAACAATAAGCCGAGCCGCCGTATTGCGGTTCATCCCCTGCCCACGGAGGTTTTCCATGCGCCTCGTCCTTGCCGCCCTGCTGTTCGCCGTTCCGGCCGCGGCCCATGCCGCCGAGGTCTCTGACGACATCAAGGCCACCTGTACCCTGCTCGCCGCCAAGTCCATTCCCAAGCTGGAGGGCATTCGGCTCAAATCGTCCGAGGTGAAGCTGGAAAGCCGCAACGACATCTACACCTTCTACGCGGTTCGCCTGGAGACCGAGGTGCTCGGCAGCGTCACCAAGCTTTATCACCGCTGCCGGATCGGCCGGGGCGGTTCGGTCAGAATCGTGGAGTGACGATCATGGCCGCCCTGTTGCTCGATGCCGAAGAATTCTCACCGCTGATCCGGGCCCCGCTGGGTGGCGGGCATGACGAAAAGTGGTTGCAGGCCCTGCTGTTCGCCCATCCCGGCGTGATCCCCATCGAGCGGATCGATCCCGGCGCCGGCTCCCTGGTGCCGATCTGCCGTGAACTGGCCCTGCCCAAGGATGGCGCCAGCGTTTTCCTCGATCTGCTGGCGGTGACCGCCCATGGGCGGCTGGTGCTGGTGGAGTGCAAGCTGTGGCGCAATCCTCAGGCGCGGCGCGAGGTGGTGGCCCAGGTGCTGGAATATGCCGCCCTGCTGCGGCGCTGGTCCTATGCCGATCTGACGGCACGGTTGAAGGCGTCGCTGAAGTGGAGCGGCGCCAATCCGCTGTTTTCCCATGTGCGCCGGACCGTCCCCGACCTCGACGAAGTGGGTTTCGTTGAGGCGGTGTCGCGTTCGCTCAAAAGCGGCGATTTTGATCTGGTGATTGCCGGGGACGGCATCCGCGCCGACCTCGAGGTGCTTGCCGGCCATCTGGAGGGCAGCAATGCCCGCCTGGCCCTGGTGGAAATCCAATTGTGGACCGACGGAGCCGGCCGCACCGTGGTGGTGCCGGCCCTGCCGCTCCGCACCGAGGTGCTGCACCAACGGGTGATCGTCGACGGCGAGGGCGTGCCGTTGCGTCTGGAGGAGCCCGGCGATGCCGTCGAGGCGATGGAGGCCTTGGCCGATCCGGAGCGGGCCGCGTCGCGGGACGGCAATCGTGCCTTCTGGCAGTGCTTCATCGATGGGGTACGTTTCGATCACCCCGACCAGCCGGTGCCGCGCCACGGCGGCAACAACTGGGTGAAGATCCCGCTGCCGGCGCCGGCCCGCTGGCTGACCGCCTACCGCACTGCCGACGAGGCGGGATTGTTCCTCCCCCTCGACGGCGACGGGGGAGAGGCCCTGTTCGAGCGGCTGGCGGAAGCCGCCGCCGCCCTTCGTGACGAGAGCGGCCTCGATTTGGCCTTCATCCGCAAGCAGGCGGAGCCGTTCAAGGGAAGCATGGCGGTCAAGCGGCTGCTTTCCGACTTCGCAAGTCTCGAGGCACAGACAGCCTGGTTCTGTAACGCGGCCAACCGGCTGGTCAATGCCTTGCGTCCCAGACTGTCGGTGGAGGGGGCTTAAAGGACTGGACTTGCCCGCACCGGCAAGCATTGCTTGGGGACAGCAACGGGCCGCGGTCCCGCCTCCCACCCCGACCGGGCAACCGGCGGGGCCTGGGGTGGTGGGAGCGCCGCGACGGTCGCGGCGCCTGACCTCAGGAGCCCCGATCATGACCACCACATCCGCCCGCCAAATCGTCCGCAACGCCACCGGCGCCGTCACCGGCCTGGTGACCGGCATCGTGAAGGGCAGCCGCAAGGATGCCCCCACCGAATCGGATCAGGCCACCGCCGCCCCGGTTGCCACCAAACAGGCCCGCCTGCTGGAGATGCTCAAGCGTCCGGAAGGCGCCACCCTGGAGGAGTTGATCGCGGTTACCGGCTGGCAGGCCCACTCGGTACGCGGCGCCATCAGCGGCACCGTGAAGAAGAAGCTGGGGCTGCCGGTGACCAGCGGGACGGTCGAGGGCCGCGGCCGGGTCTATCGGATCGGTGGAGAGGGCTGATCGTGGCCCGCCGCCCCACCAAGCGTGAGGAGGCTCTGCCCGTGGATCCGGCGAGTCTCCCCGACCGTTCCCGGGATGCCTTGAAGCAGTTCTGGCAGAAGCTCTTTCACCAAGACCCTCCGCATAAGCTGGGCCGCAAGCTGATGCTGCTGGCCATCGCCTACAAACTGCAGGAGCGGGCGAGTGGTGGGCTCAAGTCCTCGGTCTCCCGCCGGATCGCCCTTGCCGGCGAGGCCATCGCCGCCGGCAAGGCTCCCGCCCCGGTAACCACGGTGAAACCCGGCACTCGGCTGCTGCGGGAATGGCAGGGTACCACCCATGAGGTGATCATCCTCGACAGTGGCGTCCGCTACCGGGGGGAGACCTGGCGTTCGCTCTCCGAGGTGGCGCGCGCCATCACTGGGGCGCGGTGGTCTGGGCCGCGCTTCTTCGGATTGAAGGAACCTCGGGCATGAAGCCCCAACTTCGCCGTTGCGCGGTCTATACCCGCAAATCCTCGGAAGAGGGCCTGGAGCAGGATTTCAATTCGCTGCATGCCCAGCGCGAAGCCTGCGAGGCCTTCATCAAGAGCCAGAAGGGCGAGGGCTGGAAGCTGGTCGAGACCGCCTATGACGACGGCGGCATCTCGGGCGGCACCATGGAACGTCCGGGGCTGCAGCGCCTCTTGGCCGACATCGTCCTGCGCAAGGTCGACGTGGTGGTGGTCTACAAGGTCGATCGCCTGACCCGCTCGCTCGCCGATTTCGCCAAGATGGTCGAGGTGTTCGATGCTCACGGCGTCTCCTTCGTGGCGGTGACCCAGCAGTTCAACACCACCTCGTCCATGGGGCGTCTGACGCTGAACATCTTGCTGTCCTTCGCCCAGTTCGAGCGGGAAGTCACCGGCGAGCGCATCCGCGACAAGATCGCCGCCTCCAAGAAGAAGGGTATATGGATGGGCGGCAACGTACCGCTCGGCTATGACGTCAGCGACCGCAAGCTGGTGGTCAATGAGCCTGAAGCCGAAACGGTGCGGAGCATCTATCGCCGCTATCTTGAAGCGGGCTGTGTCCGGACGCTGAAGGGCGGGCTGGATCGGGACGGCATCCGCTCGAAGACCGGTAACGCCTTCGCGCGCGGCGCCCTCTATGCCCTGCTCGCCAATCCCCTCTATATCGGCGAGATCCGCCATAAGGATGTCCGCCACCCCGGTCAGCACCAAGCCATCGTCGATCGCCCCCTATGGGACACCGTGCAGCAACGTCTGGCTGACAACGGTCCCGAGCGGCAGGTCAATCGCAGGGTCGAGGCCAGTCCGCTGGTGGGCAAGCTGTTCGACGCGGCGGGCGAACGCCTCACGCCCAGCCACACCGTCAAGAATGGTCGGCGTTACCGCTATTACATCTCGCGCCCCCTGGTGACCGGTATCGCCGAGACGGCGCCATCGGGATGGCGGCTGCCGGCCCACGAGATTGAGCGGGTAGTGGCCGATGGGGTGCGGACTCTGCTTGTCGATCCCACGTCCATCACGAATACGGCCCGTGAGGCCGGTCTTCCCCCTGAGCGCATCCCCGCGCTTCTCGACAGCATCGCCGGACAGGGCGGTGATCCGTTCGATCTGGTCCGGCGGGTCGAGCTGGGGGCCGAGGCATTAACCCTGACCTTGGCCCTCGCTGAAGACCTCATCATCACCCATCGGATACCCATGACCATCCGGCGTCGCGGTATCGAGATGCGTTTGGTCATCCCCGGCGCCAATACCACGGCGTCAAAGGCCGATCCCGCCCTGCTCAAGGCCATCGCCCGCGCCAGGGGATGGTTCGATGATCTGATCTCCGGCCGCGCCGTCTCGATGGTCGCCATCGCCGAACGGGAAGGGGTCAGCGACCGCTACGTCAGCACCCTTCTGCCGCTGGCTTTCCTCGCCCCAGACATCGTCGAGGCCATCGCTGCCGGTCAGCAGCCCGCCGACCTTACCGCCGAGACCCTGATCCGGCATATCGACCTGCCCCTGAACTGGAGTGAGCAGCGAGCGCTGCTGGGCGTCGCCTGACACCCCACGCACTCCCTATGACGCGGCCCGGACACTCCTCCCGGGCCGTCGGCGTTTCAGCCGCCGGAAAAACCAAACCGAACCGCCTCACTGGCTGACGGAGAAAAGGGGAGAATACGGCGCGCGAATGCCCCGGAATCCGGTCTCTCCGGTTCGGAAAGAAAGGCGGCAACCGCCGGAACCCGCGCCTTTCGGCGCAAGGTCTCGGAGAACAGGTTGTCTTGAAGAGGAAGTGGCGGAGGGGGCGGGATTCGAACCCGCGCAGGGATTTAGGTCCCTGGACGATTTAGCAAACCGTTGGTTTCAGCCACTCACCCACCCCTCCGCAGAGGCGGTTGCTTGCCGCCGTGGCCGGAGCGATGTTTCTAACCAAACCCTGGGCGGGCGTCAACGCTTCCTTTCCTATGATCGACAAAGGAATCGCGAGGAGGGTCCTTCAGGGGCCAGACCCCGGGTTGCGGCAAAGGCGAGGCCGTCGTAAGGTGGCGGGTGTTCGGGGAGCCGGCCGCTCCAATGGGGAGGAGGAATGCGCAGTACGTGGCCGTTCATCGCGGGAGCGATCGTTGCCGGTCTGGTGACGCTTTTTACCCTGCCTATTCTGGTGGCGACCGGTCTCATCATGATGGCCGCGGGGTCGTTCGGCCATAGCGAAGCCACCCTGTCGGGCGGCTCGGCCTTTTCCATGCGCGACGAGCGCGGGCGCGTCACCTCGAAGCTGATCAACACCACCTACACCGTCGTCTCGGTTCCCATCACCGGCGAGCCCAGGCCGCGCCGGACCCTGCTGCGCCAGCGGGTCACGGTGGGTGACGACGGCGTGGGGCGGGCCAGCCTGTCGGCCTGGCTGGTGGGGGCGCCGTCGGAATTGCGCAAGCCGCCGCTGTTCCATATCAGCGTGGCGGCCCATTCGGCCAATCTGGGCGACGACTTCCTGTTCTGGACCGAGGCGGGGGGGCGGCGCACCGCCTATTCCCTGGCCAACGGCGACTGGCTGTTCGATGCCGACCTGCCGCTGGTGACCTTCACCTTCGAGCCCGAGGCGCGGCGCATGGCCGCCCTGTCTCAGGCCGATGAGGAATATGCCTCCAAGGGCGGCGTGGCGGTGTTCACCTATGCGGCGCCGGGCCGCGTGTTGCGCCGCGTGGTGCTGGTAGTCGACGACCCCATGCGGGCCGGTATGCTGCGCGCCACCCTGTCGGCCACCAAGCTGGTGACCTATACGGACGAGGTCCTGGGCGGCAGGGTGGTGGAATTGCCCCTGGGCTCGGGCGCGGTGCGCATTCCCGTCACGCCCAACACCATGGATATCGGCCGGGCGCTTCTGCCGCCCGGCATGCGGCTGGTCCCCATTCAGCTTTGGGGATAGCCCTATCAAGGGGCCGCGATGGCGGCTCTCAGCCCACCATCCGCCACCAGCGCCGCGCTTCCCGCACCGCCCATTCCGGACCGTGGCCCGAGAACAGCATGGAATCGTCGTTCAGCAGGCCGAGCAGGCGGTTGATGGAGGCCCACAACTGCTGTTCGCTGCCGCCCGGCAGGTCGGTCCGGCCGACGCCGTTGCGGAACAAGGTGTCGCCGGTCAGCACGAAACCGCCGAAATCCAGGCAGATGCCGCCGGGGGTGTGGCCGGGGGTGTGAATCACCCGCACCGGGGCGCCGCCCAGGCTTTCGGTGGGCTCGCCCGCAAAGGTCTGCAGGCTGCCCGGCCCCTTCTGCGGCTGGCCGGTGAAGGTGCGGTTGAGGTCGCTGGAGGTGGAGATCACCTGGGCTTCATCGATATGGGCGCGGGTGGGGATGCCCAGCGCCGTTTCCAGTTGATGGGCGGCGCCCAGGTGGTCGGGATGCCCGTGGGTCAGCCAGATCACTTCGGCCTTGGCGCCGGTGGCGGCCACCGCTTCCAAGATACGTTCGCCGTCGCCGCCGGGGTCCACGATCGCCAGGGTGTTGGTGGGTTTGTGAACCACCAGATAGCAGTTCTCGTACCAGGGCGGGCTGGTCACCAGCACCGACAGGGAGAAGTCGCCAAAATCGCCGAACTGCTGAAGGGTCATGACATTGATCTCGTCCACGGTAAGTTCCTTCCCCTATAGCGAAGGCGGGCGCGCTTTCCAAGCAATGGTTTCGCCTTTACGCCATGGTAACGGTGCATGGCGGACACTGAGCCTTGGTTATAGGGTGGGTTGAGGAGGTCTCTGTTTCATGCGAAAGCCGCCCCGCAAGCGCGGACCGTTCGCCTCGGCCCGGCGCGAGGTTTCCGAAACCGGCGAGCCGGGGCGCTCGTCGGCCCAGACCGCCTCGCCCTCCTATCGTCTGGCCTTCGAGGATGTGGACTTTCTGCTGCGCCAGGACTTGCGGCCGGTGCGCCTGCAGTTGGAATTGCTGAAGCCGGAACTGCTGCAGCAGCAGCACGGCATCAAGTCGACGGTGGCGGTGTTCGGTTCGGCCCGCATTCCCTCGCCCGAGCGCGCCCAGTCGGTGCTGGGGCTGGCCGAGGAGGAGGCGCGCAACCGGCCCAAGGATCGCGTGGCGGCCCGGCGGCTGGCGGTGGCCCGGCGCATGGTGGCCAACAGCCGCTATTACGAGGAGGCGCGGCGCTTCGCCCGCATCGTCACCGGCACCTGCGCCGGCGAGCATGTCTGCGACTTCGTGGTCAAGACCGGCGGCGGGCCGGGCATCATGGAGGCGGCCAATCGCGGCGCCGACGATATCGGCGGCAAGTCCATCGGGCTGAACATCGTGTTGCCCATGGAGCAGGAGCCGAATTCCTACATCACCCCGGATCTGTGCTTCCGTTTCCACTACTTCGCCATCCGCAAGATGCACTTCCTGACGCGCTCCAAGGCGCTGGTGGTGTTCCCCGGCGGTTTCGGCACCCTGGACGAATTGTTCGAGGCCGCCACCCTGATCCAGACCGGCAAGATCGACCCCATTCCGATCCTGCTGTTCGGCCGTGAGTACTGGGAGCGGGTGATCAACATCGACGCCATGATCAACGAAGGCATGGTCGCCCTCGAGGACAAGGACATCTTCACCTTCGTGGAGACCGCCGAGGAGGCGTGGAACTGCATCGCCGATTTCTATCGCCTGCCTAAATAGGGTCGGGACCCGATTTACAAATACATACGTAGGAATACCATGGGGCATGCGGTTTCGCTGATCCCTGGGGAGGGATGGGCCGCCCCTCGATCCGCCACCCTTGCCGGCCGGCGGATCGAGGCGGCGATACTCAGCGTTCCAGCGCTTCCTCGAAATAGTGCAGGGTCCTGAGACGCAGGGTGTGCACCAAGCCCTCATCCTCGCGTCCGCCGAATTCCCCGTACAGACCGTTGGCCATGGAAAAGAACAGGTCGAGCAGGGCCGGGTCGAAGTGGCTGCCCCGTCCGGCGGCCATGATGGCGGTGGCCTGGGCGGGCTCCATGGGCTCCTTGTAGGGGCGCTTCGAGGTCAGGGCGTCGAAGACGTCGGCGATGGCGAAGATGCGGGCCGCCAGGGGAATCCGCTCGCCGGCCAGCCCGACCATGTAGCCGCTGCCGTCATATTTTTCGTGGTGATAGCCGACCACGTCGGCGGCATCCTTCAGCCACTGGAAACGTTCGACCAGATCGAGGCCGTGGGTGATGTGGGTCTTCATCACGGCGAATTCCGCGTCGTTCAGCGGACCCGGCTTGAGCAGGATGGAATCGGGAATGGCCAGCTTGCCCACGTCGTGCAGAAAGGCGCCCTTGAGCAGCGAGCGGATGCCTGCATCGTCCAGGCCGGCGGCTTCGGCCAGGCCGAGCGCATAGAGCGAAACCCGGTAATTGTGGCTGTTGGTGTCGCTGTCGCGCTTGGCGATGGCGCTGCCCAGCATCTCGATGGCGCCCAGATTGGCGTAGAGCAGCGAGCGGGAGCGTTCCACCAGCGAGCGGTTCAGCCGGGTGATGACGGGATAGAGCAGGGCCGAAGTAGCCAGAACCGACAGGATCACCAGGATCGAGGTGCGCAGTCCCATGCGGCTGGCCACGGCGACGCGGGCCCGGGACACATGGTAGATGCCCTCGAAATAACCGCCGTCGGGGCGCTCGGGCGAGGACAGGCCGGTCATGACCAACAGGTACAACTCGCCGCCGATGATGTGCTTGGTGTACCAACTGGCGCCGGGTTCGGGGAAGACGTGGCGGGAGCGGTCGACCGCCGGGCCGAGCATGCCGCCGTCCTCGGCCATGATCTCGGCCAGCGAGGTGCGGTCGGCGGCGTAGATTTCCGCTCCGGCGAAGTGGGAGGCCGCGCTGCGGCGCTCGCGCAGAAAGGCCTCCAGCCGGGCCTGGACCTGGGGTTTGGCGGCCTTGTCCAGGCGCGGGGGAAGCTGGGGCGACAGGGTGCGGGCCTGCTCGACCGCTTCCTCGACGAAGGCGTCGTCGATACGCTCCATCTCGTAGCTGAAGACGGCACCGCCCAGGAGAGTGGCGATCATCAGCCCGCCGACGCAGAGGCGGAGCGCCAGTTGCCGGTTCAGGGAGGTTCCGAGCGGCACGGCCCTATGCCTTGCGCCCGAGATCGGGCAGGAAGCCGCTCATGGTGTTGTTGACGGCGGGTGGCGGTGGAACGGGCGGCGGCGGGGCTTGGTCGGCGGCGGCGGCCGTCGGGTCCTGGGGCGGAACCTCGCCGCCGGCCGCCTTGGCGGCGGCCAGGCTGGCCATGGCGGCGTCCAGGGACGGATTGGCTCCCTCGGTGGCCTGCTTGAACTCGCGGCGGATCGCCCCGATCTTGGCGTCCACCTTGGCGATGACCTCGCGGTCCTCCTGCAGCAGCTTCATCCAATCGGCCCGGTCCTTGCGCAGCATCTCCTCCATGGCCTCGAGGCGCTTGTTGAACGGCTCGGTCAGCTCGGCGAATTTCTGGGCGTTGGAGGTCTCCATGGCGATCTTGATCTTCTCGATTTCCTCGATCAGGTCGCGCTTGATCCAGCGGCTTTTCTTGTCCAGGTCCTCGGTCATCTTGGTCAGGCGCTCATCCACCTCGGAATTGATCTGAACCTTCAACTCATAGGCGTTCTTGACCAGTTGGGCCATGTACATCAGCAGACCGCCGCCGACGACCAGGATCACTCCCGCCGATAGGCTGATGATGAGGACGGTCGACATATTCATGGACGGGGGCCACCGGGACGCGAGGTGTTAAGGAATCCTTTCCAATGTCGTTCAAAGCCGGGAGCGATGCAAGTCCGGCAGGGCGGCGGATGGTTACGTTCATGTTGCTTTACGATCAATTGGAGTGCGACATTGGTCCGACCACTTGTTCTGTTGTCGAGACGTTTACAATGTCGTCCGCCGTTTCCCAGCGTTCCGCCCAGGCATCACTGGCCTTTTCCTGTGCCGGCCACGCCTATGCCCATATCTTCGAGCCCATCTTCTTCATCGTCGCCCTGGTGCTGCCCGGTGAGATGGGGCTCAGCTACGAAGAGGTGCTGGCCCTGATCGTGGCGGGCAAGCTGCTCTACGGCCTGCCGGCGCCCCTGGCCGGCTGGCTGGGCGACCGCTGGAGCACGGTGGGCATGATGGCCGTCTATTTCATCGGCTTAGGCGTGGCGGCCATCGGCGTCGGGCTGGCCCAGGGGCCGGTGATGCTGGCGGTGGCGCTGGGTTTCATGGGATTGTTCGGCTCCATCTATCACCCGGTGGGCATCGCTTGGCTGGTCCGCAACGCCGTGGACAAGGGCAAGGCCATCGGGCTGAACGGGGTGTTCGGCGGCGTCGGCCCCGCCCTGGCCGGCGTGGTGGCCGGCGGCCTGATCGCCGTGTCGGGCTGGCGTGCCGCCTTCATCGTGCCCGGCGTCGTGGTGCTGGGCACCGGTCTGCTGTTCCTGGTGATGCTGGCCCGGGGCGTGGTGGTCGAGACCAAGGACGACCGCAAGCCCGAACCGGTGGCCGACCGGGGCGAGACGGTACGGGCCGGCATCGTGCTGTCGGTGACCATGCTGTGCGCCGGTCTGGTCTATCAGGCCACCCAGCCGTCCCTGCCCAAGCTGTTCGAGGAGCGCCTGGGCGATTTCGGCCTGCTGGCGGCGGCGGGCGGCGTGACGGTGGTCTACCTGCTGGCCGGTCTGACCCAGATCCTGGCCGGCCATCTGGCCGACCGCATGAGCCCGAAGCGCATCTATATGGTGGCGGCGCTGATCCAGGTGCCGTTGCTGCTGGGGCTCGCCCATGCCAGCGGGCTCGGCCTGCTGCTGGTGGCGGTGCTGGCGGTCAGTTTCAACATGGCCGGCATTCCGGCCGAGAACCTGCTGCTGTCGCGCTACACGCCGTCCAAGTGGCGGGGCACGGCCTTCGGCCTCAAATTCGTGCTGTCCTTCGGCGTGTCGGGGCTGGGCGTGCCCATGGTGTCGCTGATCCGCGGCTGGGGCGGCGGCTTCGAGACGGTATTCACCGTCCTGGCCGTCTCGGCCGCCCTGGTGGCGCTCGCCGCCTGGCAATTGCCGGCCGAGCGGGACCGGGACGCCGTCCCGGCGGCGGCGGAGTAGCTCAGGCTTCCTTGCCCTGGGGCAGAAGGTTGCGGTCGAACAGGCTGATGAGGTCCTCGCCCGAGACCGGGCGGCTGATCAGATAGCCCTGGACCTCGTCGCAGCCCTTGGCCCGCAGGAACTCGGCCTGCTCCGGGGTCTCGACGCCCTCGGCGATGGCCTTGAGCTTGAGGTTGTGGGCAAGATTGATGATGGTCGACACGATCTCCGCCCCGTCCTCGGTGACCTTGGAGTTGTCGTCGAAGATGTCGTTGACGAACGAGCGGTCCACCTTCAGCGCGTCGATGGGCATGCGCTTCAGATAGCTGAGGCTGGAATAGCCGGTGCCGAAATCGTCGATGGAGATGCGCACGCCCATGGCGCGCAGCGCCTTGAGCACGCCGACCACCTCGTCCACCCGCTGCATCAGCACCGTCTCGGTCAGTTCCAGTTCCAGGTACTGGGGCGGCAGGCCGGTTTCGCGGAGCGCGCGGGCCACCACCTCGGGAACGTTGGTCTCGACGAATTGCTGGGCCGAGACGTTGACGGCGATGCGCACCGGCGGCAGGCCCAGGTCCAGCCAGTGCTTGCACTGGCGGCAGGCGGTGCGCAGCACCCACTCGCCGATATCCGAGATCACCCCCATGGCCTCGGCCAGGGGAATGAACTCCACCGGCGAGACCAGTCCCATGTCGGGATGGTGCCAGCGCACCAGCGCCTCGACGCCGGACATGCGGCCGTCCTCGGAATCCACCTTGACCTGATAGACCAGGCGGAACTCGTCGCGCGACAGGGCGTGGCGCAAGGCCGATTCCATGGTCAGACGCTCGAACGAGCGGGCGTTCATGGCCGCGGTATAGAGCTGGTAGCTGTTGCGCCCCAGATCCTTGGCCCGGTACATGGCGGTATCGGCGTTCTTGATCAGGCTTTCCACCGTGGCCCCGTCCTCGGGGTAGACGGCGATGCCGATGGAGGTGGTGACGTACAGCTCGTTCTCGTCGACCATGAAGGGCTGGCGGACGTGGTTGATCACCCGCTCGGCCAACTTGGCGGCGTCTTCCAGGTGGTCCAGCTCGGGCAGCAGGATGGTGAATTCGTCGCCGCCGAGGCGCGCCACCGTGTCGCCCTCGCGGACGCAGTGGCTGATGCGGGCCGCCGTCTCCACCAGGACCTGATCACCGACCCCGTGGCCGAGCGAATCGTTGATGCGTTTGAACAGGTCGAGGTCGAGGAACATGATCGCCAGCTGGTGGCCGTGCCGGTGGGCGTTGGCGATGGCGATCTGCAGGCGGTCGGTGAACAGCCGCCGGTTGGGCAGCCCGGTCAGAACGTCGAAATAGGCGAGGTTCTTGATCCGCTCCTCGGTCTTCTTGCGCTCGGTGATGTCGCTGAAGATGGCGGCGTACTGGGTGATCTCGCCGCCGTCGTCGCGGATGACGTTGATGGTCAGCCACTCGGGATAGATCTCGCCGTTCTTGCGGCGGTTCCAGATCTCGCCCTGCCAGTAATCCTGGGCCGACAGCACCGTATACATGTGCTTGTAGAAGGCCTCGTCGTGATGGCCGGACTTCAGCACGTTGGGGTTCTTGCCGATGATCTCGTCGGCCGTGTAGCCCGTCATGTGGGTGAAGGCCGGATTGACGAACTCGATCTTCTGGTCGGCGTCGACGATCATGATGCCGTCCAGCGAGGCCTCGATCACCTTGCGGGCCAGGTTGAGGTCCTTGCGCGAGCGCAGCAGCGCCGCGTCGCGCTCCTTCAGGGCCTCGTCCAGCCGATGGACGTATTCGTATTGCAGGGTCGCCAGGATGTCCGAGAAGGACAGCAGGCCGATCAGCTTGCCGTCGGCGGCGGTGATGCCGATGTGGCGGATGCCCTTCTGCTCGAGCATGGCGCGGGCCGCCAGCAGGGAATCGTCCTCGGTGATGGTCAGCAGCGGGCGACTGGCCACTTCGCCGACGGTCGGGGGGATGACGTCCGCCCCGGCGATCAGGCGCAACACGTCGCGCTCGGTGATGATGCCGGGCGGCGTATGCTCGTCACCCAGCACGATGGCGGCGTCGGCGCGGGCCGAGTGCATCAGGCCGACCGCCTCGGTCAGGCTGGCGCCGCCGGGGATGGTGACCATGGGCCGCGAAATGGCCGACCGCACCGGGCGCAGCACCAGGAAGTGCTCGACCCCGTGGCCGAGAATGACGTCGCTCTGGCTGACGATGCCCATGGCGTCGCCGGCATCGTCCACCACCACGAAATGGCGCACGCCCTCCAGCTTGAAGCGCATGCCGGTGTCGCCGATGGTGCTCTGGTAATGGATGGTCTTGACCGGGGCGCTCATCACCTCGGAGATGGGGCGCTGGAACGCCTGGGGGTCGGTAAGGTCGATGGACAGGGCGTCGCGCTCGGTCCAGATGCCCACCGGCTTGCCGCCCTCGACCACCACGATGGACGAGCAATGGGCCGCGGCCATGGTCTGGGCGGCTTCGAGGACGGTGGAGTTGGGGGAACAGTTGAGCAGCGTCTTCTGTACGATGCGGTCGATGGTCTGGTCGGAAGACACGGAATAACGGTCCTGACAAAAGTAAACGCCCGACAGTTAGTTTCCTCTAACTTGCAAGAAGGCGCAACTGCCGAGCAGCGGCGTGTCCGCCGTAAAACCATGGTCATACGCCGCCGTCTCGGCTAGACTGCCTGCGGGTGTTCGGACCGGTGTCCCGTTAAAGAAAGGCGGATTCGGATAAATGTCGGATTCTGCGAATGGCCATCATGGCCGAAGTGCCCAGGAAGTCGTCGAACAGCTGCGGCTGGAGTTCGTCGACGAACTGACCGAGACCCTGCAATCCCTCGACGTGGAGATGGACGCCGCCCGTAACGGGCGATGCGATATCCGCAAGCTGGTTACCGACTGCCGCCGTGCCGCCGTGCAGTTCCGCGGGCAGGCCGCCAATTTCGCTATGCACCGCCTGGCCACCGTCGCCCACCGGCTGGAGGAATATCTGGCCAACACCCCCGAGGTGGCGCCGCCGCGCATCTGGGACGACCTGACAGGCTATTTCGACCTGATGGTCCGCCTGGCCCAGGGCAAGGCGGCCGATACCGATCCCGCCGCCCTGGTGCGTGCCCTGCCGGCCAAGCTGGGCTTCGACCTGGGCGACATCGAGATCCGCAACGTCGAAGTGCTGCTGGTCATGCCCCACGGCGCCCAGACCCGCTTCGTCGAGCGCGAGCTGCAGCAATGCGGCTATCGCGTCTCGCTGATGGCCGATTCGCTGCGCGCCTTCGCCATGGTGGTGGAGACCAAGCCCGATCTGGTGATCATCTCGGCCATGATGCCCGATCTGGAAGGCATCGATCTGGCCATGGCGCTGTCGGCCATGCCGTCCACCCGCAACATTCCCCTGGCGGTGATCACCAGCCTGGACAAGGACGACGACATCCTGAAGCTGCTGCCCAAGCGCATCCCGGTGCTGTTCAAGGGCTCGAGCTTCGCCGACGACCTGTTCAAGGCCCTGGACAACCTGTTCCTGATCTAGGGTTTCTTCAGGGCGCCATCGAGGAAGCGGAACATGCGTTCCGCCGAATCCTCGGTGGTGGCCTTGTCGTAATGGTAGGTCACCCGGCTGCCCCGGACGTCGACCTTGGAAAAGCCGTCCAACTGGCGGCAATCCCAGCAATGGGTGGCGTCGGGATAAAGGTGCCAGTCCAGCGGCGCCCCCTTCGCCTTGGCGGCCTCGAAGCGCGGCAGGCAATCAGCGGCCGGCGTCTCGGTATCCTGGCCGCCCAGCAGGGCCAGCAGCGGCGTGGTCGCGTCGGCCCCGGCGATGTCGAAGGCCGATGCGGTGCGCGGCCGGATGGTGAAACAGCCGGGATACATGGAGACCACGGCGCGAAAGCCTTCGCCCTCGGCCAGCGGTTCGGCCCACGCGGCGCGCGACGCCAGCAGGCCGACCATGGCGCCCCACGACCAGCCGGCCAGTCCCACCCGCCGGCCGTCCACATAAGGCAGGCCGCGCAGATGCCGGGCGGCCTGGAAGGCGTCGCGGACGCCGCGGGCGAAGACCAGCCCGTTCTTGGGACCCATGCAGACCGTATCGACGTCGCGCTGGTCCAGGGCGTCGATCAGCAGAACGACGTAGCCCTTGTCCACGCCGCGCCGCGCCCAGTCGAGCATGGAGAGATTGGCTCGGCCGTGCTGGCCCAGGCCGCCGCATTGATGGAACAGCACCAGGGCGGGGAATGGGCCGCCCCCCTCCGGCTTGAACAGAGCCATGCGCGGCGCCGTTGCCCCATCCAGGGCGGACGTTTCGGTGGGAAAAACCAGATCGGGCGCCCCCATGGCGGCGGAGCGCAATTCCGAGGCCGAGGGTATCTCCTCGGCCCAGGCGGCGCCGGTCAGCAACAGCAGCGCCCCGACAAGAAGCGTTCTGAGCATGTCTTACCCTTCGGCTCCGTTATCCTTGCGCATGGAGGCCATGAACTGGTGCACCTCGCGGTCCAGGGATTGGGCCTCGGTGGTCAGGCGCCGGGCGATGCCCTGGACGGAATCTGCGCTGGTTCCCGCCGAGGCGGTGGCCGAGGCCAGATCGCCCAGTACCGCCGAGACTTCCTGGGTGCCGGCCGAGGCCTCCTGAACGTTGCGGGCGATCTCGGCGGTGGCGGCGCCCTGCTCCTCGACGGCCGCCGCGATGGCGCCGGCGATTTCGTTGATGCGGCCGATGGTGGCGGCGATGGAGCCGATGGCGTCGACCGCTTCCTGGGTGCGGCTCTGCACCGTTCCCACCTGACTGGAAATCTCCTCGGTGGCCTTGGCGGTCTGGGTGGCGAGATGCTTGACCTCGTTGGCCACCACGGCGAAGCCCTTGCCCGCCTCGCCGGCGCGGGCCGCCTCGATGGTGGCGTTCAAGGCGAGAAGGTTGGTCTGCGCCGCGATGTCGTTGATCAGCGTCACCACCTCGCCGATATGGCCGGCCGCCTCGGCCAGTCCCCTGACCAGGGCGTTGGTGCGCTCGGCCTCGGCCACCGCCTTGCTGGAGGTGTTGGAGGATTCGTGCACCTGGCGCGAAATCTCGTGGATGGAGGAGGATAGCTGCTCGGCGGCGGCGGCCACGGTGGCGACGTTGCCCGAGGCCTGCTCGGCCGAATTGGCCGCCGCGCTGGCCTTGGTGCCGGCCTCGCCCACCGCGCCCGAGACGATGTTGGCGGCGCTTTCCATCTCGCCCACCGCCTGGACCACCACATCGGTGACCCGTTTGATGGAGGTTTCGATGTCATCGGCCAGTTGCAGGCGGGCCTGCTTGCGCTGGGCGCTGGCCGCCTTGTAGCTCTCCTGCTGGGCGGTGCGGGCCTCGGCGGCGCTGGCCGCCTCGTCGCGCAGCACGGCGATGGCGGCGACCAGGGTGCCGATCTCGTCGGTACGGTCGGTCTTCTCCACCTGGGCGGAATAGTCCTGGCGGGCCAGACGCTGCGCCACGTCGGCCAGATGGCGGAGCGGCGTGGCGATGTTGCGGGTCAGTATGGTGACCAGCAGCAGCGCCGCGAGGCCGACCGCCACCGCGATGGCGGCGAAACGCAAGGCGGCGGCGCGGAATTCGGTGTCGATGTCGTCGATGTAGATGCCGGTGCCCACCGTCCAGCCCCAGGGCTGGAAGGGCAGGGTGTAGGAGATTTTCGGCACGGGAATGTCCGAGCCCGCCTTGGGGAATTTGTAGTGGACGGTGCCGCCGCCCGCCTGGGCCGCCTCGATCAGCTTGCGGATGAACGGCACGCCGTCGGCATCCTTGGCATCGATGAAGTTCTTGCCCTCCCGCTCGGGCTTGGGCGGAACCATCAGGGCGGTGCCGTCGCCGGTATAGACGAAGAAGTATTCCTCGCCCTGATAACGCAGGGGGCGCAGGGTCTCGATGGCCTGGGCCTTGGCGGTGGTTTCGTCGAATTCGCCGGCCTTGGCGCGGTCGTGGAAGGATCTGAGGGTGCCGCGCGCCACCTCGCTCAGGGCTTTGACCTTCTCGATGCGGTCGCTCAGCATGGAGTTCCGCAACTGGGTCAGCGCCACCGCCGACAGGATGGCGAAGCCGGCCAGCGCCAGGACGGCGGTGGACAGCAGTTTGAGTAGAATTCCCGATTTTCCGGCCATGCGGTCTTCCCCCCCCCCAAGAGCAACTCGCGCTATTGGTTCGAGAGTAATCCGGCCTGCCTATAACTTCCAGTAATGAACGGTTACGCGATTCAACCGGGATTGCGTCTGGCGATCATGTTGACCGCCCGCATGCTCAGCACCACTTCGGCCTTCTGGTTGAGGACCTCGATGAACGAGGTGACGACGCCGCGATCGGGCTTGGATCTGGACGGGACGGCGTCGTGGATGCTGACCCGCACCGACAGGGTGTCGCCGGGCCGCACCGGGCGCACCCAGCGCAATTCGTCGACGCCGGGCGAGGCCAGGCTGGCGCATTTGGTCAGGTAGTGCTCGGCGTAAAGCCGCATCATCAGGCCGCAGGTCTGCCAGCCGCTGGCGATGAGGCCGCCGAAGACGGTGTCCCTGGCGGCCACCGGATCGGTATGGAAGTCCTGGGGGTCGTAACGTTTGGCGAAGGCGATGACCTCCTCCTCCTCCACGGCGATGGAGCCGAATTCGTGGATGGCGCCGGGCACGTAATCCTCGAACCAGCGATCGGTGATGGGGGCGGAGAAGGTCATCGGTAAATCCTCAGCGGCTCTTGGCCTGGGCCTTGAGGCGGGCCTGGGCGCGTTCTTCCTTGAGTTGCTCGGCGATCAGGAACGCCAGTTCCAGCGACTGGGTGGCGTTGAGGCGCGGGTCGCAGGCGGTCTGGTAACGGTCGCCCAAATCCGCCTCGGCGATGGCGGTCATGCCGCCCGTGC
The DNA here is from genome assembly GCF_900184795.1 of Magnetospirillum sp. 15-1. Taxonomy (NCBI): domain Bacteria; kingdom Pseudomonadati; phylum Pseudomonadota; class Alphaproteobacteria; order Rhodospirillales; family Rhodospirillaceae; genus Magnetospirillum; species Magnetospirillum sp. 15-1. The sequence goes on along the minus strand of NZ_FXXN01000014.1, from coordinate 101,847 downwards.
ACTCGGTGACGTCCTGGCCGGTCATCTCGAAATGCACGCCGCCGGCATGGCTGCCCTCGGCCTTGTGCACGGCGAAGAAGGCGCGCACCTCGGCCAGGATGGCGTCGAACGGCCGGGTCTTGTAGCCGCCCGCCGCCTTGATGGTGTTGGCGTGCATGGGATCGCACGACCACACCACCTTGCGGCCCTCGCGGTTCACGGCGCGGATCAGGCCGGGCAGGACCTGTTCCACCTTCTCGGCGCCCATGCGGGTGATCACCGTGATGCGGCCCGATTCATTCCCGGGGTTGAGGCGGTCGATCAGGCGCAGCAGGTCGTCGGGGCTCATGCCGGGACCGGCCTTGAAGCCCAGCGGGTTCTGTACGCCGCGCAGGAACTCCACGTGGCCGGCGTCCAGCTGGCGGGTACGCTCACCGATCCACAGCATGTGGGCCGAGCAGTCGTACCAGTCGCCGGTGGTGGAATCGATGCGGGTCAGCGCCTGCTCATAGGGCATCAGCAGCGCTTCGTGCGAGGTGAAGAAATCGGTCTCGCGCAGTTGCGGCGTGGTGTCCGAGGTCATGCCGCAGGCTTCCATGAAGGCCAGCGTCTCGTCCAGGCGGTCGCACAGGTCCTGATAGCGGGCGGCCTGCAGCGTGCCGGCGACGCAGCCGAGCGTCCACTGGTGCACCTTGTGCAGGTCGGCATAGCCGCCCTGGGCGAAGGCGCGCAGCAGGTTCAGCGTGGCGGCCGACTGGTTGTACGAGCGGATCATGCGCTCGGGATCGGGAATCCGGGCCTCGGCGGTGAATTCGCCGCCGTTGACGTTGTCGCCGCGATAGGAGGGCAGGGTGACGCCGTCGATGGTCTCGGTATCGGCCGAGCGCGGCTTGGCGAACTGTCCGGCCATGCGGCCCACCTTGACCACCGGCATGGCGGCACCATAGGTCAGCACCACCGCCATCTGCAGCAGCACCCGGAAGGTGTCGCGGATGTTGTTGGCGTGGAACTCGGCGAAGCTTTCGGCGCAATCGCCGCCCTGCAGCAGGAAGGCCTTGCCGTCGGCCACGTCGGCCAGGGACGCCTTCAGGCGCCGGGCCTCGCCGGCGAAGACCAGCGGCGGAAAGTCGCGCAAGCGCTCCTCGACCTCGGCCAGCTTGTCGGCGTCGGGATAGGTGGGGGCCTGATGGATCGGCTTCGCGCGCCAGCTTTCCGGCGACCAGTTCTCGGACATGGGACTTCAATCTCCTGGCGTTCCGCATCTTGCGAAACGAAAAGTCGTTCTCTCGCTGCGCGTTTCACCGTGGCGAAACGGAGCCGTTCTCTATACGACTCCGTGCGGTATATTTCCAGCCCGGACAACGAGATACGGCCATGAAAAATCCGAGGATCGAAATGAGCGGCGCAGCCACCCACTGGCAGACGGTCTGGACCACCAAGCAGCCGGAAGAGGTGTCGTGGTACCAGGACGATCCCGCCCCTTCGCTGGCCATGATCACCGCCGCCGGATTGCGCCGGGATGCCGCCATCATCGATGTGGGCGGCGGCGCCTCGGTCCTGGTGGATCGCCTGCTGGAGCGCGGCTACGTCCATGTGGCGGTGCTCGACATCGCCGAGGCGGCGCTGCGCCAGGCGGCGGAGCGCCTTGGCCCCATGGGCGACGATGTCACCTGGATCGAGGCGGACGTGCTGGGCTGGCGGCCGGTGCCCGGCCTGTTCGATCTGTGGCACGACCGCGCCGTGCTGCATTTCCTCGACCAGCCGGCGGATCAGGCCCGCTACGTGGAGGTGATGAAGGCGGCGCTGGGGCCGGGGGCGACGGTGGTCCTCGCCACCTTCGCGCCCGACGGGCCGCAGAAATGCTCGGGTCTTCCCGTTTGCCGTCATGATGCCGCCAGCCTTGCCGCCCTGCTGGGACCTGACTTCCGTCTGGTGGAGGAGGCCCGCCACGAGCATGTGACGCCGGGCGGGAACGTTCAGAAATTCCAGTGGTGCCGCTTCGTCAGGGTTCTGTAAGGCCGCCGGCCTTCTCGCCCTGCCGAATATGCATTATGATATTAGGAATAGGCTATGGCGGGGGAATGGCCGGTTAATGCTGAAGGATGGCGGCGGGCGAGGATTATCCCACAGAGTCTGGCAGACGAGCCTCCTGTTCGTGGCGTTCGTGCTTTCCTTCGCCGTCTACGTCTATGGGGAAAAACAGATCGACCGCGCCAACGAACAGCGGCAGCTTTCCTACCGTCTGGCCGACCAGTTGCGCCAATCCTCCGACAACCTGACCCGGATGGTCCGCTCCTATGTCGCCACCGGCGACGTCTCCTTCAAGGAGGCCTATCAGGACATCCTCGACATCCGCGAGGGGCTCAGGCGGCGGCCCGACAATTACGACAATTTCTACTGGCATCTGGCGCCGTTCACCCCTGGCTTCAGGCGCCCCGAGGTGGGGAATGGCGAACCCCTCATGCACCTGATGCGCCGGGCGGGCTTCACCGACGAGGAGTTTCGCCGGCTGATCGAGGCGAAATCCCTGTCGGATGCCCTGACCGCCCGCGAATTCGAGGCCATGCGCCTGATCGAGGCCGCCGGTCCGGAGGATCAGGCGGCCCATGTGAAGGCCATCCGCCTGCTCCATGACGAGGGGTACCTTCGGGCCAAGGTGGCGATCATGGCGCCCATCCGGGAGTTCAACGATCTGGTGGAGCGGCGGACGCTGGCCGCCGTCCGCCATGCCGAGAACGTCGCCTTTGTCCTACGTCTGGTCTTCATGGCTTTCACCGTGGGGGTCGGCACCCTGCTCTGGCTGACCTATGCCGAGGCCCGCTCCATCCTGGGCGGCACGGTGCCCGAGGTGCACGAGCGGATCACCCGTATCGGGCAGGGGGATTTTTCCGTCTCCTCGTCTTCTCCTTTCGGCGACGGAAACAGCGTGCTGGACGAGCTGGACCGCATGGCGGAAAAGCTGGGCAGCCTGGAGGATGAGCGCGCCCGCGCCACGGCGGAGTTGCAGGAAAAGAACGAGGCGCTCAAGCGTTCCAATGCCGATCTGGAGCAGTTCGCCTACGTGGCGTCCCACGATCTGCAGACGCCGCTTCGCAATATCGTCAGCTACACCCAGCTTCTCGAGCGCCGCTACAAGGGGCGGCTGGATTCCGACGCCGACGACTTCATCGGCTTCATCGTGGCCAATACCAAGAAGATGACCCAGTTGATCTTCGATCTGCTGGAGTACTCGCGGGCTTCACGCCAGACCGGCCCGCTGGAACCCACCTCGGCATCGGAGGCCGTCGCCCAGGCTTTGAGCAATCTCGGGCCGGAACTCGAGGTGAGCGGCATGGAAATCTGCGTGGGTGAACTGCCCGAGGTGGCGGCGGTGCCGTCCCATCTGGTCAGCCTGTTCCAGAATCTGCTGAGCAACAGCATCAAGTACCGCTCGGCCGGGCGTCCCATAAGGATTTCGGTGACCGCCGAGCCGGCCGAGCCGGGATATTGGCGCTTCGCCGTGGCCGACAACGGCATCGGCATCGAGCCCCAATACCACGACAAGGTCTTCGAGATCTTCCAGCGCCTCAATCCGGCCGCCGAGACCGAGGGAACCGGTATCGGCCTGACGCTGTGTCGCCGCATCGTCCATCGCTTCGGCGGCGCCATCTGGATGGAATCGGAACCGGGAAAAGGCACGACCATGTTCTTCACCCTGCGCGGGGCGTGATCAGGCCAAGTCTCCGCCTTCCGCCTTCTCCTGCGCCTTGGCCAGCGCCACGCCCAGCGTTTCGTCGCGGGGGCCTTCCCAGCGATCCAGGCTGACCAGATCGGCGAGCGGCAGGCGCTTGCGCCAGCCCCGTGTCTCCAGCTCCGGCTGGGCGAAGAAGTGGCTGACCTTGCCCAGGCAGAGATAGGCCACCGGCACCACGCGTTCGGGCAGGCCGAGAATCTCCTTCAGTGCCGGCTCCGAGATGATGGAGACCCAGCCCAGCCCCAGGCCTTCGGCGCGGGCGGCCAGCCACAGATTCTCCACGGCGCAGACGGTGGAATAGAGGTCCATGGTGGGAATGTGGGTGCGGCCCAGCACCACCGGCCCCACCCGGTCGCGGTCGCAGGTGACGCAGATGTTGACGGGCGATTCCAGGATGCCTTCCAGCTTCAGCGAGCGGTAGGTGGCCTGGGCGTCACCCTCGAACATGCCGGCGGCCTCGTCGTTGGCCTTGGCGAAGGCATCCTTGATGCGGCCCCGGACCTCGGGCGAACGCACCAGGATGAAGCTCCACGGCTGCATGAAGCCCACCGAGGGGGCATGGTGGGCGGCCACCAGGATGCGGGCCAGCACCTCGTCGGGGATGGGATCGGGCAGGAACTGGCCGCGCACGTCGCGCCGCGACAGCAACACCCGATAGAGTCCGAGGCGATCCGCGTCGGTCAATGTGTCGTCGCCCTGGATGGCGGCGGCCCGATCTGTCATTCTTCGCTCCCTTTCCTCACCCCGGCCGGGGGCGGGGGCTATTCTTGATCCCGACTGTAACGCCACGATCTTCCATGACCAAGGACCGCGATCTCTGGGTATTCGGCTACGGTTCGCTGATGTGGCGGCCGGGCTTCGATGCCGATGAAGTCTGCCGGGCCCGCCTCGACGGCTGGCACCGCGACTTCTGCGTCTATTCCCGACACTGGCGCGGCACGCCGGAACGGCCTGGACTGGTGCTGGGCCTGGACACGGGCGGTTCGTGCCGGGGGCTGGCCTTCCGGGTGGAAGCGGCCCGCGCGGCGGACGTGATCGACTACCTCAATGAACGCGAACTGGTCGGTTACGCCTATGTGGCACGCCATCTGCCGGTCGGCCTTGACGACGGTCGTGTGGTCGAGGCCTACACCTTCGTCGCCGATACGGGGCATCACCATTATGCCGGACAATTGCCGCTGGAGCAGGCGGCGGCCATCATCATGGATGCCGAGGGCCAGGGCGGGCTGAACCGCGACTATCTGATCAACACTATCCGCCAGTTGGAAAGCGACGGCTTCGCCGAGGCGGAACTGCACACCCTGCTGGTCGAGGTGGAACGCCAGACCGGCATCATCGAGGCCGGCGCGGGAATTTAACCCCGAATTTGTCGAGTCCCAGTCCTTACCGGCAGAACCGCCGGTCCTCGAATTGCGCGGCGCCGCCCAGGTCCAGGCCGATGCGGAAGGCCCGGCAGGGGCGGCCGTCCCGGGGGAGCTGTTGGACGGTGCCGGTCAACTCGCCGTGGCGCCATCGGATGGGACGGTCGGGATCGTCCCAGGCCACCTCGACGGCGTTCCTTACCGCCCATTCCGCCTGAGCGGGCACGAAGGTGGGCAGGGTGAAGACGGCGCGTCCATCCTGGATTTCGTTTTCCTTGCCGTTGGGCAGGGTGGGGCCGGAGCCGACCCGCTCGGAGACCAGGGCGACGATCAGGGCCGCCGCCAGTCCCGCCGCGGCCAGCGCGCTTCGCCTGCGGGATATTCCGTGTGGCAGCAAACCCGTCGGCTCCGCCATGCGGGACAGCGCCGTCCCCAGGTCCCGGCGCAGTTCGGCGGGCATGGCCGGATTGGCCGGGAGGTCGCCGCCGGCCCGGTCAACCCACTCGCCCAGGCGGCCGAGATCGGAATTGATCAGGACCCGGCGGTCGGGTGACGCCAGATCGATGCCCGGCGTATAGGCGGGCATGGTGTCGGGCAGGACATGCAGCAGACCCCGCCCGAATTCGCCCGGACGGCGGTGGTGGCAGGATGGCAGCGTCGACAGCAGGCGACGCTCCAGGATGTCGGCGGCGCGTTGCAGGCCGTCGGCGCCAAAGGCGCCGATGAAGTAGCCGTCGCCGCCGCGATGGGTCCAGATCACGCCGGGGGCCGGTGGTGCCAGGACGTCGAGGATACCGGGCGTCACGGCGATGTAGACCAGGCCCCGGGGGCCAAGCACCACGAAATCGGGGGTCGGCTCGTCGGCTTGGGTGGAGCAGGCGAAGACCACATGGTCGTCGGACAACTGGCGTCGCAGTTCGGCCCAGACGCCACGCTTCGCCTCGAAGCGGCGCCCGCCGAGCCCGTCCACCGTTTCCGGAACCATGATGGCCACGGTTTTGCCCCTCTCCCCTGGTGCGTCGCGGAGGATGCAGAAACAATCATCGGAAGAAAAGACATATTTTCCCGCTCCTGACCGGCGGTGGCGGCATCAGGAAAGCGGGCGCTCGAGATGAAGGATGAAGCGGCAGAGCGTCTCGTGCGCCGCGTCGCCCCATCGCGCCCTGATCCGGGCGGGGTCGGCATGGGCTCTGGCCCCCAGGTCGGCGAACAGGGCGCACATCAGGGCGGCGAAGGCCGCCTCGTTCAACTGCCAGTGTTCGTCTCGCCCCCCGCCGCGGGCCGGGGTCAGGCGGGAATTGATCAGGTCCATGAACCAGGCCCGGCGTTTCCTGAAATCCGCGAAGGTGTGGGCCACCACCATCAGAACGTCGTCGATCAGCATTGCCGCTTCGGGATCGGCATGGATGGCCCGCCAGTCATGACTGCCGCCGGTCCCCGGATGGCGGTCCAGGATGGCGGCGCAGCGCTGGCGGCACTGCTCGAACATGGAGGGGCCGATCATCTTGTCGACGGCAAGGTGAAAGCCGGGAATCATCCGTCGCGACAAGACGCCTTCGCCGCCGTCATCACCGCTGCGCGGCGGGAACAGGTGGGCGAAACGGCGCATCAGGATGCGCTCGAACGGCTGGTCGCGGGCGCCTTCCCAGCGCAGGGCTTCCCTCGATCGGGTGCAATCGTCCCAGACCCGCCGGTAATAGGCCTTGAAGCGCGGCTGTTCGGATTCCACGAAGCGCTGGGCCAGGATGCGGATCTGGTGGGCGGTCAGGCTGCCGCCGGCCTTGGCCGCCTCGACCTCCAGCCGTGTGGCGAAATGGCCGACCATGGTGGTGCCGACCCCCTGGCAGCAGCGCGGGTCGGCTTCGGGAGACGGGTCCTGGGGCGGTGGACGTCGAATGGGCATGACAAGACGATAGCGCGCCGGCCTAAAGGAGTCTCGCTTTCGTCGTTCACCCCGGTGTCGGGCGGCCGGCCCGGCCGGGCGCTTCCAGGCGGCGGCAGCGGCGCGTTGACAGGGGGGAAGCCGCTCCCTAGTGTGCCTTTGTCATTTCCATGGTGCCATCCGTCCTATGTCCGATTCCCTGACCCTCGCGCTTGCTCAGATCAATCCCGTGGTCGGCGACGTGGCCGGCAATCTCGGGCTCATCCGCGCCGCCCGCACCCTGGCGGCGGAGCAGGGCGCCGACCTGGTGGTGTTCGGCGAGTTGACCCTGTGCGGCTATCCTCCCGAGGATCTGGTGCTGAAGGGCGCCTTCCTCGACGCCTGCGAGGCGGCGGTGAACGAGCTGGCGGCCGAGACGGAAACCGGCCCGGCCGTGCTGATCGGCGCCCCCTGGCGGGTCAAGGACAAGCTCCATAACGCCGCGCTGCTGCTCGACCACGGGCGGATCGCCGCCACGCGGCTGAAGCATCACCTGCCCAATTACGGCGTGTTCGACGAGGTCCGCGTGTTCCAGCCCGGCCCGGCGCCGGGGCCGGTATCGTTTAGGGGCGTGCGCCTGGGCATCATGATCTGCGAGGACATGTGGTACCAGGACGTGGCCGAGACCCTGGGGGAGAGCGGCGCCGAAATCCTGGTGGTACCCAACGGCTCGCCCTTCGAGATGGACAAGCCGACCAAGCGCCTCGATCACGCGCGGGGAAGGGTGGAGGAGACCGGTCTGCCGCTGGTCTACGTCAATCAGGTGGGCGGCCAGGACGAACTGGTGTTCGACGGCGCCTCGTTCGTGCTGGGCGGCGACGGCAAGACCGCGGTGACCGTGGCGCCGTGGCGGAGCGAGGTGGTGATCACCCGCTGGACCCGCGAGCCCACCGGCTGGCGCTGCGAAGGTCCCAAGGCTCCGCCCGTCTCGCGCCTGGAAGGCGTCTATCAGGCGCTGGTCACCGGCCTGCGCGACTATGTGGGCAAGAACGGCTTTCCCGGCGTGGTGCTGGGCCTGTCGGGCGGCATCGACAGCGCCATCTGCGCCGCCATCGCCGCCGATGCGCTTGGCCCCGACAAGGTCTGGTGCGTCATGATGCCGTCGCCCTACACCTCGGACGAAAGCCTGGAGGACGCGGCGGAATGCGCCCGCCTGCTGGGCGTGCGCCTCGATACCGTCAATATCGGCCCGGCCATGGGGGCCTTCGAGGCCATGCTGGCGCCGCTGTTCGAGGGCAAGGCCCCCGACATCACCGAAGAAAACCTGCAGTCGCGCTCGCGCGGGCTGACGCTGATGGGCATCTCCAACAAGTTCGGCCCCATGGTGCTGTCCACCGGCAACAAGAGCGAGATGTCCTGCGGCTATGCCACCCTCTACGGCGATATGTGCGGCGGCTACGCGGTGCTGAAGGACGTCTACAAGACCACGGTGTTCGCCCTGTCGTCCTGGCGCAACGGCCACCGTCCGCCGGGCTGCCTGGGGCCCGAGGGCCGGGTGATGCCCGACCGCGTCATCGCCAAGCCGCCCTCGGCCGAACTGAAGCCGGACCAGAAGGACCAGGACACCCTGCCGCCCTATGACGAACTGGACGCCATGCTGGAAGCCATGATCGAGGAGGAGAAGAGCGTCGCCGAGATCGTCGCCGCCGGCTTCGACGAGGCGGTGGTGCGCCGGGTCTGGCGCATGCTCGACCGCGCCGAGTACAAGCGCCGCCAGGCCCCGCCCGGCGTCAAGATTTCATCGCGCTCGTTCGGCAAGGACCGCCGCTATCCCATCACCAATGCCTTCACGGCGCTGATATGAGCCCCGTCGTCCGTTTCGCCCCCAGCCCCACCGGGCTGCTGCATGTGGGCAACGCCCGCGTGGCGCTGCTCAACCTGCTGTGCGCCAGGGCCGGCGGCGGAACCTTCATCCTGCGCCTGGACGATACCGACCTGGAGCGGTCAAAGGCCGAATTCGCCGAGGCGATTGAGGACGATCTGCGCTGGCTGGGTCTGGACTGGGACCGGTTGGAGCGCCAGTCGGCCCGCCTGGACCGCTATGCCGTCGCCGCCGAACGGCTCAAGGCTTCGGGGCGGCTTTATCCCTGCTACGAGACGCCGGACGAGCTTGATCTGCGGCGCAAGGTGCAGTTGGGACGCGGCCTGCCGCCGGTCTACGACCGCGCCGCGCTGAAGCTTTCCGCCGACGACATCGCCCGCTACGAGGCGGAAGGGCGCAAGCCCCACTGGCGTTTCAAGCTGGAGCACCAGGACGTGCGCTGGGACGATTGCGTGCGCGGCGCCAGCCACTATCACGGCGCCAATCTGTCCGACCCGGTGCTGATCCGGGGCGACGGTTCGTTCCTCTATACCTTGCCCAGCGTGGTGGACGACATCGAGTTCGGGGTGACCCACGTCATCCGGGGCGAGGACCACGTCACCAACACCGCGCCGCAGATTCAGCTGTTCCAGGCCCTGGGCGCCACGCCGCCGGCCTTCGCCCATCTGCCGCTGCTGACCGGCGCAAGCGGGGAGGGGCTGTCCAAGCGTCTGGGGAGCGGTTCCCTGAAGGACCTGCGGGCCACCGGAATTCATCCCATGGCGCTCAACTCCCTGCTGGCCAAGCTGGGAACCTCGGACGCCATTGAAATCCGCCACACCCTGGACGAACTGGCCGCCGAGTTCGCCTGGGACAAATTCGGGCGCGGCACGCCCAAGTTCGATGCGGCCGAACTGGAGCGCCTGGACGCCCGCCTGATGCACACCGCCTCCTTCGCCGAGGTGCGGGAACGGCTGGGCATTGCCGGCGCCGACGAGGAATTCTGGCTGGCGGTGCGCGGCAACCTCAACCATCTGGCGGAGGCGGAGCAATGGTGGGCCATTTGCCGCCAGCAACTGACCCCGGTGATCGAGGACGCCGGTTTCACCACGGCCGCCGCCGGCCTGCTGCCCGGCGGAGCCTGGGACCACGCCACCTGGGGCGCCTGGACCGAAGCGGTGAAGCAGGCGACGGGCCGCAAGGGCAAGGCGCTGTTCCACCCGCTGCGGCTGGCGCTGACCGGGCGCGAGAATGGACCCGAGTTGAAGACTCTGCTACCTCTCATCGGTCCCGACCGGGCGAGGGCGCGGCTGATGGGCGAGACTGCCTGAGGCCAGGTCTCATCGAGACCTGGATAGGCCCAAGGGGCCGCGCGCCTTACGGCGCGGGAGCCAAGCGGGCGGAGGCCCGCGCCCGGCGCTTGAGGGCTTAGGTTTAAGGAGACTGATACCGTGCCGTTGGTTCTTTACAACACACTGACCCGGACCAAGGACGTCTTCGAGCCGCTGACTCCCGGCCATGTGGGCATGTATGTCTGTGGTCCCACGGTCTATGACCGGGCCCATATCGGCAACGCAAGGCCGGTGATCGTCTTCGACGTGCTCTACCGCCTGCTGAAGACGCTGTATCCGTCGGTGCGTTACGTGCGCAACATCACCGACGTGGACGACAAGATCAACGCCAAGGCCAAGGCCACCGGCGAGACCATCTCGGCCATCACCGAGCGCACCACCGCCATGTTCCACGAGGATATCGGCGCGCTGAACTGCCTGATGCCCGACGTGGAGCCGCGCGCCACCGCCCATATCGGCCAGATGGTCGCCATGATCGAGACGCTGGTCGCCAAGGGCTTCGCCTATGCCGCCGAGGGGCACGTGCTGTTCGCGGTGGGCGCCATGACCGATTACGGCATGCTGTCGCGCCGCTCCAAGGACGAGATGATCGCCGGCGCCCGCGTCGAGGTGGCGCCCTACAAGAAGGACGCGGGCGACTTCGTGCTGTGGAAGCCGTCGTCCGACGACCTGCCCGGCTGGGATTCTCCCTGGGGACGCGGGCGGCCGGGCTGGCATATCGAGTGCTCGGCCATGAGCCTGCAGCATCTGGGCGAGACCTTCGACATCCACGGCGGCGGCCAGGATCTGGTCTTCCCCCACCACGAGAACGAGATCGCGCAAAGCACCTGCGCCAACGGCAAGCCCTTCGCCCGCTACTGGCTGCACAACGGCTGGCTGATGGTGGAAGGCGAGAAGATGTCCAAGTCGCTGGGCAACTTCTTCACCGTGCGCGACCTGCTGGATCAGGCGCCCAATCCGGTGCATGGGGGCGAAGCCATTCGCCTCGCCATGCTCGCCACCCACTACCACCAGCCCTTCGACTGGACGGCCGACGGCTTGAAGCAGGCCAAGGCGACCCTGGACCGTCTCTACACCGCGCTCCGCGCCGTCGCCGACGTCGATGCCAACGGCTACGAGGCCGGCGTGCCGCTCGAGGTGCTGGCGGCGCTGGAGGACGATCTCAACACGCCCCTGGCCATCAGCCATCTGCACGAGCTTGCCGGTGCCCTCAATAAGGCCACGGGGCTGGAGGACAAGGCGCGCAAGAAGGGCGCCCTGCTGGCCTCCGGGCACCTGCTGGGCCTGCTCTACCAGGACCCCGAGGCGTGGTTCAAGGGAACCGGCACCGCGGACGGTCCCTCCGATGCCGAGATCGAGGCGGCCATCGTCGCCCGTGCCGAAGCCCGCAAGGCCAGGAACTTCGCCGAAGCCGACCGTATCCGCCAGGATCTGGCGGCCAAGGGCGTGGTGCTGGAAGATGGGGCCGGCGGCACCACCTGGAAGCGGGGCTGACCGGTATGAGCAGGGTACCGCTTACCGGCTGGAAGTTGGGGTATCACACCCTGACCTTCGTGCTGGTGGTGCTGCTGCTCATGGCGCCGGCCATCTGGAACGGCTATCCGCTGATCTACTTCGACAGCGAGGATTACGTCGAGATGGCGTTCTCCTTCCAGCCGATCATCTGGCGCATCATGACCTACGGGTTGTTCTGCTCCATCGCCAAATTCTTCGGCACCCTGTGGGCCATGCCCCTGGTGCACGCCATCCTGACCACCTGGGTGCTGCATGAGGCGGTGATGGGCTTCATCGGCCGCTGGCGCCACATGGTGTTCCTGGGCGTCGGGCTGGCGATCGCCCTGTTCACCGGCCTGCCCTGGGTGTCGTCGCAGGTGCTGGCCGACGTCTTCGCCGGTGTCGCCGTCCTGGGCGTGGCGGCCCTGGCCTTCGGCGAGGGGCTGCAGCCCTGGCGCCGCTTCGCCCTGACGGTGATCACCGCGATCGCCATCTGCGTCCATATGAGCCACGTGGCGGTGGCGGCCGGTCTGCTGCTGGTCCTGGCGGTGGTGTGGCTGGGGTCGCGCTTCCTGCTGCGCATGCCCCGGCCCCGCATGATCGGCCCGATCGTGGCCATCGTCTGCGGCATCCTGACGGTGCCGGTCAGCCACTATTTCATCATGGGCCGTTTCGTGTTTTCCGAATCGGGGCAGGTGCTGCAACTGGCCCTGTTCGTCCAGAACGGCATCGCCAAGAAGTATCTCGACGAGGTCTGCCCCCAGGGTGCCGACCTGGAGATGTGCGACCACAAGGACGAACTGCCGCGCACCGCCGACGAGTTTCTGTGGGGGGATTCTCCTTTCGACGAGCTGGGCGGCTGGACCGCCATGCACGACGAATCAGGGCGCATCGTCTCGGGGGCCATCCGGCTGTTTCCCCTGGACGTGCTGAAGGCGGCGGCGGCCAACACCTGGGAACAGATCGATTCCATCGAGAGCGGCGAGGACCTGGTGCCCATGACCTGGCACTTCGTCAAGACCCAGTTGCGGCGCTATCCCGACGAGTTCAAGCAGTTCCGCTTCGCCCGCCAGCAGCGGCGCCCGGCCATCGATTTCCACACCATGAACGCCTTCCAGATTCCCATCAATCAGGCGGCCGAGCTGGTGACCCTGGTCCTGCTGGCGGTGGCATGGCGGCGGCGCGACCGCACCACCACCGGGCTGGCGATCGTCGTGGTGGCGGCCATCATCGGCAACGCCATCGTCTGCGGGGCGCTGTCCAATCCCCACGACCGTTATCAGAACCGGGTGGTGTGGCTGGCGCTGTTCACCGCCGTGGTGGGGGCGGTACGCCTTGACCAGCGCTTTGCCGGCCAGCGGCGGCTGTCCATCCGCGCCGAGAACGAAGCCCTGGAGGCCGAGGCCGCCCAGGCGGACAAGAAGAGGCCCTCGGCCTGATCTTCGCCAGGACCCGCCGTCATCCCCGACAGCGCGGGTGCGCTGCCGGAATGACGGTGGCGAGGAGCGGCTACTTCCCCTTCAGGGTATCGGCGTAGAGGCGGGCCTCGACATAGCGGGTCAGGGCCTTGGTGCCGCGCATGCAGTTGCGGAACACGCAGACGCCCTTGTCCATCAGCCCGGCGGCCATGGTGTCGTAGAGCGGTCCGCCGTCGACGATGGCGACGATGGGCTTGTCGTTACGCTCGACGATGGGCGGGAAAAGGTGGAGGCTGCTCTTGGGATTGGCCAGGTCCCAGCCGGGACGCAGCTTGCTCTCCACCAGGGCCATGACCGACGGAGCGGTGGGGTCCATGCCCACCACCACGGCGTCGATATTGGGGTCCTGGGCGAAGGCCTCGGTGATGGACAGGTGGCACTCGTCGTCGGCGCCGGGATTGATGTCGATGGAGTTTCTGACGGTGACCAGGGCGTCCAGTTTCTTGTCCACCAGGATCTGCTGCACCTTGGCCACGGTGGCGGGGGTAAGTTCCCCCATCTCCAGGCGGAAGGTTTCGGCGACGGTGGAATCGGCGATGCCCACCGCCTCGAAGCCGGCCCCCGAGATGCCGCCCACCCGGTTGCCGCCGATGGTCTTATGGTGGAAGGCGCCGGCGATGTAGAACAGGTCGTCGAAGGTGTCGACGTCCTCGGCCACCATGGCGCCGGCCTGGCGCACCACCGATTCGAACAGCACCGGGTCGCCGGCCACCGAGGCGGTATGGCCCATGACGCCGGCCGCGCCGGCATCGGTGCGGCCCGACTTGTAGACCACCACCTGCTTGCCGCCGGCCACGGCGCGGCGCACGGCGCGCACGAAGTCGAGGCCGTCGCCGTCCTTGAAGCCCTCGACATAGATGCCGATGGTCTCGATATCGTCGCGGGCGGTGAAATAGGTCAGCAGATCGCCGTGGGTGAGATCGGTCTGATTGCCCAGCGCCAGCATGTAGGCGGGGTCCAGCCACGGATTGCGGGAGAGGCGGGTGATCATGAAGGCGCCGGACTGCGACAGCAGCACCGAATTACGCTTGGCCTTCTTCTGCGGCTTGGGCAGGCGCTCCAGGGGGATGAACCACGAATCGTAGCCGCCGGGATGGCTGACCACGCCCAGGCAGTTGGCGCCCAGGAACACCGGGCCGCCGTCGCCCTTGCCATGGGCGGCGTTGATGCGGGCCGCCAGGGCGGCGGCCGGCTCGCGGCTGGCCTCGGTCTCGCCCAGGCTGCCGGGGATCAGCATCACCGCATGAACCTTGTCGGTGGCGATGATCTCATCCACCAGGGGATAGACGGCGCCCGACGGCACCGCGACGATCAGCAGGTCCAGCTTGGCCGGCAGGGCGGCGAGGCTTTCCACGCACTTGACCCCGTCGATCTCGGTCTCCTCGGGGCGGATGATCACCAGCCGTTCCTTGGGGCAACCGCTGCCCATCAGGTTCTTGAGGATGATGCGGCCGAAATTCATGCCGTTGGCCGACACGCCGATGATGCCGATCTTTTCCGGATGGATCAGCTTGTCGATCTTGGCGATGGGCCGGGCCAGCCGGGTGGGGGCCGCCTCGCAAGGCCGGGAGGTGACGGAGCCGCGCAGGCCCGCCTTGTCGGCGGCAAGTTCCAGAACCACCTCGCCGGTGGTCCCGGCCGCCTCGGAACGGCCGAAATCGATCAGGGCGGCGAAGCAGCGCTCCAGCGCTGCGTCGGGGGCATTGCCCCGGGCCGCCAGCCGCTGGTAGGCGAAGGTGCGCTTGAAGCGGGCCAGGAAGCCGGCGCCATCGGTCAGTTCCACCGAGGCGTGGATGACGGCGCGGTCCTTGTGGAACACACCCTCGGCCAGGGCGGCGTCGCGCGCCCCCAGCCCGGCCGACAGCACCATGCCGAATTCACGGGTGTTGATCAGGACGACGCGCAGGTCGTCGCCGCTCTCGCCCACCGCAACGCCCAGCGCCGCGGCATCCAAAGTCTTGACCATCAAAAGCCTCTCCTCTCTTTCGCTCGCTCTCGCGCACGGAAATAGGGAGACGCTCCCACCGGCCGGGCGATGCTTATTTCTTGCTGTTGTCCTTCGGGACCTCGCGCCAGCCCGGCTTGAAGCCGGGGCCGGACGTCCCCCCGCCGCGGGCGGGGGAATGGTTGATGGCGAATCCCTGGTTCTGGGCCGCCTTGGTGACGATGACGATCTTCATGGCCCAGCCGCCCGCCATGGCGGCCAATCCGGCGGCGGCCAGGGCGGCGGCGCGGATGTCCGGCTGGATGCCGGCGATCACCAGGAAGGCGATGGGGATGATGTTGCCGCCCAGCGTGAAGGGCATGGAGAAGCGGATCAGCACGGCGGCCGCCTCGACCGGCGCCTCGCCCTCCACCATGCGGCGGCGGTAGAACATCCACACGAAGATGCGGGCGGCGATGGTGGCGACCAGCGTGCCGGCTACCCATTCGGGCGCCCCGCCGTCCAGCACCAGGGTGCCCAGGACCAGCAGGACACCGGCACCCTCGGCCAGACCGCTGGCGATGGTCAGCGGCAGGATCAGCGGCGAGCGCCAGGTGGGAATGCCCTTGGCGGCTTCCAGGATGCGGGCCTGGCAGTAGAGATAGGCCACGGCCGGAATCCACACCAGCTTGGCCAGATCGGGCCAGATCAGGGCGGCGGCGCCCAGGGGGAACAGCACGCCGGCGACGAAGGCTTCCCGCGTCATCCAGCTACGCTTGCCGCCCAGCAGGACGTTCAGCGCCCGCAGGGGACGGCCGATCTCGAGGAACACGCTGAACAGGCCGAGGCCGACCAGGGCGAGGCCGGCGATCAGCAGCACCCGGCTGTACAGGCCGCCAAAGGCGCCCAGCGAGGTGAGGATCAGCAGGCCGGTACCCGACCCGCCGCCGATGAAATTGCCGGCGGCGCGCAGATCCCAGGCGGTCTGCAGCCAGGGGGACAGGCCCAGGTGGCGCATGCCGGGGGCGTCTTCGAAATCCTCGCTCATTCGTCCTCGGTCTCCCACAGATAGTGAATGTTGGGACCGGTCCCGAGTTCCTCGTGCATGCGGAACGACTTGTACCGCTTCAACAGCTTGCTGACGTTGCTGTTCGGGTCTTCGGTGTCGCCGAACGTCAACGCCTTGGACAGGCAGGAATTGACGCAGGCGGGAGTCGCTTCCGGCGCCACTCCGGGGGTC
This sequence comes from Magnetospirillum sp. 15-1, assembly GCF_900184795.1. Lineage (NCBI taxonomy): Bacteria > Pseudomonadati > Pseudomonadota > Alphaproteobacteria > Rhodospirillales > Rhodospirillaceae > Magnetospirillum > Magnetospirillum sp. 15-1. The sequence goes on along the minus strand of NZ_FXXN01000014.1, from coordinate 85,564 downwards.
AACCCGTTGGCCAGCCCGTAATCGACCCGGTCGACGCAGAAGGTGCACTTCTGCGCGACGCCAAGCAAGCGTTCGTCGTAACGCGCCCGCTCATTCTGCGTTTCGGCGTCCTTGAAGGCGAAGGTGGGCTTGGAGACCTTGTAGCGGGCCTGATAGGGACAGGCGACGATGCAATAGCCGCAGCCGATGCAGATGTCGTAGTCGATCATCACCATGCCGTCGGCGCGCTTGGTGGTCGCCGTGGTCGGGCAGACGTCGCGGCACGGCGGCTCGTCGCAATGCATGCAGCCCACCGGCACGAAGACGCGGCGCACGTCGGGGAAGGTGCCCACCTCCATGTCCAGCACCTTGCGGTACTGCACGCCGGGCGGCGTGGCGTTGGCATGACGACAGGCGGTGGTGCAGGTCTGGCAGCCGACGCAGCGGCCCAGATCGGCGACGATGGCCCATTTGGTCATGACCGCCTCCTCTGCTCGCCCCGCCACCCCTGCTCGTCAGGTCGCGCCTTGCGGATGGCGACCCTGGACAGATCGGCGGCCGAGCCGGTGGCGTCGGTCAACTGCATGGTCATGGCGGTCAGGCGGTTCATGCTGGGCACGTCGAAGTCCTTGGCCACCGGGGTGGCCCAGTGGTCGAACTGGCTCATCATCAAGATGGTGTCGGGGCGGATGCCCTGGGACAGCACCACGCGGCCGGCGACGCTCTTGCCGGTGGGCGCGGTGACGACGATGCGCTCGCCCTCCTTGACGCCGATCTTGCGGGCGGCTTCCGGGTTCATCACCACGCCGTCATGGCCCTTGATGTTGCCCGACACTTCCCGCATCAGCGGGATGTGCATGTTGGAGCCCCAGGCGTATTGCATGGACCGCGCGGTGACCACCCAGAAGGGGAAATCCTCCACCTTGCCGCCGTGCTCGACCACGCTCTGTTCCCAATAGCCGGGGAAGTCGTGCCAGTCCATCAGCGGCCGGTACTCGGTCAGCTGGTGATCCCACCAGGTGATGCCGGCTTCCTTCAGGCGGTTGCCCAACTGACGGCCGATGCGGGTCAGGCGCTCCTGGTAGGGCAGCTCGTAGCGCAGGCCCTTGGCCTTCAGCGCCGGGGTCAGGAACCAGTTGGTTTCCGGGAACGGAATGGTGCGGAAGCCGTTCTGCTTCCACCAGTCCAGGCCCTGTGATTCGGCGCCGTCGGTCAATTCGGCGGAAGCCGAGCGGCAGGACGCATCCCACACGTCTTCCAGGGTCGGAACCTTGTCCAGCGGCAGGCTGAAATCCCATTTGGGACCCTTGAGCGGCACGCCGTGGGAGCCGCGGTTGATGGCCGCGACGTACTTTTCCTGCAGGCCGGTGCGCACCGCCAGATCGGTGGCGATGTCGGTGAAGTCGCGGGCCTCGCCCTGGGGCTTGACGCTGGGCTGGCGCAGCGCGAAACCCTGGGTCTTCCAGTACTGCTCCTGGAACTTGGTGCCGCCGATGCGGATCAGCTGCGTGCCTTCCAGGTCGGTGGCGTCGGGCAGCAAGATGTCGGCGAAGTGGTTGGTCTCGTCCCGGGTATGGGCGAAGCACACCACGAAGGGCATGTGCGACACCACGTCGGCCACCCGGTCGGTATCCCAGAACGAGATCACCGGATTGGTGCGGTAGACCAGCAGGAATTCCGGGAAGGTGGCGCGCGGAATCTGATCCTGGGGCTCGTCCAGGAACATGTACGAGAACTGGGTCGGCCCCAGCGCCGGGCTCCACGAGGAATTGCCCACCAGCGGCACCAGCATCTTGTAGGCGTTCCGGATGATCGGATTGGCCTTCCAGGTGTCCCTGTCGGTGGGATTGAAGGGGTATTCCATGAAGCCGTCGAGGCAGCCCTCGAAGCTTTCCAGCCGGTTGGCGGCCGGGCGGTTGATGCGGATGGTGGTGCCGATGGTGCCGCCGGGAACCTCCAGCGCGCCCACCAGCACGGCCAGCATGGTCCGGGCCCAGCAGCACTCGGCGCCGCCCCAGCCGTTGTTGACCGTCTTGCCCAGCGTCACCGCCACCGGGCGATAGGGCATGGTCTGCCCATCGATGTCGATGGTCTGGCCGACGCAGGCGTTGTCGAGGAACTCGTTGGCGATCTTGCGGATACTCGCCTCGGGCACGTCGCAGACCTTGGCGCCCCAGGAGGGCGTGTAGTCCCTGATGTGCTCGGCGAACTTGGTGAAGGCGGTGACGCCTTCGACGTCGGTGTGCTCCCAGCGCTCGTCGTCGGCGCCCAGCGTCACGGCGCGGGCGACGGTAAAGCGGCCCTCCAGGGCGGGAGTCGCGCCGGCGGTGTCGTGGGGTACGGCGCGTCCCGTCCTCTCGTCCCACAGCAGCGGCTTGTTGGTCTCGGGGTCGCGCAGATACCAGCCGTCGGGGCCGATCAGATAGGGGCTCGACGTGGTGTTCTTCAGGAACTCCAGATCGAGGCGCTCGCGCTTGGCCTCGTGGACCAGCACGTTCAGAAGCGTCATCAGGAAGGCGGCGTCGGTCTTGGGCCTGATGGGCAGCCACTCGGCCGAGCAGGCGCCGGTCACCGACAGATGCGGTTCCACCTGGATGCGCTTGGCGCCGCGGGCGCGGGCTTCGGCGTGGCGGTAGACGCCGCAGACGCCGCCCGACGCTTCATGGTTGGCGCCGCAATTGATGATGTAGTTGACGCGCGGCGTATCCGGCGTGATCACGTAGCCGCGATGCCAGAATTCGCCGTACAGGTGCTCTGAGTGATAGCACTTGACGCCCTGACCCGAGCCGAAGCCGAAATCGATGGGGCCCCAGGCCGACAGGAAGGCGGTGAGCGAGCCCATGTACTGGGTGGGCGTGCCGGCGCCACCGAACGAGGCGGCGAACTTGGGATAGCCGGCCGCGTCCACCAGCCCCTCGGCGCGGATGGTCTTCAGCTTCTCGGCGATGGTGCTCATCGCCTCGTCCCACGAGATGGGCACGAAGCCGGGGTCCTGGTCCTTCCCCTTCTTGGGGTTGGTCCGCTTCATGGGAGTGAGGATGCGGTGCGGCGTATAGGACTTCTGAATCAGTCCGAACGCCTTGACGCAAACCTTGCCCTCGGCCGGGTGGGTATCGGCCGCCTTGAAATTGGGCTCGATCTCGGTGGCGACGCCGTCGACCACCTTCACGGTCATGAGGTCAGGGCCCGCCACACACTGGTAGCAGTACGTCTGGACCTTCTCGACCTTCCCCCCACCCCCGGCCGGGGCGGCGCTCATGATGCGCTCTTGGCCTTTTCGGCCTTCGCCAGCAGGCGGGCCTTGGTCTGCTCCACGCCGACCACGAAGCGCTTGTGCACGCCCTTGCCGATGTTGTCGAGCGAGTCCTTGGCGGTGAACGAGAAGGTCACGCCCGGTCCCTTGACCTCTTCGATGGTCACGGTGATCTCGACCCACTGGCCCAGCAGGGTCGGGGCCAGATGGTCGACCTCGACGCGGGTGCCCACCGAATCCTCGCCTGCATCGGAATGCTCGAGCAGCAGGTCGCGGGCCGTGACCTCCATGTCGTAGATCAGCGCCGGGGTGTTGTAGACCCGCGCCTCGTCGCCCATGAAGCCGATGGTGCGGCCCTTGTCGACCTCATAACGGCGGGTGGCGGTCAGACCGGCGACCAGCGAGCTCTTCATAAGGAAATCCTCCCGGATGGATGGCGGGACGGCCTGTTTCGGCGCCCCTTGATTTCCTCAGTTATATTACATCTATGCCGTTTGTGTCAAAAGTTTTGTATCATATAAGGGGTGGCCATGGGGTGCTGCGCAGCAGCAATATCCTTGAAATAACCACAAAATTCTTGAGCGGCTCTCCATATGCCAAGCCCGATCTTGGTGCATCGCACAACAAGAGTGACGCCACTTGAATCGGGAACGCATCACTTTTGTCCAGGTAATGTTCGGGCGTGAATGACTGGCCGCCGGAAGAGAGTTCTTCCGGCGGGGGGTCATTTATGTATTCCGGTACTGGTTTACTTATTTTGATCGGGGCGCCGATCCCGTTTGGCGATCGGCTTGCGTCAGGACGTCGACTTCAGACCCATGACGATTTTATCGAGGCCACGGAACGCGGCGGCCAGTTCCACATGGGCCTCGCGCATGGTGCCGGCATCGGGGCAGGGATGACCGCCGATCCGGTTGGCCTGCAGCATGCGCAGGCCGGCGGCGAAGGACTGGCCCTTGATGAACTTGGCCACGTGGTGGACGGCGGCGTAATGCACCGCCAGATGGCCGGCCAGACGTTCAGGCAGCAGATAGAGGGCGCCTTGCACCGCCCGCCAGCCGTAATCCAGGTCGGCCAGGGCGACGACGGCGGAGACGAAGGACACGCCGGCCTCGGCATTGGGCGGGACCGGCACCGCCTCGAAGGCCTGGATGCGGGCTTCCAGCTCGATCACCAGTGTGGCGGCGGCCGACTTGCGGCGGTTGGCCTCGTCGCGGCGCCGCCCGGCATTGGCGGTGGCGATACCCACCAGTCCGGCCACCAGGGCGCCGAGGGCGATCATCAGTGCCGCCACCCCGCTCTGGGCCAGCAGGGGCAGCAGGCCGGACTCGGTCGCCGGCGTCGCCACGGGAGGCGGCGGCGGGGGAGGCGGCGGGGCCATCACCGGTACGGCCGGGGCTAGAGCCGGAGCGGGGGGCGTCACCGGAACTGTCACCGGAGCCGCTACCGGAGCGGGGACCTCGGCGCCGGGCAGGGGGCGCACCGCCTGGAAGCCGGGGGTTTCCTCGGCGGGAGACGGGGGAGCGGACGGCAGGGGCTGGACCAGGGGGGCGGGAGCGGGGCCTTCGTCGGCGGCCAGGACCGGCGCGGCGCAGGCGAGGGAGAGGAGGAATGCGGCAACGGCCATTCTCAGCATCTGGACACAATCCCGAATCTACGGCGAACCCCTTAAGCGGCGCACCATAGACCAAGGCCGCTCCGGCGGGAAGGGAGGAGAAAAATCCCGGATTCGACTCCCCCGATCTTTCGCCGTCATCCCGCAGGCGTGTCGGTTCCATCCGTGATGGCGGCAAAAGGAGGCTTGCAATTTCCGCAGTGCGGCAGAAACTCGACTCCCATGAGCATTCACAACCTTTCCTTCCTGTTCGAGCCCACTTCGGTGGCGGTGATCGGGGCCTCGGACCGGCCGCGTTCGGCGGGTGCCGTGGTGATGCGCAACCTGCTGGCCGCCGGGTTCAAGGGCCCCATCATGCCGGTCCATCCCAGCCATCGTGCCGTGGCCGGCGTGCTGGCCTATCGCGACGTGGAGACCATGCCGCTGACGCCTGATCTGGCGGTGCTGTGCACGCCGGGCGATACGGTGCCCAAGCTGCTGGACGCCCTGGGGCGACGCGGCACCAAGGCCGCCGTGGTCATCGCCGGCGACGTGGACAAGGACGCCATGCTGGCGGCGGCGCGGCCCTGGGGCCTGCGCATCCTGGGGGCCGGGGCGCTGGGCGTGCTGGTGCCGCGCATCCGGCTGGACGCCAGTTTCTCCCATGTCCCCGCGCTTCCGGGCAAGGTGGCCTTCGTCTCGCAGTCGGGGGCGCTGTCCACCGCCGTGCTGGACTGGGCCAGGCCGCGCGGCATCGGCTTTTCCCACTTCATCAGCCTGGGCGATGCCCACGACATCGATTTCGCCGACGTGATGGACTATCTGGCCAATGACGACCAGACGCGGGCCATCCTGCTCTACATCGAATCCATCGGGGCGCGGCGCAACTTCATCCCCGCCGCGCGTGCCGCCGCCCGCAACAAGCCGGTGCTGCTGGTCCGCGCCGTGCCCGAGGCCGAGGACCATCCCATCGGACCGTTCCTGGCCGAATCCCTGGCGCGGCCCGAGGACGCCTTCGACGCCGCCATTCGCCGGGCCGGCGCGCTGCGCGTGCACGACATCGACGAGCTGTTCGGCGCGGTGGAGACCCTGGCCCGCGCCAAGCCCATGAAGGGCGCCCGCCTCGCCGTGCTGTCCAATGGCGGCGGCACCGCCATGATGGCCCTGGCCGAGATGGGCGGGCCCGGCGGCGGCCAGATGGCCCAATTGTCCGATGAAACCCTGCGCAAGCTCACCGCCCTGATGCCGCGCGGCTGGAAGGCGGCCAATCCGGTCGATTTGGGCGTGGATGCCGGCGGCAAGCGCTATGCCGACATGCTCCGCGTGCTGATCGAGGCCGAGGAGGTGGATGCCTCCCTGGTGGTCCATGCCCCCAACGCCATGGCCGACGGGCTGGAGGCCGCCCAGGCGGTGATCGACGTGCAGAGGCGCCATGGCGGCGCGGTGCTGACCTCGTGGGTGGGCGAGGAAGCCGCCGCCCCGGCCCGCAAGCTGTTCGCGGAAGCCGCGCTGCCCACCTACGACACGCCCGGCAGGGCGGTCCGTGCCTTCCGCCATCTGGTCAACTATCAGCGCAACCAGGACATGCTGATGGAGACGCCGCCCTCGCAGCTTGGCGGCTTTGCCGCCGCCAAGGGCACGGCCCGGCTGATCGTCGGGCGCGGCCTCAACCAGCCCGGCGGCAATCTCTCCGAGCCCGACGCCAAGGCCCTGCTGTCGGCCTATGGTATCCGGACCCAGGACACCCGTCTGGCCGCCGATGTCGAGGGTGCCGCCGCCGCCGCCGACGCGGTCGGCTATCCGGTGGCTCTGACCATCGCCTCGCCCGACGTGGCCCGCAAATGGGACGTGGGCGGCGTGGCGCTCAATCTGGAAGACGCCAGCGCGGTGCGCTCGGCGGCCGAGGGCATCCTGCGCCGCGTCGAGGAGAGCCGGCCGGAAATCCGCGTCGACGGCTTCACCGTCCAGCGCATGGCCTTTCGCCCCAATGCGCGGCAACTGATCGTCGGCGTGGCCTGCGACCCGCTGTTCGGCCCGGTGCTGGTGTTCGGCGAGGGCGGCCGGGCCGTGGAGGTGATCCGCGACCACACGGTGGGCCTGCCCCCCGTCAACCTGCCGCTGGCGCGCGGCATGGTCGGGCGGACCAGGGTATCGCGCCTGCTGCAATCCCACGGCCGGCGCCCGGCCGTCGACCTGGACGCGGTGGCCGAGGTGCTGGTCCGCGTGTCGCGCATGCTGGCCGACAATCCCGAGATCGTCGCCTGCGACATCAACCCGCTGTTCGCCGACGAGCACGGCGCCCTGGCGGTGGATGCCCGTATCCGGGTGGCGCCGTGGGAGGATACCGACCTTCGCCACTTCTCCATCCTGCCCTATCCCGCCGAGCTGGAAGAGACGGCCAGGCTGCATGACGGCTCCACCGTCACGCTCAGGCCCATCCGGCCCGAGGATACCGTCGCCCATTCCGAGATGATGAGCCGCATGACGCCCCAGGACCTGCGGCTGCGCTTCTTCGGTCAGGTGCGGCAGATCCATCATAACCAGATGGCGCGACTCACCCAGATCGACTACGAGCGCGAGATGGCCTTCATCGCCACCAGGGCCAACAAGGACGGACAGCCCGAGACCCTGGGCGTGGTGCGCACCGTCACCGATCCCGACAACCAGCGGGCCGAACTGGCGGCGCTGGTGCGCTCGGACGTCAAGGGCACCGGGCTGGGCAGCATTCTGATGGACAAGATCGTCCGCTATCAGCGCGCGCGCAAGACCCGGGCGATCTATGCCCAGATCATGATCGAGAACGATGCCATGATCCGTCTGGCCGCCAAGGCCGGTTTCAAGAAGCAGCGCTCGGACGACCCCGACGTGGTCGAGATGGTGCTGGAACTGGAGTGACGTCCGGTCGAAACCCTTGCGAACGGCTTGGCCACGGGCGATAAACCCGCCTCGACCTATGGAGGGGGGATCGGTATGAGCGGAACCTTCATGTACGCGCCCGAGGCGGAGCGGCTGGACCGCCCGGCTTTGGCCCGGCTGCAGCTGGAGCGGCTGCGGGGCCTGCTGGCCCATGCTTACGCCAACGTTCCCCATTACCGCGCCGCCTTCGACGCCGCCGGGGTCAAGCCCGACGATTTGCGGCACCTCGAGGATCTGGCCCGCTTCCCCTTCACGGTGAAGGCCGATTTGCGCGACAACTACCCCTTCGGCCTGTTCGCCGTGCCGAGAGAGCGGGTGGTGCGCATCCACGCCAGTTCCGGCACTACCGGCCGCCCCACCGTGGTGGGTTATACCGAGGCAGACCTGGATACCTGGGCCGGGCTGATGGCCCGTTCGCTGGCCGCCACCGGAGTGCGCCCCGGCGACGTGGTGCACAATGCCTATGGCTACGGCCTGTTCACCGGCGGGCTGGGCTTCCATTACGGGGCCGAGCGGCTGAAATGCTCGGTGGTGCCCATGTCGGGCGGCAATACGGAAAAGCAGATCGGCCTGATCATGGATTTCGGGGCGCGCGCCCTGGCGGCTACGCCCTCCTATGCGCTGAATATCGCCGAGGTGGCCGAGCAGATGGGCGTCAGCCTGATCGAAGCCCCGCTGGCGATCGGCGTGTTCGGCGCCGAACCGTGGAGCGAGACCATGCGGGCCGAGCTCGACCGCCGTCTCGGCATCAAGGCCTGCGATATGTACGGCCTGTCCGAGATCATGGGGCCGGGTGTCGCCATCGAATGCGAGCACCGGGTGGGGCTGCACGGCTGGGAAGACCATTTCCTGTTCGAGGTAGTCGATCCCGAGACGCTGGAGCCGCTGCCCATGGGGGCGGAGGGCGAACTGGTCATCACCACGCTGTCCAAGCAGGCCCTGCCCATGGTGCGCTACCGCACCCGCGACATCACCCGGCTGACCGACGAGCCCTGCGCCTGCGGCCGCACCCATGTGCGCATCCTGCGCGTCACCGGACGCAACGACGACATGATGATCATCCGCGGCGTCAACGTCTATCCCAGCCAGATCGAGGCGGCCCTGGTCGGCTTCCCCGGCGTGGCGCCCCACTACCTGCTGACGCTGACCCGCCAGGGCTCTCTCGACCACCTGACCGTGGAGGTGGAGGCCGAGGACAGCCGGGACGAGGACGACCGCGCCCATCTGGCCCGTCAGGTCCGCCATCACCTGAAATCCCTGGTGGGCATCTCCTCGGAGGTGCTCGTCCGCCTGCCCGGCGAACTGCCGCGTTCGCAGGGCAAGGCGGTGCGGGTCCGGGATTTGCGGAAAGAGGCGGAGTAGGCCGTGGCGGCAGGTTCGCGACGGCTTTACGGCATTCGGTTGACCGCGAACATACGAATCATATACATTTCATGTGTTCGTCAACTTTAAGAGACATCCATGGGCATCGTATTTAAGAGACATCCATGGGCATCGTAAAAATCGACGACGACCTGCATGAGGAAGTCCGTCGGGCCAGCACGGTGATGTGCCGGTCCATCAATGCGCAGGCCGAGTTCTGGATGAAGATCGGCATGCTGGCTGAAGCCAATCCGACCCTGTCCTTCAACGACATCGTGAAGATGCAGTTCGCGATGGCGCATGTGAGTCTGGGGGACTTGGCGGTCGCCTGACATGGTGAAGACCCCGGACGAACTGGCGCTCATGCGCGTATCAGGCAAGATGCTGGCCTCCGTCTTCGAGATGCTGGACGGGCAGGAACTTGCCGGCATGTCGACATTGCAGGTCAACGATCTGGTCGACCGCTTCATCACCGTGGACCTTGCCGCGCATCCGGCGAGCAAGGGGCAGTATGGCTTCAAATACGTTCTGAACTGCTCGATCAATCACGTCGTCTGCCACGGCGTGCCCGATCCGGGCGAGATCATCCGTGACGGCGACATCATCAACCTCGACATCACGCTTGAAAAGAACGGCTTCATCGCGGACTCGAGCAAGACCTACCTGATCGGCAATGCCCCGATGGCCGCGAGGCGGCTCGTGCGGGTTGCCCAGGAGGCGATGTGGAAAGGCATAAAGCAGGTGCGGCCCGGAGCGCATCTGGGGGACATCGGCTTCGCGATAGAACGGCATGCCAAAAGGAACGGCTATTCGGTGGTGCGGGAATATTGCGGGCATGGCATCGGCCGCGAGATGCACGAGGAACCGCAGGTGCTCAATTTCGGGCGGCCGGGAACGGGCCTGAAGCTGTGCGAGGGCATGGTCTTCACCGTCGAGCCGATGGTGAACCAGGGTACCCGCAAGGTCTCGACCGAGAGCGACGGATGGACGGTGGTGACCAACGACCGGAAGCTCTCCGCCCAATTCGAGCATACGGTCGCGGTCACGAGGAGTGGCGTCGAAGTGCTGACCCTGCGCCACGACGAGACTCCGATGCTGGAATCCCGAGCATGACGCCACTGATGTCCGTTTTGCCGCGTCAGTAACGCCCGAACACCTGCGAGCCTTCGGGGCCGAAGGTGCGGACGACGTTTTCCTCCTTCGGCCCACCCATACCGGGCGAACCCATGGGCATGCCGGGCGAGGCGATGCCCCGCACCTTGGGCTTGTCCTTCAGCAGGCGGTCGACCGCCTGGGCGGGGACGTGGCCTTCCAGCAGGTAGCCGTCCACCCTGGCGGTGTGGCAGGACTGCAGGGGGCCTGGGATGCCGTGGGTCTGCTTGATCCGGTCGATGTCGTCCACGTCGATGGATTTCACCGTATAGCCGGACTGGCGCATGTGTTCGGCCCAGCCTTCGCAGCAGCCGCAGGTGGGCGACTTCCACATGGTCACCTCGCGCTCGGCGGCGAAGGCGGGCAGGGCGGCGAGGAAGGCGAACAGGACGGCGGCAAGGGTCTTCATGGTCATCTCCCTCCTCAATGGTGCCCGTGGCCGGCATGGGGATCGGCGGCGGCCGCCGGGGCGCTTCCCAGCCCGTTGGCCGCCTGCATGGCACGGATATAGGCCAGCACGTCCTGGTCCTGGCCGGGCTTCAGTCCTTCGGGCTTGGGCATGTCGCCGAACTTCCACATATGCGACTTGGCGCCCGTATTCATGGCCGCCAGGATGACGTCGTCGCCGTGGGCCGAGCCCAGGGCGTAGAACGGGTGCAGCAGCGGCGGACCGTTGTCGCTGCCGCGCAGGGCGCCGCCGTGACAGGTGGCGCACACCGCCTCGAACACCTTGCGCCCCGCTTCCGCCTGGGGGGAGAGGGTGGCGGGCGCCACCACCTCGGACTGCATGAAGCGCACCGACAGCGGCTTGCCATCCACCTGCAGTCCCAGCACGGCGGCCAGCTTGTCGCGGGACTTGACCGGCGCCTCGGCGATCAGGGTGTCGTCCTTGGCGCTCAGCGGCAGGTCCAGCTTCTGGCCGCCCAGCAGCAGGGTGGCCTTGCCCGACGCCTTGACCGGCTTGTCGTCGTGATCGCGCACCCAGACCTTGATGGCCCCGTCGCGCACCGCGAATTCCGCGCGGTAATCGCCGGTCTCGGCGATCTGCCCGCCGAAGAAGGCGGCCAGGGTGCCGTGGGCCAGGGCGGTCGGCACGGCGAGGAAGAGGGCCAGGGTGAGAAGGCGTGTCTTCATGGTCGAAATCTCCTTGGGCGCGATCATGTCCGCACCTCTTGTCCAAGTCCAGTCAGGGCCTTGCGGCCCAGCAGCAGCACCACCACCGGGGTAACCAGGGTGTCGAGCAGGGTCGACGACATCAGGCCGCCGAAGATCACCACCGCCACCGGGTGAAGGATTTCCTTGCCCGGTTCGCCCCCGGCCAGCACCAGGGGAAGAAGCGCCAGGGCCGCCACCAGGGCGGTCATCAGCACGGGCGTCAGGCGTTCCAGCGAGCCGCGGATGATCATGGCCGGGCCGAACGCCTCGCCCTCGTGGCGCATCAGGTGGAGGTAGTGGGTGATCTTCATGATGCCGTTCCTGGACGCGATGCCGGCCAGGGTGACGAAGCCCACCATGCCGGCCACCGACAGCGGCAGTCCCGACAGCCACAGGGCTCCCACGCTGCCCACCAGGGCCATGGGGATGTTGGCCATGATGATCAGGGCCAGGAGCCCGGAGCGGAAATGGGCGTGCAGCAGGGCGAAGATGGCGGCCAGCGACACCAGGGCCAGGATACCGATCAGCCTCGTGGCCTCCTGGCGGCTCTGGAACTGGCCCTCATAGGCGATGGTGTAGCCGGGGGGCAATGTCATGCCGCCCAGCTCCGCCTGCATATCCTCCATGATGGCGCCCAGGTCGCGGCCCTGGGAATTGGCGAACACCACCACCCGGCGGCGCAGGTTGTCGCGGTTGATCAGGTTGGGGCCCTGGGTCTCCACCACTTCGGCCACCAGGGCGAGAGGCACCTTGCCCGCCGGGGTGTCGACCAGGATCTGGCGGAAATCCGAGGTCTGGGCGCGCCAGTCCTCGGCCAGACGCAGCACCAGATTGGTGCTGCGCTCGCCGTCCCTGACCTGGGACACCACCTTGCCCTGCAGCGCCGCTTCCAGGGTCTCGGTCAACTGGCCGAGGCCGAGGCCGTATTTGCGCGCCTCGGCGCGGTCGAGGCGGATCTGCAACTGCGGGATCAGCACCAGCTTTTCCACCTGTAGATCGGCGACGCCCTTGACCCGTTGCATGCGTTCCTTGGCCTCGGCGGCCAGGGTGCGCAGCGTATCGAGATCATCGCCGAAGATCTTGACGGCGATTTCGGCCCTGACGCCGGACAGCAGATGGTCGAGGCGGTGCGAGATGGGCTGGCCGATATTGACGCTGATGCCGGGAATCTGGGCCAGCCGGCGGCGCAGATCGTCCAGGATGGCGTCGCGCGGTCTTTTCGACGGGTGCAGGTCCACGTCGATTTCCGAGTAATGGACGCCCTCGGCGTGCTCGTCCAGTTCTGCGCGCCCCGTCCGTCGCCCGGTGGAGGCGGTTTCGGGGACCTGGGCGATCAGTGTCTCGGCGATGGTGCCGATGCGGTTGGATTCCGACAGCGAGGTGCCGGGCGGAAGTACCACGGTGACGGTGACGGTGCCTTCGTTGAAGCTGGGCAGGAAGGTGCGGCCCAGGAACGGCACCGAGGCGCCGGCTCCGATCATCAGGACCAGGGCGGGGACGATCACCGCCCTGGGATTGGCGAAGGACCAGTCCAGCAGGCGGCGGTCCCAGTCCTTGAGACGGCGGACCAGGGCGGAATCGCCGTGGCCCATCACCTTGGCCTTGGGCAGCAGCAACAGCGACAGGGCCGGGGTGACGGTCAGCGACACCACCAGCGAGGCCAGGATCGACACCACATAGGCCAGTCCCAGGGGCGCGAACAGCCGTCCCTCGATGCCCGACAGGGCGAACAGCGGCAGGAAGGCCAGCACCACCACCATGGTGGCGTAGACGATGGAGTTGCGCACTTCGCTCGAGGCCTCGCGCACCACGTCGAGGGTGGGGCGGGGCTCCGGCAGGGCGGCGTTCTCGCGCAGGCGCCGCAGGATGTTCTCCACATCCACCACCGCATCGTCCACCAGTTCGCCGATGGCGACGGCGAGGCCGCCCAGCGTCATGGTGTTGATGGAGAGATTCATGGCCTGGAACACCAGGGCGGCCACCACCATGGACAGCGGAATGGCGGTCAGGCTGATGAAGGTGGTGCGCATGTTCATCAGGAAGGCGAACAGCACGATGGCCACCAGCACGGCGCCGTCGCGCAAGGCCTCGGCCACGTTGCTTACCGCGCGGCGGATGAAGTCGGCCTGGCGGAACAGCACCCGGTCGGCCTCGATGTCGGGGGGAAGGGTCCGGCCGATCTCGGCCAGGGCGGCCTCGACCTTCCTGGTCAGGGCCACCGTATCGGCGCCCGGCTGCTTGGATACCGCCAGGATCACCGCCGGGTGGGCGTCGATGGCGGCGTCGCCGCGTTTGACGCCGGCGCCGTTGCGCACCTCGGCCACCTGATCGACGGTGACGGGGGCGTTGTTGCGCCACGCCACCACGGTGTTGCGCAGATCGTCCAGGTCGGTGGTCTGGCCGATATTGCGGATCAGGAACTCGGCCGAGCGCTGTTCCAGGAAGCCGCCGGTGGTGTTCCGCGCAAAGCCGGCCAGGGCCTTTTCCACGTCGGCATAGCCCAGGCCCAGGGCCGACAGCTTGGAGGGCGAGACCTGGACCTGAATCTGGCGGACCTCGCCGCCCATGGGGATCACCTGGGCGATGCCGGGAATGGACAGCAGGCGGGGCCGCAGCACCCAATCGGCCAGGGAGCGCAGTTCCATGGGCGGCGTGGCGCCCGCCTTGGAACGCACGCCGACCAGCATGATCTCGCCCATGATGGAACTGACCGGCCCCATGACGGGATTGATGCCGGCGGGCAGCAGGTCGCGCGACGAGGCCAGCCGTTCGGCCACCAGTTGCCGGTTGCGGTAGATGTCGGTGCCCCAGTCGAACTCGACGAAGACGATGGACAGACCGACGCCGGAATTGGAGCGCACCCGCACCACGCCGGGGGCGCCGTTCATGGCGGTTTCGATGTGACGGGTGACCAGGGTCTCCGATTCCTCGGGGGCGAGGCCGGCGGCCTCGGTCATGATGGTGACGGTGGGGCGGTTCAGATCGGGAAAGATGTCGATGGGCAGCCGGGACAGCACCAGGGAGCCATAGACGGTGACCGCCAGGGCGGCGGCCAGGACGAACAGCCGATGACGCAGGCTGAGGGCGATGATGGCATCGAACATGGCCGCTACCTCAGCGCCTTGAGTTGCTCGACGCCCTGGATCACCACCCGTTCGCCGGCCTTGACGCCCTCGATCTCGGCCAGGGGGCCGACCACCCTGTCCACGCGGATCGGGCGGGCCTCGAAGGTCTCGGGCGCGGTGCGCACGAACACCACCTGACGGCCGCCGGCCTCGGCGATGGCGGCGCGTGGCACCGCCATGCGCAGGCGGGTGGCGCCGGTGGCCAGGAAGACGTCCAGCGGCATGCCGATGCGCAAGGAGCGCGCCTGGGCCTCGGGCACCGCGAAGACGGCATGCACCCCCTGGTCCAGGGCGTCGACCCGCGGACTGACGCCCAGCAGGGTCAGCGGCACCGCTTCGTCGGGCAGCAGCCTGGTGGCGGCGGTGGCGGCGCCGATGCGGGTGGCCAGGGCCAGATCGTGGACCACCGCCTCGACCCGCACGCGGGCCGGATCGACGATTTCGATCATCGCCTTGTCCACCGCCACTACCTCGCCGGGAACCACGTGGACGTCGGTGACCACGCCGTCGACGGGGGCGCGCACCAGTTCTCGTCCCAACGCGGTACCCAGAAGCTGGCTGCGCTCGCGCCGCAACTGGTCGAGGCGGGTGCCGGTATCCTCCACCAGCTTGGTGGCGACCAGCCCCTTCAGGGCGTGCTGCCGGGAGGCTTCCCGCTCGTTGATGGCGATCTCGCTTTCCACCCGGTAGAGGGCGGCCCGCTTGTCGGAGCGCTCCAGGGTGGACAATGTCGGTTCCAGCACGGCGATCACCTGACCGCGCCTGACGGTCTGACCGGGGACGGGTAGCGGGAATTCCGGGTCCGAGACGATGCGGGCCGGCTGCGACGGCTGCACCTTGGCGAAGCCGGCCGGATCGGGCACCACGCGGCCCACCACCCGGACGGTCTCGGCCGCTTCGGCGGATTCCACCTTGTGGGTGCGGATACCCAGCAGGAACTGGGTGGGCTTGTCCATCACCAGCATGGCGCCCGGCTGGGCGGCGGGCGCCTCGGCGGTGGCGGCGTGGTCGTCGTGGCCCTCGTGCGCCCTGGCGGCGGGAACGGCCAGCACCAGCAGCAGCACGGCGGTGCCGGCCCGGCGACGGCCGAGCCACCAGGCGCCGATCACCAGCACGGCGCCGATGGCCGCGCCGCCGGTCCAGTGGCGCCAATGCTCCACCGGAGCGGGCGCCACGGCGGGCGGCGGCAGGGGCGCGATGCCACGGGCCAGCAACAGATCGTCGCGGCCGCCCGCGCTGACCATCAGGGTGAGGTCGGTGCCGGTGGCCGGCGGCACCCAGGCCAGGGCGTAGGTACCCGGTCCGTCGGCGGCGACCGCCTTGCCGCTCCAGCCCTCGGCCTCGGCGTCGATGACGGCGTCGGCCACCGGGGCGTTGCTGTCCAGATCGGCGAGATAGAGCAGGGTGCGGCCGTCGGTGCCGGGCACCAGCACTACCTGGAAGGCGTCGCCTTCGCTGCCGATACCGGGTGTGACCGGCTGGGCCGCCAGGACGGATGGGAGGAGCGCGGCCCAAAAGGCCAGCGCCAGGAAACGTGCGAGCATGGGAGATTATCCCTGAAACGGTGAATCCGGACAGACTTCAGGCGTGCGGATTCAGAGTCTGGGTGGCTCGGCGGGCGGCCCGCTCAGCGCCTGTGTGACCAGACGCACGGGCTGGGCGGCCTGGGGCGGCGCCAGGGTAAAGGTCACCGGCGCTTCTCCGGTCATGCCGGGCAGAGTGGCGGCGGCGGCGGCGCAGCCGGTGAACAGGCAGCGGCAATCGGGGCAGCCGTGGTCGGCGGCCTTGGGCTTGGCGGCCGGGGTTGCGTCGTCATGGCAGGGCATGGCGTGCTCGGCGGAGGCTCCGTCATGCTGATGGTGCATGGCCTCGCCGGCCTGGGCGGCGCCGCTCCAAACGGCCAACCCCACCACCAGCAGCAATGCCGGCAGGCCGAGTCGGAACAGGCGGGAGAGGACGTCACGCATGAGGGCACTATGCGCGCAACGGCGCGGCCGGGGCAAGAGGGATCGGGGCACCCGATATCCTTCGGTATATGGCCTTGGATATTTGGGCCTGCAGGTTCCATGTTAAGCTGGGAGCGTTCGAACAGGTCCGGATTCATGCCATGCCCGATGATCAAGGACACGAGAGGCGGCGCTATCCCCGCTTCCACGGGTTGCATCTGATGGCCAATATCGGCGGCAAGCTGGTACGGGTGGCCGAGATTTCCGCCGGCGGCATGACGCTGGAGGCGGGCTTCAAGGTCACGGACAGCGCCCTGCGCTTCACCCTGTATCCCAGCGACAACGGCAAGCTGGACATCAATCACGGTATCGGCGGCACCTGCCGCGTGGTCCGCGAGGGTTCCAAGTTCGTCGCCTTGCGCTTCGATCCGGCCACCTACCGGCTGGTCAAGTTCATCGCCGAATGTTCCGACACCGGACCGGAAAAGGATTCCTTCCTGACTCCATGATTTCATCTCCTTAGCGTTTTGGCATGTGCGGCAAAGGAGTTAGTCTGTGCCGATTACGTTAGGGATCGGTCATGGGCAAACGGGGCAGTTCGGGGGAGGGCGGCGGTGAGCGCCGCAATCAGGATCGTCGCCGGTCGGATATCGGGGCGGCTCTGCGGCGCATCGAGACCAAGTTCGCCACGGTCTTCCGCGCCTGTCCCGACCTGATCGCCATCACGGCGCGCGATACCGGCCGTTTCATCGAGGTCAACGACGCCTTCGAGCGCATCATGGGCTGGACCAAGCCCGAAACCATCGGCCGCACGTCCGGCGAATTGGGGACCTGGGAAAGCCGGGCCGAGCGCGATCGCATGATCGCCGCTCTGGGCGACGCCACCCGGCTGGAAAATTTCGAGGTGCGTTTCCGCCGCAAGTCGGGCGAGGTCTTCACCGCCCTGATGTCCCTGGAAGTGGTCAACCTGAGCGGCGAGCCCAGCCTGATCTTCGTCGCTCGCGACATCAACCAGCGCAAGGCGGAGGAGATGCTGCTGCGGCGCTCGGCCGAGGAGTTGGAGCGCTCCAACATGGAGTTGGAGCGTTTCGCCTACGTGGCGGCCCACGACCTGCTGGAGCCCTGCCGCACCATCTGTTCCTTCGCCCAGATGCTGGAGCGCAAGCACGGCGCCATCCTCGACGACGAGGGGCGCGAGTATCTGGATTTCCTGGTGGGCGGCGCCCAGCGCATGCGCGATCTGATCCAGGGGGTGCTCGGCTATTCCCGGGCGGGCATGGCGGCGGCCCAGATGGTCGACGTGGACATGGACGATCTGGTGAAGGTGGTGATCGCCGACCTGGGCAGCGCGCTCGAGACCCGGGGCGGGGCCATCGAGACCGGCCCCCTGCCGGTGGTGCGCGGCGATCCCGCCCAGTTGCGCCAGCTGATGGTCAATCTGATCGGCAACGGTCTCAAATTCCATGCCGAGGACGGCAGGCCCCGCGTGCGGGTCGCCGCCGAGAGTCTTGAAGGCGAATGGTGCGTCACCGTCGAGGACAACGGCATCGGCATCGACCCGGAATACCAGGACGACATCTTCGGCATCTTCCGGCGGCTGCACGGACCGGACCGCTATCCCGGCGCCGGCATCGGCCTGGCGGTGGCGCGGCGTATCGCCGAAGCCCATGGCGGGCGCATCTGGGTCGAATCCGAGCCGGGACAGGGAGCCCGCTTTCGTTTCACCCTGCCGATGGTTTGAGGCTCTGGCGCCAGCTGTCCACCAGATAGAGCCCGATGGCCGCCCAGATGCAGCCGAAGGTGATCAGGTGGGGCAGGCTGGGATGCTCGCCATAGACCAGCACCGCCAGCAGGAAATGCCCGGTGGGCGCCAGGTATTGGAAAAAACCCAGCGTGGTGTAGCGCAGGCGCGACGCGGCGGCGGCGAACCACAGCAGCGGCGCGGCGGTGACCGGCCCGCCGGCCAGCAGGGCGGCGGCCAGGGCCGGGGTGCCGCCCAGGATGGGGGAGCCCGCCGCCATCCTCCAGGCCAGATAGCCCACCGCCAGCGGGAACATCAGTCCGGTCTCCACCGCCAGTCCGGTCAGCGGCGTCACCGGCAGCCGCTTGCGCAGCAGGCCATAGATCCCGAAGGTTCCCGCCAGGGTCAGCGCCGCCCAGGGCGGTGTGCCGGTGGCGACGGCCAGTTCGACGATGCCCGCCAGGGCCAGGGCGACGGCCACCCATTGCAGGGGACGCAGCCGCTCCTTCAGCACGATGACGCCCAGCGCCACGTTGACCAGCGGGTTGAGGAAGTAGCCCATGCTGGCTTCCAGCACGTTGCCCTCGCCCACCACCTGGATGAACACCAGCCAATTGACGCTGATGCACAGCGTCGAGGCGGCCAGGACCAGCAGCCGGCGGCGTGAGGCCAGCAGGACGAAAACTTCGTCCCAGCGCCTCAGCCAGGTCAGCATGAGGGTGACCGCCAGCAGCGACCAGACCACGCGATGGGCCAGGACCTCGGCGGGCGGTACGGTGGCCACCAGTTTCCAGAAGGCGGGAAACAGGCCCCAGGTGCCGTAGCAGGCCAGGGCGAACAGGACGCCGCGGCGATGCTCCGCGCTCACGGTTCACACCGGAGCGCGGAGGGGGCGGGCGTCAATCGGCGACCAGGGCCTCGTCCGGGTCCTCGGCCCAGTCGTGCTCCGGTTTTGGTGTTCGGGCAATCCATGCTTCCAGTTCCGCCACGTGTTCTGCTTCTTCGTCGGCCATTTCGGCGGCCAGAATCCGGACATCCGGGTCGTCGCTGCCGGCGGCTTCGTCGGCATAGAAGCGGTGGCCCCGCTTCTCGTTGTCCAGGGCGAAATCCAGGGCATGCCAAGCGGTCATCATGTAATGGGTGGCGCCGGGCGTGCCCACCTCGGGCGGTTCGGGCGTGTTCCACCGGTACTGCCAGGACTTCAGCTTGGGCAGGTCATGCCCGTTGGCGCGGGCCGCCACCGACGCGCCGTGCAGGCGCGAGAACTTGGCCATCTGGCGGAACAGCTCGGCCACTTCCCGGTTGTTGTGGATTTCCATGGTATCGGCCAGTTCGTCGTAACGATCCGCCGCTTCGTTCTCCATGGCCAGGGCGTGGGCCAGGAACAGGGCTACCTTGGTGGTCATGGGCAGTGTCCTCCTGCTTGAACCGAGGCGACGGGTGGCGGCGGCGCCTCTCCGATATCAGCAGTATGCCCCATGACCGCCCCCTCGGCCATGTCCCTTCCGCAGGTGAGGACATGACCGAAAGGTCAGGTTGTTTCCGGGGACTTCGGTCCCTTGGGTTAGCGGGATTCCCGCCCCTTGAGGTAGAAGGCCACCGCCTGGGCGCGGTTGCCGACGCCCAGCTTGTCGTAGAGGTTCTTCAGGTGGAACTTCACGGTGTTGAGCGAGATGTCCAGCTGGGCGGCCATCTGCTGGTTGGTCAGGCCGCCGGCCAGGGCGGCCAGCAGCTCCCGCTCGCGCGGTGTCAGGCCGGCCAGCGGGTCGCTGGCCAGGGACGACACGTCGATGAACGGGAACACCATGCGCCCGGCGGCGACGGCGATGATGGTGTCGAGCAGTTGCTCGGGCGGTTCGCGCTTGGAGCAGAACCCGGCGGCGCCCAGGGTCATGGCCTGGCGCGGCACGTCGGGATTGGGGCTGCCGGTATAGACGATCAGCCGGGGGGCATCGACCCGAGCCCGCAAGGTCTGCAGGACTCCGCGCCCGTCCAGGTAGGGCATCTCCCACCCGATGACCCCGACATCGAACGGGGTCTTGTCCACGGCCTCGATAAAGCGTTCGCCATCGCTGGTCACCGCGGCGACGGAGAACCGTTCGTCGCCGGAGAACAACTTGATCAGACTGCTCTGAAGCAGTGGATTCTTTTCGGCGATGACGATGGTGATCGGTCGGCTCTGCTGCACGGCCATAGATCCAGATCCTTCCCCCAGGAGCCCTTAGTCTAGTCTCAGACCCCGCCCTCCTGAGGCCGTGATCTTACCGTTTGTGGGAAAAACCGCAAACCTTGATCGCAGGTTACCCACACTTTTCCTACACCACGGCGGGGGGAGGGGGCCATCCTGGGGCGTCCTGCCCGGAAATTGGTGGCCGGAACAAATAAAAGGCCGGCTGCCCTAGACGGCAGCCAGCCCTATGGGATATATCGTTAGGCTTAGGGTTAGGCCTGTTCCGCCCACGCGCGAGCGTCGAACTTGCCCAGGTCGCTGTCACTGGCGGGCGAGGCGGCCGGCAGGGCGGCAGCGGGAGCCTCGACCGGGGCGCTGACCTTGGCCTCGATGACCTTGGCCTCGACGACCGGGGCCTGATGAACGGCCGGCTCGGCCTTGCGGACGGGGGCGGCGACGGGTTCGGCCTTGGCGTGGACCGGAAGCTCGGCCGGGGCGGCGGCCTGCGGACGCGGCGCCTCGGTGCGTAGCGAGGCCTGCACCACGTTGCCGCCGGGGCGATACACGAAGCCCTGGGTCTTGTAGGTGCGGCTGCCGTATTCGCGGGTCGGCTGGTACCAGACGCGGACCTCGCTCCAATCGTTCTTGGGCGAGACGTCCAGCACGGGGACCGCCTTGGTCACCTGGCCACGGCCGGCGCTGCGATGGGGAGCCCAATTGGCGTGGTCGACCAGCACCACCCGGCTGCCGGCGGTGCCGCGCACCACCGAGACATGGCCGTGGGACATCTTGCCCTGGCGCTTGAACACCAGGACCGAGCCGACCTTGGGGGCATTGCCGCGGTCATAGACGCCCTGGGCGGCTTCCCACCACTTCCAGGCGTCGCCCTTGAGATTGAGGCCGGTGACTTCGCGAGCGTAGGTCACGCACTGCAGGGTGGCATTCGCTTCGATCGGCAGGGCCAGGCAGAGCGCCGCCGCGAGCAGGATGATCACTTTCCGCACCGGTTCCCTCCCTCCGGTTATTGGTGAAGTCGATTGTGTCTATGTGAAAAGCCAATGGCAACCTGTTTCCGCACAATCCGTGCGATATTAATGAAACAAATTGAAACAATGCATTAAGAATGCAGGCTTTCCGGCGGGGCTTCCGGCCGGGGCGGGGCTTGGCTATGATCCGGGCTGAACCTGGAGGACGAGCGAGTGAAGCGGATATTGATCCCGGCCGTACTGGCCGGATTGGTCCTGGCCCAGGCGGCCGGGGCGGCGGAGCGCCGGACCCTGGTCATCGCCAGCGGCGAGGTCACCGGCTATTACTTTCCCGTTGCCGGCGCGCTTTGCCGGGTGATCAACAAGGATCATCCCCTGGGGCTGGGCTGCGCGGTGATGCCCAGTTCCGGCTCGGCGGCCAATGTGGCGGCGCTGAAGGCCGGCGATGCCGATCTGGCGCTGGTGCAGTCCCGCGCCGCCCAGATGGCCGCCATCGGTGCCGAGGGCTTCAAGGACGCCGGTCCCATGGCCGACCTGCGCGCCATCATGGCCCTGCACGGCGAGGTGGCGGTGGTGGTGGCCCGGCCGGGGGCGGGCATCGACAATCTGGGCGATCTCAAGGGCAAGCGGGTCAACCTGGGCAAGCCCGGCTCGTTCCAGCGTTCCATGGCCGAGACGGTGATCGACGCCTCGGGGCTGTCCCAGGGCGACCTGTCGGTGCTGGTGGAGCTGGACTTGGCGGAACAGGCGGCCGAACTGTGCCAGGGCAATATCGACGCGGCGGTCTTCACCGGCATCCATCCCATGCCCGAGGTCCAGATGGCGGTGGAGGAATGCGGCGCCTCGCTGGTTCAGATCCGCTCCAAGTCCATGGATTCCTTCTTCAAGAAGGTGCCGTGGGTGGCGCGCTTCGCCATCAAGGGCGGCACCTATGACGGTCAGAAGGAGGACGTGGCGGCCATCGGGCTGAAGACCCTGCTGGTCACCAGCAAGCTGTCCGCCGACGAGGTGGCGGCCATCGCCAAGACCATCTGGGCCAATTTCGCCGCCTTCACCCGCCTGCATCCGGCGTTGCGGGGCCTGTCCAAGGCCGAGACCAGCCGTGACGGCATTCCCATCCGCATGCATGACGGAGTCGAAAAGGCTCCGGCGGAGCGCTGAGCCGTGGCCGCCGACGCTTGCGGTCTGGCGGCATGCATTTCCGGGCGGGGCGACTGGCTCCGCGCCAAGGCGGCGGGCGAGCGGCTGGCCGGTCTGGCGGCCGGGCTGGGCGGCGACCCCGTCTCGCTGCTCAGCCGGGGCGGCGGTGTCGAGGCCTTCCGTCACTATCCGGCCGGCGATGTCTACGACCTCTCGTCCCACGCCCAGTTCTACTACCACTGCCACCGGGACGGCGAATTCGGCCATATCCATCTGTTCCAGCGGCCGCGCGGCATGGCGCGCGGGCTGGTGCCCGCCGTGGCGACCGCCGACGCCGACGCTCCCTGCCATCTGATCGCCGCGGGATTCGGGGAGCGCGGCGAGGTGGTGGAACTGTTCACCACCAACCGCTGGGTCACCGGCGAGGCGTGGTATCGGGCCGAGGCGGTGAAGGCCATGGTGGCCGGGCTGCGGCTGGCGCCGGCCGGGCCTCTGGCGCCGGTGGCGGAATGGCTGGCGGCCCTGGTCGCCTTCTACCGGCCGCTGATCGAGGTGCTGATCGACGAGCGCGATCTGGCGGTGGAGGCTTGGCGGCAGGCCCATCCGGGCTGCGACGAACTGAACGACGGACGTCTGGAGATCACCTCGTCCAGGGCTATCGATCCGGCGGCCGATCTGGCCGAGCTGACCCCCTGAAAAGCAACGCCGCCGCCCCGTTGCCAGGGCGGCGGCGCCAAAGCCTTCAAACCGGGAAGTCTTACTTCACGGTCTTCAGATAGGCGACCACGGCGGCCACGTCTTCGGGCTTCTTCAGGCCGGCGAAGGCCATCTTGTTGCCGGGGACGGTGCCCTTGGGGTCGGACAGGTACTTGGTCAGGGCGGCTTCGTCCCAGGTGCCGGCGGCCTTCATGGCGTCGGAATACTTGAAGGTCGGCTCGGAGCCGGCCTTGCGGCCGAACACGCCGGCCAGGCTCGGGCCCACGCCGTTCTTGCCGGCTTCGACCTTGTGACAGGCCTTGCACTGGTTGAAAGCGGCCGGGGCGTCATCGGCGAAGGCGGCGAACGGGGCGGCGAGGAGGGCGGCTCCGAGGACGAGGCCCAGCTTCTTGGTGTTGAGCATCAGAATCTCCAATTGCGCAGATATGGATGAGTGGCGCGATGCGTCTCTTATCCCCTAGGATTGTGTCGATTTCAAGAGGCTGAGGGCAATAATTGGTCTCAGGCCGGTCGGTGCGATCGTATAAGTACGAAAAATGCATGATTTACCAATAGAGTCCGTCATTCCCCAAATCCGGGCCGCCCTGGCCGTCTCGCACGGGCTGGTGCTGCAGGCCCCGCCGGGGGCGGGCAAGACCACCCGCGTGCCCCTGGCCCTGCTGGACGAGCCCTGGCTGGCGGGAAGCCGTATCCTGATGCTGGAGCCCCGGCGCCTCGCGGCCCGGGCCGCCGCGTCGCGCATGGCCGCCACCCTGGGCGAGCAGCCGGGCGAGACGGTGGGCTGGCGTATCCGTTTCGACTCCCGCGTCGGACCCGGAACCCGCATCGAGGTGGTGACCGAGGGCATCCTCAACCGCATGATCCAGGACGACCCGTCCCTGGAGGGTGTCGGGCTGGTGATTTTCGACGAATTCCACGAGCGCTCGCTGTTCGCCGATCTCGGCCTCGCCCTGGCGCTGGAATGCCGCCAGGGGCTGCGCGACGACCTGAAGCTGGTGGTGATGTCGGCGACGCTCGACGGCGGCCCGGTGGCCCGCCTGATGGGCGACGTGCCGGTGGTGACCAGCCAGGGAAGGGCCTTTCCGGTGGAAACCCGCTTCCTGACCCGGCCCGAGCCCCGCGCCTTCGTCGATGCGGTGGCTTCGGCCGTGATCCGGGCCCTGGACGAGGAGACCGGCGACGTACTGGTCTTCCTGCCGGGCGCCGGCGAGATCCGCCGGGTGGAAAGCCTGCTGGCCGATCATCCGGCGGCGCGGGGCGTGCTGGTCGCGCCGCTCTACGGCGACTTGTCCCAGGAGGCGCAGGACGCCGCCATCCGCCCGCGCAAGGACGGCGGGCGCAAGGTGGTGCTGGCCACCGGCATCGCCGAGACCTCGCTGACCATCGAGGGCGTGCGGGTGGTGGTGGATGGCGGGCGCATGCGGGTGGCGCGCTTCGACCCCGGCTCGGGCATGACCCGGCTGGTCACCTTGGCCGTATCCCGCGCCGGCGCCGATCAGCGCCGGGGGCGCGCCGGGCGGCTGGGGCCGGGTGTGTGCTACCGCCTGTGGTCCGAGGCCGACGACCGCGCCCTGCTGGCCTTCACCTCGCCCGAGATGGTCGAAGCCGACCTCGCCCCCCTGGCCCTCGACCTCGCCCAATGGGGCGTTACCCAGGCCGAGACCCTGGCCTGGCTCGATCCGCCGCCCGCCGCCCATCTGGCCCAGGCGCGAGAGTTGCTGACCGAATTGGGGGCGCTGGACGGTGCCTTGCGCATCACCCCTCACGGCAAGGCCATGGTGCGGCTCGGCCAGCATCCGCGCCTCGCCCACATGGTACTGAAGGGGCGCGAACTCGGCCTGGGCGGGCTGGCGGCCGACCTCGCCGCCTTGCTGGAGGAGCGCGACGTGCTGCGCACCGGGCGCGATGCGCGGGATTCCGACATCCGTCTGCGTCTCGACGCCCTGCGCGGCGAGGAACGGGGGCTGCCGGTGGACAGGGGCGCCCTGGCCCGTGCCCGCCAGTCGGCCCGCGAAGCCCGCCGCCGCCTGGGCCTCAGGGCGGGCGAGCAGATGGGTGACCGGGGCGATGCCGGGCTGCTGCTGGCCTTCGCCTATCCCGACCGCATTGCCCGGCGGCGGCCGGGGGGCGAGCCGCGCTACGCCATGACCGGCGGCGGCGGGGCGGTGTTTCCCGCCCACGAGCCCCTGGCCGCCGAGGAATGGCTGGTCCTGGCCGAGACCGACGGCGATCGCCGCGAGGCCCGTATCTTCCTGGCGGCGCCCCTGACCCTGGCGGAGATCGAGGCGCAGTTCGAAGGCGATATCCGCGCCGAGACCGTCTGCCGCTGGGATGGGCGCGACGAGGTGGTGCAGGCCCGCGCCCGTCGGGTGCTGTGGTCGCTGGTCCTGGAGGACAAGCCTCTGAAATCCGCCGATCCCGAGGCGCTGGCCGCCGCCATGGCCGAAGGGGTGCGGCAGATGGGGCTGGCCGCGCTGCCCTGGACGCCCGAGCTGGAGCGGCTGTGCCGCCGTGTCGCCTTCGTGCGCGGGCTGGAGCCCGAGGGGGAGTGGCCCGATCTGTCCGAGGCGGCGCTGCTGGCCGGGCTGGGGGAATGGCTGGTGCCTTACCTCGCCGGCATCACGCGGCGTGCCCATCTGACCCGGCTCGATCTGGGGGCGGCACTCTCCGGCCTGCTGTCTTGGGAGCAGAAGAAGCGCCTGGACGATCTGGCTCCCACCCATGTGGAGGTGCCGTCCGGCTCGCGGGTTCCCATCGATTATTCCGGCGAGGTGCCGGTGCTGGCGGTGCGGCTGCAGGAGATGTTCGCCTGTGCCGAGACGCCGCGCATCGGCGGCGGCAAGGTGGCGCTGCTGCTCCATCTGCTGTCGCCGGCCCGCCGCCCCATGCAGGTCACCCGCGATCTCGCCAGCTTCTGGGCCAACGCCTACAGGCAGGTCAAGGCCGACCTCAAGGGCCAGTATCCCAAGCACTGGTGGCCCGACGACCCCATGCAGGCCGAACCCACGGCGCGGATCAAGCCGAGGAAGTGATTACCGCTTCCTCGCGCCCAGCACCGTCACCAGCATGGTGACGATGAACGCCGCGATGGCCACCGCGTTGCCCAGGCCACCCCACTGGCGGACGGCATGGACGTCGATCAGGTCGCCCACGACGCGCAGCCCCAGCGAGGCGTGCAGCAGGAACAGCGGCAGGTAGAACACCGGCTTGTAGGGAACCGCCACCCGCAGCACGGCGGGCAGGATGACGGGGGCATGGCCGTACACCATGGCGAAGACGAAGCCGACGAACAGGGAATGCAGGGCGGCGTCGTAGAGTACGCCGGTGGCGCCCGGCACCAATCGGGTCATCATCAGGCCGGCGGCCAGCGCCCAGAAATAGCCGGACAGCAGGCATATGGCCACATAGCGGGTCAGGCCGGGCTGGCGGATGGTGCGGCGCACCACGTCGTTGACCAGCGACCACAGGGTCAGCAGGGCGAGGCCCAGGCCGAATAGTATCCAGGACCCCAGCACCATGCCGGCCAGCAGCAGGAGCAGGGGAGGGAACAGGGTGGGGGTGCGCCAGCGCCAGGGCGGCAGAAAACGGGACAGTTCCAGGCGCTCGCCGGCGATGGTCA
The DNA here is from genome assembly GCF_900184795.1 of Magnetospirillum sp. 15-1. NCBI lineage: Bacteria > Pseudomonadati > Pseudomonadota > Alphaproteobacteria > Rhodospirillales > Rhodospirillaceae > Magnetospirillum > Magnetospirillum sp. 15-1. The sequence continues at coordinate 58,709 of NZ_FXXN01000014.1, read as the reverse complement.
GCACCAGGAAGGCGGCCCACAGCGGCACCGCGTCGGCGGCGTTGCCGCCCGCCAGCCACAGCAGATTACCCGCCGCCCAGGTCAGGCCGCCCAGGCCCAGTACCGTGGTGAACACCTCGCGCTGACGAATGATCACGGCAAGGCTCATGGCGGCGAAGGTCAGGCTGCCGAACAGCAGCAGGATGGCGCCGCCCTGGGGATAACCGGCGATCAGCAGCATGCCGCCCAGCGCGGTGGCCAGCGGCGAGCCGTAGCCCCACGGCTTGCCCAGGGCGACGGCGCGTTCCAGTCCGATCACCGTGCCGAAGAAGCCGCAGATCATCAGCGGCCCGTGCACCAGCATCAGGTCGGCGCCGCCCACCGGCCAGCCCATGCGGCCCTCGCCGGCGACGATGCCGGCCACCAGGGAGACGGCCCCGGCCATCAGCAGGGGCAGGCGCCGCGCGGTAAGGCTGATCATCCCGGCCAGCCCATGATGGACTTGGCCGAGGCCGACATGCGCGACGGCTCCCAGAAGGGGGAATCGAGCACCTCGACGCTGACCGGCAATTCGTCCTTGGCGGCGGCGCGCACCACCCGTTCGGATTCGTCGCTGAGATAGGCGCTCTGCGGACAGGCCGGGGTGGTCATGATCAGGTCCACATAGATGCCTTCCGGGGCGATCCGCACCTTTTCCACCAGTCCCAGGTCGACGATGTTGACGCCCACGTCGGGGTCGATGACCTGACGCAGGGCTTCGAGGATGTCGTCTTCGGTGATCATGGACTCGGCCTTCCTCTTGTCGCTGTTCCGGACAGCGCTGGCGCTTCCGGGATGACGGGGGAAAGATTACCGGCCTTCGCGCGATCCGGGCATGATGGCGGTCAAGCCGGCAGGACCACGTGGAAGGCGCTGCCCTCGCCCGAATTGGACTCGACCCAGACCTTGCCGCCGGCCCGCTCGACGATCTTCTTGACGATGGCCAGTCCGATGCCGGTGCCCTCGAACTTGTCGCGGGTGTGCAGGCGCTGGAAGATGCCGAAGATGCGCTCGGAAAACTGCGGGTCGATGCCCATGCCGTTGTCGGTGACCGACACCACCCAGCCGTTGTCCTCCCGGGTCGCCGTGACGCGGACGATGGGGGTGCGTTCGGGGTGGCGGTATTTCAGGGCGTTGCCGATCAGGTTCTGGAACAGTCGCACCATGTCGTCGCGAACCAGGGGAAGGACCGGCATGCCGGGGGTCCGTTCCACCTGGGCGCCGGATTCGATGATGGTGGTGCGCAGATTGGCGATGGCCTCGTCGACGACGTCGCCCAGGTTGACCGTCTCCACCGGCAGGGAGCGGTGGCCGATGCGCGAGAATTCCAGCAGATCGATGATCAGCCGGTCCATGCGCTTGGCGCCCTCGCGGGCATAGGCGATGTAGTCGCGGGCGTCGTCGTCCATGGCCGGGCCGTAGCGGCGCTCCAGCAGCGATACGAAGCTGGCCACCTGGCGCAGCGGTTCGCGCAGATCGTGGCTGGCCACATAGGCGAACTGCTCGAGATCGGCGTTGGAGCGCGACAGTTCGGTGGCCTGATTGGTCAGCGCCTGTTCGGCGGCCAGACGCTCGCTGATGTCGCGGAACACCAGCACGGCCCCCTTGACGACGTTTTCGTCCATGATGCCGGTGACGATGAACTCCACCGGAAAGCTGGAGCCGTTGAGCCGCCAGAAGGTCTCTCCCTGCACCTCGCGGGTCTCGCCGTCGCTCAGGGTGTGGGCGACCGGGCATTGGTCGCCGGGATAATCGCTGCCGTCGGCCCGGCTGTGGTGGTTGGTGACGTGCAGGTTCTGGCCGGTGGGGTCCTCATGGTCCCAGCCCAGCATGACGCGGGCGGCGGGATTCATGAAGGTGACCCGCCCGGCGGCATTGACGCCGCAAATCCCCTCGCCCGCCTTGGAGAGGATCAGTTCGGCCTCGTGCCGGGCCTGCTCGGTGGCTTTCTGGGCCTTTTCCTCCGCCTTCATGGAGCGCAGCAGCACCAGGGTCAGCAGGCCGATGGCCATGGAGACCAGGCCGGCGATGGCCACCAGGGTGGCGGTCTCGCGGCGCCAGGGCGCCAGCAGATCGTCGATGCCGGCGGTGACGATGACGATCAGCGGATAGTCGCGCAGCCGCTGGAACGACACGATCCGCTCCTTGCCGTCGATGAACTGGCTGGACGAGCGGAAGACGCCCTTGAGCGACAGGGCGTAATTCTCCTTGAAGGACGGGGTGTCGGCGATGTTGAGGCCGATCACGTGATCTTCCTGCGGCACCCGGAACAAGAAGGTGCCGTCGGCCCTGAGGATGGCGATGGAGCCGGAGGGCTTGATGCGCTCGGCCTCGAAGGTCTTGGCGATGCGGTCCAATTCGATGGCGGCGAACAGCACGGTGGTGTCGGCGCCGCCCTTGTCCACCGGGACGGAGACCGGAATGCCCCACTTGCCGGTCACCCGGCTGATCAGCGGGTTGCCGATGAAGAAGCCTCGGGTCTCCATGCGGCTTTGCGCCTTGACGTAGTCGCGGTCGGACACGTCGGCCAGCGCCTTGGGGCCGCGCCGGGGAATGTAATGCAGGCCGCCCGAACGGGTCACCATGCGGATATCCAGCATGCCGTCCGACATGTGGCGCAGGCGATCCACCAGGGCGATGAACGAGGGCGAGTCGCCGGGGTCCAACTGGGGATGCTCGGCCAGCCAGTGATTGCTGACCATCAGCGAGGTCTCGGCGTGCCGGAACAGCCGCAGCGTCTGTTCCTCGGCCGCCGTGGTCAACTGCTCGAGGATCACGGTGCTCGAGACGATGACGCTCTTGCGCTGCGACCACGACCAGTAGGCGACGAATCCCCACAGCACCAGGAGCATGGCTCCCAGCAATCCCACCAAAATCCGGCGGTTGGAGGGGCGGAGATTCACCGGCCCGGCGCCTAGCGGCTTTCCTGGAAGCGCACCGGCTCGCCCGAGGCCGAGCCCAGCAACTGGCCGTCGCGCATGACCGTCTGGCCGCGCACGATGGTGGCGACCGGCCAGCCGGTGACCTTCTGCCCGTCGAACGGCGTCCAGCCGCAGCGGCTTTCGATCCAATCGTTGGTGATGATGCGCTCGGCCTTCATGTCCACGATTGTGAAGTCGGCGTCGTAACCCACCGCGATGCGGCCCTTGCCGGTAATGTTATAAATCCGGGCCGGGCCGGCGCTGGTCAGGTCCACCAGACGCTCCAGGCTGAGGCGGCCCTGCTTGACGTGGTCGAGCATCAGGGGCACCAGGGTCTGTACCCCGGTCATGCCCGACGGGCTGGCGGGATAGGGCTTGTCCTTCTCCTCGCGGGTGTGGGGCGCGTGGTCCGAGCCCAGCACGTCGACGGTCCCATCGGCGATGGCCTTCCACAGGGCGTCGCGGTGGCGTGCGCCGCGGATGGGCGGGTTCATCTGGGCATAGGTGCCCAGGCGCTCGTAGCATTCGGGCGCCGCCAGGGTCAGGTGCTGGGGCGTGGTCTCCACCGTGGCGATATCCTTGTGCCCGGCCAGGAACTCCATTTCCTCGGCGGTGGTGACGTGCAGCACGTGGACGCGCCGCCCGGCCTTCTCGGCCAGATTGATCAGCCGCGTGCTGGCCATCAGGGCGGTCTCCACGTCGCGCCACTGGTGGTGGACGCGGGGATGCGCTCCTTCCTCGGCCACATGCTTGCGCTCGATCAGCCTTCCCTCATCCTCGCAATGGACGGCGATGCGGCGGAATCCCTCGGCCAGGACCCGGCCCAGAGTCTCGTCGTCGGCCACCAGCAGGTTGCCGGTGGAAGACCCCATGAACACCTTGATGCCGGCGCAGCCGGGGATACGCTCCCACTCGGCCAGATGGGGGATGTTGTCCGAGGCGGCGCCGATGAAGAAGGCGTGGTCCACCCAGGCGCGGCCCCTGGCGCGCGCCAGCTTGTCGCGGATGGCGTCGGCGGTGGTGGTGGACGGCTTGGTGTTGGGCATCTCGAAGATGGCGACCACACCGCCCTGGGCGGCGGCGCGGGTGCCGCTCTCCAGGTCTTCCTTGTGCTCCAGGCCCGGCTCGCGGAAATGCACCTGGGTGTCGATCACGCCGGGCAGCACGGTCAGGCCGCGCACATCCACCTCCTCGGCCGCCGAGGCGCCCAGCAGGTCGCCGATGGCCCGGATGCGGCCGTCGCTTACCGCGATATTGGTGCGCAGCGTGCCGTTGGGCGTCACGGCGGTACCATTGCGCAGGATCAGGTCGAAGGTCTGGGCCATGGCACTCTCCAATCAGGTAACCGGGGGGATTATATCCTTTCCGCCAACTCGGAAAAGGTATCACCACTGGGAATTCGTCCAAGGATGTGCCGCTGGTGCCACAGGGCATAGAACAGCAGGGTCCAGCAGGCGAAGCCGGTCTCCTTGCCGACGTTGCGGAACAGGGCCTCCACCGCGCCGGGGCGGCAGATTTCCGCGATGCCCGGCTGGTGGGCCACCAGTTGGCCGATATCCGGCCGGGCCTTGATCCACTCGCCCACCGGCACGGTGAAGCCGCGCTTCTTGTCGAAGGGCTGGGCGGCGGGAAGCGCCGTCTCCAGCCAGCGGCGCAGCAGCCACTTGCCCAATCCCTTCCTGACCTTGAGGTGGTCGGGCAGGCGGAAGGCGAAGGCCGCCACCACCGGATCGAGGAACGGCACGCGTCCCTCGATGCCGTTGGCCATCAGGCAGCGGTCGGCCTTGGTCAGCAGATCGTTGGGCAGCCAGTCGGCGCAATCCACCGCCTGGGCCACCTGCAGGCGCGAGCGGCCATGCATGGCCTCGGCCCGCTCGGCCGTCTTCATGCCGTGGCGCCAGTGCTCGGTGATGCCGTCGCGCAGCACGTCCAGCCCGTCAAAGGTGCCGGAACGCCGCATAAGCTTGGTCAGCGGCCAGGGGCGCATGGCGTGGCGATAGCGGCCATAGCCGCCGAACAACTCGTCGCCACCCTCGCCCGACAGGATGACCTTGACCTGCTTCCTGGCCTCCTGGGCCAGCTTGAAGGTGGGCAGGCAGGCGTAATCGGCCGCCGGATCGTCCATGGCGGCGGCGACCCGGGGCAGCAACTGCCAGAAATCCGCCTCGCCGAACTCCACCTCCACATGGTGGGCGCCCACCGCGCGGGCCAGCTCGCGGGCATGGGCGCGTTCGTCGTGCACCCTGGTGCCGGGAAAGCCGGCGGTGAAGGCCAGCACGCCCCTGGGGTTGAGCCGGGCCATCAGGGCCAGCACCACCGACGAATCGATGCCGCCCGACAGGAACATGCCGTAGGGCACGTCCGAGCGCTGGTGCATCTCCACCGATTCGGTCAGCACGTCGTCCAATTCGTCCAGCAGGCGGTCCAGGCTGCCCTCCACCGGGCCGCCGGCCGGAAGCGCGGGCAGGCGGCGGCTTTCGGTGACGCAGCCGGCCTCGGCCACCACCGTCTCGCCGGGGGCGAGGCGACGGATGCCCTTGAAGATGGTCCGGGTGCCGGTGGTGAACTGCAATTGCAGCAACTCGGCCAGGGCGGCGGAATCCACCTCGGGCTTGGCCTGCCCGGCGGCGATCAGGGCCTGGGGCTCGGAGGCGAAGGCCAGGCCCCCGTCCTTTGCCAGGGGGGCACCTTCCACCAGATAGAGCGGCTTGATGCCGAACGGATCGCGGCTGAGGATCAGCTTCTCGGCGGCGGTATCGTGGATGGCGATGGCGTACATGCCGCGCAGGGAGCGGGCGAAGGCCGGCCCCTGGTGGCGATAGAGGTGCAGCGGCGGCTCGCAATCCGATCCGGTGACGAAGGCCTGCCCCGCCATGTCGGATTTGAGTTCCAGGTAATTGTAGACCTCGCCGTTAGCGACGATAGCGTTGCCCTGGCCGTCCAGGATGGGTTGTTTGCCGCCCTCCAGGTCGATGATCGACAGGCGGTTCTGCACCAGCCCCACATTGCCGTGCACATGGCGGCCGCGCCCGTCGGGGCCGCGATGGGCCAGGGCATCGGACAGCTTGTCCAGCACCGCCTCTTCCGGCGTGGCGTTGACGGTCATCACTCCGGCGATGCCGCACATCAGCGTTTCACCTTGTCGAAGAACTCCAGGTAGCGCGCCACCACGGCGGCTTCCGTGAACTGGCGCTCGTAGGCGGCGCGGCCCGCATCGGCCAGGGCGCGGGCGGTATCGGGTTCGGTCAGCAGGCGGCGGATGGCGGCGGAAAGGGCCTGCTCGTCGTTGACCGGTACCAGCAGGCCGTCGCTTCCGTCGGTGATCAGTTGTTTCGGCCCCTGGGAGGCGCAGGCGATCACCGGGCGGGCGGCGGCCCAGGCCTCGATCACCACATTGCCCAGGGGTTCGTGGCGCGAGGGGCAGACGAACAGGTCGCCGGTGGCATACAGCGCCGCCACGTCGTCGCGCCAGCCCAGGAAGCGCACGCGGGGCTTGACCGACAGATGGGCGGCCAGGGCTTCCAGCTCGGCGCGCTGGGGGCCTTCGCCGGCGATCCACAGATAGCAGTCGTGAAGGGGCTCCACCGCCTTGAGCAGCACGTCGAAGGCCTTGTTGGGATGCAGCCGGCCCATGGCGACGATCAGCGGGGCGCCGGGCGGGGTGTCAAACGAGGCGCGCGATACCGACGCGGTGCCCAGGGTGTCGGCGACGAAATTGGGGACGTAGTGGACCTGCCCGGCCGGGCGGCCCTGGGCGATGATCCAGTCGCGGATGTCCGGGGTGTTGCCGATCAGGTGGTCGCACTGGCGGTAGTATTTGAGATCGTAATAGCCGCCCAGGCGGCCCACCGTCACATGGGGGCCCTTGGGGACGAAGCGGGATGCCCGGTTCATCCAGGTCAGCACGATGTCGGGTTGGAAGTCCTTGACCTCGCGGCGAAAGCGCCAGTGGGTGACGAGGTCCAGCGCGCCGCCGAACGGCGCCTCGACCACCTCCAAGCCCTGGCCGCGCAGCAGGGCGGCACGCTTGGGATTGTCGCGGATCAGCAGGCGCTGGGTGACTCCGGCGCGGGCCAGGGCGGGAGCCAGGCGCTCGAAGAACGCCTCGGCGCCGCCATGGGGGGCGCCGGCCATGGCCTGCAGCAGCCGGATCATTTCAGCCAGCCTTCCAGGGTGGCGGCGACGCCGTCCCAGGTGCGGGTCTTCCACAGGGCGCGGGCTTCTGTCCCCATGGCTTGTCCGACCGACCGGTCGGTCAGCAGCATGGCGGCCAGATTGGCGAAGGCCTCGTCGTCGGGGGCGGCATAGCCGGTGACGCCGTCGACGATGCGCTCGGGGGCGGCGCCCAGGGGACGGATCACCGCCGGGCAGCCGGCCGCCTGACTTTCCATCAGGGTGAAGCACCCCATGTCGTCGGCATGGCCGGGGAACAGGTGGACGCTGGCCTCGCGCAGCGCCTCGCCCATCAGGTAGTCGCCCTGGGGACGGTGGACGGAGACGCCGTGGATTCGGGCCTCCATGACCTTGGCGGCCAGGGGGCGCAGCGCCTCGTCGATGGCCGTTCCCTCGGCGGCGGCGGCCAGGGTCATGGAATGGATGTGCAGTTCGGCATTGGGAACGCGGGGGTGAATCTTCGCCACCCAGAGGTCCACCAGCCAATCCAGACCGTGGGCGGGATGGGTGGTGACGATGGCGCGCGGCGGGTCCTGGGGGCGCGGCTCGCCGTTCGAGTAATCGGAGCGCACCGCCATGGGCAGCAGCCCGGCGGCCAGACCCTTGGTGGTGATATCCCGGGCCTGGGCCTCTGCCACGAGCAGCAGCAGCGGCTTGTGGTTGTCGAGCATGGCCTTGGCGGCGGGGCGCTCCAGCATGCGGCCGGGGCCGGTGTGCCAGAACACCCGCCGGCCGGCATGGCGGACGAATTCCAGCAGGGAGGGCTTGCGGAAGGCGATCAGCACGTCGGTGCGCAGCGGCTTCCTGCCCTCGAAGGTCTCCCACTGGGCGTTCTCGATATACATGCCCCAGCGGCAGCGGTTGAACACCTGCACGGTGTGGCCCAGCCGCGCCAGGGCGCCGGGCAGCGAGGCGAAGGCCTTCTCCGCTCCGCCCAGCGGGCGCGAGGCGGCGGAATAGCCGTCGAAGGGAATGGAATCGTCCACCAGGGTGATATGCATCGTGGGAATCTTATAAGACGGCCGGTGGGGCTTGTCATCCCGGCTGGTTTGACCCACCCTTTGTCCTGAAGGTTGCCAGAGAGGATTTGACTGATGAGCGACAAGGTCTTCGTGCGTCTGGAACAGCGTGCCGTGCTCGAGGTGGGGGGCGAGGACCGCCGCGCCTTCCTGCAGGGGCTGGTCTCCAACGACATGAACAAGGTGGCGGGCGACCGGGCCGTGTTCACCGCCCTGCTGACCCCGCAGGGCAAGTTCCTCTACGACCTGTTCGTGGTGGAACTGGGCGACGTCTTCCTGGTCGAGGCCGAGGCGGCGCGCATCGAGGAGTTGCGCAAGAAGCTCTCCATGTACAAGCTGCGCTCCAAGGTGACGGTGGCCGTGGCGGCCAACATGGCGGTGTTCGCCGTGCTGGGCGAGGGGGCGGCTTCGGCCTTCGATCTGCCCAACGAGGCGGGTGTCGCCACCGAATTCGCCGGCGGCAGCGTCTTCGTCGACCCCCGCCTGGCCGGGGCCGGCCTGCGTGCCCTGCTGCCCGCCGATGGCGGCCCCCGGGTGCTGGAGGCCAACGACTTCAAGCCGGCGCCGTTCGCGGTGTGGGACGAGGCGCGCATCCGCCTCGGCCTGCCCGACGGTTCGCGCGATCTCGAGGTGGACAAGGCCATCCTGCTGGAAAACGGCTTCGAGGAGCTGAACGGCGTCGACTTCAACAAGGGCTGCTACATGGGCCAGGAACTGACGGCGCGCACCAAGTATCGCGGCCTGATCAGGAAGCGGCTGATGCCGGTGGAGATCGATGGCCCGGCGCCCGCGCCCGGCACCCCGATCCTGCTGGGCGAGGCGGAAGCCGGCGAAATGCGCTCGGCTTGCGGCACCGTGGGACTGGCCCTGGTGCGCCTGGAACAGTTCCGCGCCCAAGGCGGAGCCGGACTGGCGGCCGGCGGAGCCGGGCTGATCGCCGCCAAGCCCAAATGGGCGGTGTTCCCCGAAGGTGAGTGAGACCATGGAGGAACTGGCCCGCCGGGTGACCCCCCTGACGGTGTTGCCCGACATCAGCGAAGCGGTCGAGATGTATCTCGCCCTGGGCTTCGAACCGGTGGACAGCGGCGATGCCGGCTGCGTCGGCCTGCGCGCCGGGCACAGCTACCAGTTGCTGGCCACCAAGGCCTTCATGGAGCGCCAGTTCAGCCCCTGGACCGTGGCGGTCCTGCTCAACCGCACGACGCCCTATATCTACGTCGCCTCGCTGGACGAGGCGAAGTCGCGGCTGTCGCCCCTGGCCGCCATCGTCGAGCAATCGCCGGTACGCGACGGGGTCCGCGAGGCGGTGATCGACGCCGACGGCCAGTATCTTCTCCTGGCCGAGAAGGTCGGCGTGGAGGAGTAAGGGCTTTAAGCCACCGCCGACTGCATGGCGGCGATCTGCTCGGGCGTCATGGCGGCGATCTGCGTGCTGGTGAAAGCGTCGATCTGGATGGCGTTCAGCGCCTCGATCTGCGTGGTGGAGAGCGCTCCCACATTGGTGGTCGACAGCCCCGCCACCTGGGTGGTGGTCAGGCCGCCCAACTGGTTGGGCGACAGGGCCGCCATCTCGGAGGTGCTGAGATTGCTGGCCTGGGTCGGCGTCAGCGCCCCTACCTGGGTGGCCGACAGGGCGGCGAACTGGGTGTTGGTCAGAGCCTGCAACTGACCGCCGGTCAGGTTGGTCACCTGCACGGTGCTGAGCGAGCGGATCTGGGTGACGGACAGGGCCTGGACCTGGGTGGTGGTCAGCGCACGGATCTGCACGCGGGTCAGCGCCCCCAACTGCTCGCTGTCCATCTGGGCGATCTGGGCGGTCGTCAGGCCGGCGACCTCGGTCGGGGTCAGCGCGGCGATCTGCTCTCCGGCAAGCGCGTAGAACTGGGTCGAGTTGAGGCTCCCCAACTGCTCGATGCTCAGGCCGACGATGCCGGTGGGCGACAGGGCGTTGATCTGGGACGGCGTCAGCGCCCCGATCTGGGTGGTGGACAGAGCCGCCACTTCGGTGGCGGTCAAGCCCCAGATGCCGAGTTGCGACAGCGAGGAAATCTGCTTGGTGGTCAGCGCCGAGATCTGGGTGGTGCTGAGCGAGGCGATGCCGCTGGCCGACAGGCCGCCCAACTGGGTGGTGGTCAGGGCGTCGATCTCGGTGGCGGTCAGGCCGCTCACCTGGGTGGTGGTCAGCGACCCTATCTGGGTGACGGTCACCGCCTGCAACTGGGTGGTGGTCAGCGCCCCCAGCTGGGTCTCGGTCAGGCCGCCGATGCCGGTGCTGGAAAGCGAGCTGATCTGGGTGGTGGACAGGCCGCGCAACTGGGTGACGCTCAGCGAGCCGATGCCGGTGGCGGTCATGCCCGCCAACTGGGTGGCGGCCAGCGAGGCCACCTGGGTGGTGGACAGGCCGGCGATCTGGCTGGCGGACAGCGCGCCCATCTGCGGTCCGGTCAGGCTGCGCAACTGGGTGGTGGACAGCGCCGCCACCTGAGTGGACGACAGGCCGGTCACCGCCGTGGTGGCAAGCGCCGCCATCTGGGTGGCGCCCAGGCCGAGAATCTGGGTCAGCGACAGGCCGGCCAACTGACTCGGGGTCAGGCCGAACAGGCCGGTATTGGACAGGGCTGTGAGCGAGGTGGTGGACAGGCTGGCCAGTTGGGACCCCGACAGGGCGCCGACGCCCACGGAGCTCAGCCCGCCCAACTGCGAGGTGGACAGCCCGGCCAGGTCGGTGGAGGACAGCCCCTGAATCTGGTCGGTGCCCAGAGCCGCCATCTGGACCGGGGTCAGGCCATGCAGTTGGGTGACGGACAGGGCGTCCATCTGCTGGGCCGACAGGCTGGACAGGGCGGTGGTGGTCAGCGCGGCCAGATGGCTCACCGACAGTCCGCCCATCTGGGTGGTGGACAGGCCGTCGATCTGGGTGACGCCCAGCCCGGCCACCGCCGTCACCGACAGGGCGGCGATCTGGGTGGCGGTCATGGCTCCGATCTGGGTCTCGTTCAACTCGTCCACCTGGCTGTCCAGGAATCCGCGGATCTGGGTGATGGTCAGCGCCCCGATATCCGTGGTGCTGAGGTCCCTTACCGCGGCTTCGGACAACTGGCCGATCTGGGTGGCCGACATGCCGCGCAACTGGGTGGTGGTCATGGCGTCGATCTGGGTGGCGGTCAGGCCTCCCAGCCCGCCCGACGACAGGGCGGCGATCTGGGTGGCGGTCAGTCCGCTCACCTGGGTAGTGGTCAGGGCCGCCGTCTGGGTGCCGCCCAGGCCCGACAACTGGGTGGTGGACAGCGAGGCGAAGGCGGTGCCGGTCAACCCGGCCACCTGGGTGGCGGTCAGTCCCCCCATCTGGTTGACGGTCAGCGCGCGTAGCTGGGTGTTGGACAGCGCCGCCATCTGGCCGGCCGAAAGGCCGGACAAGGTCGCCTGGGTCAGCCCCGCCACCTGGGTGGTGGTGAGTGCCGCCACCTGGGTGGTGCTCAGCCTGGCGCTCTGGTCGCCGGTCAGGCCGCTCAGCGCCGAGACGGACAGGGCGCGCAACTGGGTGACCGACAGGGCGGCGAGCTGGGTGGTGGACAGGGACGCCACCTGGGTGGCTCTCAGTCCGGTCATCTGGGTGGCGGTCAGCGTGGTGACCGCCGTGGTGGCCAACCCGCCGACCTGGGTCGGGCTCAGGGCTCCCACCTGGGTGGCGGACAGCGCGCTCAGTTGGGTGGTGGACAGCTGCGCCAGTTCCGTGGTGGGCAGACCGGACACTCCGGTCGCCGACAGCGAGCGAATCTGGGTGATGGACAGGACGGCGAGCTGGGTCGAGTTCAGGGCGCCCAACTGGGTTCCGGCCAACCCGCTCATCTGGGTGGGGGTCAGGACCGCCAGGCTGGTGGTGGACAGCCCGGAGAACTGGGCGGAGTCCAGCGCTCCCAACTGGACGGTGCCCAGGCTGCGGACCTGGGTGGCCGACAGGGCGCCCAACTGGCCGCTGGTCAGCCCGCTCATCTGGTCGGCGCTCAGCACGCCCACCTGGGTGCTGGTGAGCGACGCCATCTGGGTGTTGGACAATCCGTCGATGCCGGCCTCGGACAGTGCCGCCACCTGGGCGGTCGACAGGGCGCGCAATTGGGTGGTGCTGAGGCTGCTGACCTGCGCCGCCGACAGCCCGTCGATGGCCGACGCGGCGATGGCGGCGATCTGGGTGGCGGCCAGCGAGGCCAGTTGGGTGGTGGCCAGGGCGCTGAGCTGGTCCTCGCTCAGCCCGGCGATCTGGGTGGCGGTCATGGCCCGGATGCGGGTTTCGCTGAACACCGCCATCTGGGTGGCCGACAGGCCGCCCACCGCGTTGGCCGACAGCGCCCCCATCTGGGTGGCGGTCATGCCGGTAAGCGTGGTGGTGGACAACGCTCCCACCTGATTGGCGTTGAGGCCGCCCAATTGGGTGATGGTCAGGGCGCCAAGCTCGGCGGCGGTCAGCCCGGCGACCTGGTCGGGGGTCAGGGCGCCCACCTGGCCGGCGCTCCAGGCCCGCAACTGGACGGTGGAGAGCGATTCGATCTGGGTGGCGGAAAGGCCGGAAATGCCCGAGGCGGACAGGGCCGCCATCTGGGTGATGGAGAAGGCCCCCAACTGGGTGGTGGTCAGGTTGACGACGGTATCCGGAGACAGTCCCTGCATCTGGGTGGTGGACAGTCCTGCCAACTGGGTGTTGGTCAGCCCCGTCACCTGGTCGGCGCCCAGAACCGCCAGCTGGGTGGCGCCCAGGCCGCGCAGTTGCGTGGCCGTCAGCGCACCCAGGGTGGTGGTGCCCAGGGCGGCCACCTGATCCAGGCTCAGGCCGCCGACCTGCGTGGGGCTCAGGGCCTTGATCTGGGTATCGCTCATGGAGGCGATCTGGGTGTTGCTCAGGCCCCCGATGGTCACGGCGCTCAGCGAACCGACCTGGGCCGCGGAGAAGGCGGCGACCTGCCCGGTGGACAGGGATGCCATCTGGTCGGCGGTCAGGCCGCGCAACTGGGTGGTGGACAGCAGCGTCATATCGTTGGACGACAACCCGTCCAGCCCGTCCTCGGACAGGGCGGCGATCTGGGTGGCCGACAGGGCCTTGATCTGGGTATCGGTCAGCGCGGTGACCTGGGTGGCGTTGAGCCCGGCCAGGGCTGTGGTGCCCAGCGCGGTGATCTGGGTGGCCGACAGGGCGGCCAATTGCCCGGTGGTCAGCGCCAGGGTCTGGACATCGGTCAGGCCGGCCACCTGGGTCACCGACAGAGCCCGGATACGGGTCTCGCCCAGGGTGGCCATCTGGGTCTCGGTCAGCCCGCTCATGGCGGTGGCCGACAGCGCTCCCATCTGGGTGGCGGTCAGGCCGTCCAGCGTGGTGGTGGTGACGGCCCCCATCTGGTCGGCGGTCAGGCCGGACAACTGGGTGATGGTCAGGGAGGACAACTCGGCCGAGGTCAGACTCTGCACCTGGTCGGCGGTCAGCCATCCCACCTGGGTGGCCGACAGGGTCCGCATCTGGGCCGAGGACATTTGGGCGATCTGGCTCGGGGTCAGGCCGCCGATGCCGGCGGCGGACAACCATCCCACCTGGGTGACGCTCAATCGGCCGATGTCCAGATTGGCGACGACATTGCTGTTCAACACGCGCATCTGGGTGGTGGACAGGGCCGCCACCTGGGTGGCGGTAAGGGCGGTTACCTGATCGGTTCCCAGTCCGGCCAGCTGCGCCGGGCCGAGGGCGCGGATCTGGGTGACGGTCAGGGCGGCGATGGTGGCGCTGTCCAGCCCTCCCACCTGATCGACGCTCAGGGCCGCGATCTGGCTGGTGCTCAGCGCGGCCAGCTGGGCCGGGTTCAGCCCGGAGATACCGGTGGTGGTCAGGCCGCCGAGGGCGCTGGTGCTCAGCGCCGCCACCTGGGTGGCGGTCAGTGCCCCCAATTGATTGGAATCCAGGCTGGCAGCCTGACTCGAGGTCAGGCCACGGATCTGGGAGACCGACAGGAAGGCCAGTTCGTCGTAATCCAGCCCGTCCAGGCCGTCGTCGGACAGGGCGCTGATCTGGGTGGCGGAGAGCGCCCGCAACTGGGTGGTGCCCAACCCGCCGACCAGGGCGCTGGACAGGCCCGACAGGGCGGTGCGGCTGAGGCCGGTCACCTGGGTGGCGGTCAGAAATCCCATCTGCGACGGACCCAGCGCCTCCAACTGAGTGACGCCCAGGCCGCCGATCTGGGCCGGGGTCAGGGCCGACAGCTGGGTCTGGTTCAGGCCGCCGACCTGGGTCGGGGTCAGGCTGGCCAACTGGGCGGCGGACAGGCCGCGCAACTGGGTGATCGACAGCTCGCCGATCTCGCCGGAATCCAGGCGGGACAGTTGGGCGGCGGTCAGCCCGGCCAGTTGAGTGGGGGTCAGGCCGGCCAGTTGGGTGACGCTGAGGGCAGCCACCTGGGTTTCGGTCAATCCGGCGATGCCGCCCGACGACAGCGCGGCGATGCTGGTGGCGTTCAACCCTTCGATCTGACTTTGGGTCATGGCGCCGACCTGGGTGGCCGTCATGCCGCCCAACTGGGTGCGGCTGAGGGACGACAGCACGGTCAGCGACAGGTTGGACACCTGATCGGGGCTGAAGCCGGCGATCTGGGTGGTGGACAGCACCCGAAGCTGGGTGGTCGACAGGGATTCGATCTGGCTGCTGGTCAGGCCGGTGACGCCGGTGGTCGACAGCGAGGCCAGTTGGGTGAAGCTCAGCAGCCCGATCTGGGTGGTGGCAAGCTCGGCCAGGGTGGCGGCGCCCAGGCCGCGGATCTGGGTGGCGGTCAGCGCCGAGATCTCGGTACTGGTCAGGCTCTGCAACTGGTCGGCGTTCAGCGCCCCCAACTGGACAGAGCTCAGGGCGCGGATCTGGTTGATGGACAGCTCCGCCACCTGCTCGTTGCCGAGGGCCGCCATCTGGGTCTCGGTCAGCCCAGCCACCTGGGTGACGGTCAGCGCCCCCATCTGGGCGGCGGAAAGGCCGGCCACCTGGGCCTCGGTCAGGGCACGCAGGGTGGGGACGCCCAGCGCCGCGATCTGGGATGGGGCCAGCGCCCCCATCTGGGTATCGGACAGCAGGCCGATATTGGTGGCGGTCAGCGCCCGTATCTGGCCGCTGCTCAGCGCCGCGATGGCGGCGGGCGACAGGGCGGCCACCGCCGTATCCGCCAGGCTCGATATCTGGGTGGCGCTCAGGGCGCGGATCTGGGTGACCGGCATCTCGCCCAACTGGGTGGGGGTCAGGCCCGCCAGTTGCGTCTGGCGCAAGGCCGTCACCTGGGTCTGCGACAGGCCGAAGAACTGGTCGTTGCTGAGCTGGCCGATCTGGGTGGCGGTCAGGCCGCCGACCTGGGACGTGGTCAGGCTGGCCAGGGTGCTCGGGGTCAGCGCGGCCAGCGCCTCGGCGGACAGCGCCGCCACCTGGGTCGCCTGCAGCCCCTTCAGTTGCGTGCTGGAGAGATGACTTATCTGATCGGCGGTCAGGGCGGCGACCACGTTGACGCCCAGCCCGGAGATCTGGATGGTGGTCAGTGCCGTGACCTGGGCCTCGCTCAGCAGGGGAACCCGATCCTGGGACAGCCCCAGCAGCCCGGTGGTGGTCAGGGCGCGGAACTGGGTGGCGTCGAGCGATGCGAACTGCTCGTCGGTGAAGGCGTGGATGTGGCCGGCGGTGAGGCCGCCCAACTGGGTGGTGCTGAGCCGGTCCAGGGTGGTTTCGCTCAGGGCGGCGAGCTGGTCGATGCTCAGGCCGCCGATCTGCAGGGGCGACAGCGCCGCCAGTCGGGAATCCGACATGCTCTCGATGACCTCGACCGACAATCCCTTGATCTGGGTCGGAGTCAGCGCCGCCATCTGAGTGAGGGTCAGCCCGGCGATCTGAGTGGGGGTCAGTTCGGCGATCTGCGTCGGGGACAGGCCGCGGAGCTGGGTGAGGTTCAGGGCACCCAACTGGTTGGGGCTCATGAGGTCGATCTGGTCGTTGGCCAACCCGGCGATCTGGGTGATGTTGAACCCGGCCATCTGAGTGGGCGTCAGCGTGGCGATCTGGGTGGGGCTGAACGCGGCGATCTGGGTGGGAGCCAGCGCTCCCAATTGGGTTTGACTTAGCGCTCCCAACTGCTCGGCGCTCAACTGGACCATCTGAAATTCGGTCAGACCGCGCAATGTCGAGGTGGTCAGGGCGGCCATCTGGGTGGTTCCCAGCGCGCCCACCTGGGTCTCGTCGAACTCGGCCAGGGCGCGGATTCCCAGGCCCTTTACCTGGTACTGGCTCATGCCTGCGATCTGCGTCGGGGTCAGGGCGTGCAGTTGATCGGCGCCCAGCATGTTGATCTGGGTCCCCGACAGGGCGGCGAATTGTGTCGCGGTCAAGGACTGCAGGAGGGTCTGGGTCAGGCCGCCGATGGCGGTGAGCGCCAGGGCGGAAATCTGGCCGCCGCTCAGGGCCTGCAACTGCTCGGGCGACAGATAGCCGATTTCGGTGGCGTTCAGCGCCTTGATCTGGGTGGCGCTGAGCGCTCCCATCTGCGACGCGGTCAGCGCCTGGACCTGCTCCTGCGACAGCCAGCCGATGTCGGTGGTGCTGATCCCCGTCACCTGGGCGGCGGTCAGCCCGGCGATTTCGTCGGTGGAGAAGGTGGCGATCTGAGCCGTGGTCAGGGCCGAGATCTGGCCCAGCGACAGCCCGGCGATCTGGGTGGCGTCCAGGGATTCCACCGCCGTGGTCGACAGGCTGCGGATCTGGGCGGAGGTGAACGCCGACACCTGGGTCGCCGATAACTGGTCGATCTGCCCGGCGTCCAGGCCGCCCAGTCCGCGGACGGTGAGATAGGAAATCTGAGTGGTGGTCAGGGCCGCCAGCTGCGTCGCGGTCAGGCTCGAGACCTGCTTGGTGGTCAGCGCCGCGAACTGGCTGGAGGTCAGCACTCCCATCTGGGTCGGGGTCAGGGTGGCGATGGCCGAGGAACTGAGGAACTGGAACTGCGACGCGGTGATGGACGACAGTTGGGTGCTGCTCAGCGCCGCGACCTGGGTCTCGGTGAAGCCCTGGATGCCGAAGGCGCTGAACGAGGCGATCTGGGCGCTGCTCAGGGCGGCGATCTGATCGAGGCTCATGGCTCCGGCGGCCGTCTGGTTCAGGCCGCGCACCTGGGTAATGGACAGCGCCGTCATCTGGGTCGGACTGAAGGCGGTAATCTGGCTGGAGGTCAGCGCCAGCATGCCGGTGACGGACAGTCCGGTCACCTGGGCCAGGGTCAGCGACCCAAGGGCCTCGCCCGTCAGGCTGCCCACCTGGGTGCCGGTCATGGCGGCGATCTGGCTCGACGCCATTCCCGCCATCTGGGTGGGGGTCAGGGCCCCGGTCTCGGTGGCGGTCAGGCCCCGGACCTGGGTGGCCGACAGTGCCGCCAACTGGCTGGGGGCCATGGCGCGGAACTGGGTCACCGTCATCTCGCCCAGGTCGGTGGCGGTCAGTCCCTTGATCTGCAGGGTGGAGAGCGAGGAGATGACGTCCACGCCGAAGGCGTCGAACTGGGCGTCGAGCAGCACCGACAGCTGGTCGCCGCTGAACGCCACCTGGGACGGAGCCAGCGCGCCGATCTGCGTCTCGGTCAGCCCCGTCATCTGCGAGGTGCTGAGCGCCGCCAGCTGGGTGCCGCTGAACTCCTGGATCTGGGAGACGGTGAAGGCGGCGATCTGGAAGGAGCTGAGGTCGCGGATATCCGAGGCCGTCAGGCTCCGAATGGTCGCACCGCTCAGTTGAGCGATCTGCGCCTCGTTCAGCGACGATATGGACGAGACCATGAGTGCTTCTCCGACCGGACCCTAGACGA
Source organism: Magnetospirillum sp. 15-1 (assembly GCF_900184795.1). Classification (NCBI taxonomy): domain Bacteria; kingdom Pseudomonadati; phylum Pseudomonadota; class Alphaproteobacteria; order Rhodospirillales; family Rhodospirillaceae; genus Magnetospirillum; species Magnetospirillum sp. 15-1. The sequence goes on along the minus strand of NZ_FXXN01000014.1, from coordinate 40,724 downwards.
TCGCGGCGATGCCTGACCTAATTCCGCGTGGCAACGCAAGAAACATGCCGAACCCTTCTCGCAAGACGAGCCGAGGGAATTCCTATGTTTCTTATAAGGATGATCGGTAGGTCCGTCCCGGCAAATTTTGCCCAGGGCACATATTGCCGAGGTATTCCTGCCGGGGTTACTCGCCCGCGGAAACGGTCTCATCCGGCATGTGGCGGCGGACCATCGGCATCTGGAACAGCATGAAGACGAAGGTCAGCACCATGCTGCCCGGCACCTTCCACAGCACCCAGACATCCATGGTGGCGACGTGGCGCACCACCTCGTTGAGCGCCGCCATGGCGGCGAAGAACAGGCAAAAGCGCAGCGACAGGGTGCGCCAGCCGGCATCGTCCAGGCGCAGCGCCTCGCCCAGGACCGCCTTGACCGTGGGACGGTTCAGCACGAGGCCGCCGCCCAGCACCATGGCGAACAGGCCGTAGACGATGGTCGGCTTCATCATGATGAAGGTCTCGTCGTTCAGCCACAGGGTCAGCCCGCCGAACACGCCGACCACCAGGGCGGTGACCAGGGGCATCAGGGCGACCTTGCGGGTGAAGACGAAGGACAGTATCAGGGCCACCGCCGTCGCCGCCATCAGCCCGGCGGTGGCCGGCAACAGGCCCTTCAGCCAGTAAAGCCCCATGAACACCGCCAGCGGACCGAAATCGACGGCGGGCTTCAGCCATTTGGGAGCGCGGGAGGCGGTCATTCCACCGTGACGCTTTTCGCCAGGTTGCGGGGCTGGTCCACGTCGGTGCCCTTGGCGACGGCCACGTGATAGGCCAGCAGTTGCACCGGGATGGCGTAGAGGATGGGGGCGACCACCGGGTCGACACTGGGCAGGGCCATGGAGGAATAGACCTTGGCCGACAGCCGCTCGATGCCTTCCTTGTCGGAGAAGAACACCACGCGGCCGCCGCGCGCCACCACTTCCTGCACGTTGCTGGCGGTCTTTTCATAAAGCTCGTCGGTCGGGCAGATGACGATGACCGGAACGGAATCGTCGATCAGGGCGATGGGGCCGTGCTTCAGCTCGCCGGCGGCGTAGCCTTCCGCGTGGATATAGCTGATTTCCTTGAGCTTCAGCGCGCCTTCCAGGGCGATGGGATAGCCGGTGCCGCGCCCGAGATAGAGCACGTCGCGGGCCTCGGCGATGCCCTGGGCGATCACCCGGATATCGTCGTCGCGGCGCAGCACCTCGGCGATGCGGGCGGGAATCTCGGCCAGGGAACGGCAGATTTCCGCCTCCTGCTCTGCCGACAGGGCGCCGGTGGCGCGGCCCATGCCGATGGCGAGACAGGCCAGCACGGTCAACTGGGTGGTGAAGGCCTTGGTCGACGCCACGCCGATCTCGGGGCCGGCCATGGTCAGCAGGGCGGCCTCGGATTCGCGGGCGATGGTGCTTTCCGGCACATTGACCAGGGACAGGGTCTTCTGGCCGTGCTCGCGGCAATAGCGCAGCGCCGCCAGGGTGTCGGCGGTCTCGCCCGATTGCGAGATGAAGATGGCCAGTCCATCCGCCTCCATGGGCGGGCAGCGGTAACGGAATTCCGAGGCGATATCCACCTCGACCGGCAGGCGGGCCAGCTTCTCGATCCAGTACTTGGCCACCGAAGCGGCGTAGAACGAGGTGCCGCAGGCGATGATCCGCACCCGCTTCACCGCCGCCAGATCGAAGGGCAGCTTGGGCAGCGTGATGGTCCGCTCGGCCGGATTCAGCATGGTGTTGAGCGTGCCGCCCACCACTTCCGGCTGCTCGAAGATTTCCTTGAGCATGAAGTGGCGGTGCTCGCCCTTGCCGATCATGGCGCCCGAGAACTGGGTCTGGCGTACCTCGCGGGTCACGATGGCGCCGGTGCGGTCGCGGATGACCACGGCTTCGGCGGTCAGCACCGCCCAGTCGCCGTCGTTGAGATAGCTGATCTTCTGGGTCAGGGGCGCCAGGGCCAGGGCGTCCGAGCCGAGATACATCTCGCCCGCGCCATAGCCGATGGCCAGCGGCGAGCCCTGGCGCGCCGCGATCATCATGTCGGGCCGCCCGGCGAAGATGATGCCGAGCGCGAAAGCGCCCTGGAGGCGCTCCAGCGCCTTGGCGGTGGCTTCTTCCGGCGCCATGCCCAGGCCCAGGTTGTGGTCGATCAGCTGGGCCACCGCCTCGGTGTCGGTATCGCTCTCGAACACGTGGCCCTTGGCGGACAGCTCGGCCTTCAACTCGTGGAAGTTCTCGATGATGCCGTTGTGCACCACCGCCACCCGCCTGGTGGCGTGGGGGTGGGCGTTGCGCTCGTTGGGCACGCCGTGGGTGGCCCAGCGGGTGTGGCCGATGCCGATCAGGCCGCCCACCGGCCTGGTCTTCAGCAGGGCTTCCAGGTTGGCCAGCTTGCCCTCGGCCCGGCGGCGTTCGATATCGCCGTTGACCAGGGTGGCGATGCCCGCCGAATCATAGCCGCGATATTCCAGGCGCCGGAGCCCCTCCACCAGGAGAGGGGCCACTTCCACCTTGCCGATGATGCCGACGATGCCGCACATGGGGCTTAGTCCTTCTTCGCTTTCTTGGCGGCCTGCTGGGCGCGGAAACGCTCGGCCCAGCCCTTCAGTTCCATCTGCGAGCCGCGGGCCACCGCCAGCGCGCCGGGAGTCACCTCCTTGGTGATCACCGATCCGGCACCGACCACGGCGCCGTCGCCGATGGTCACCGGAGCGACCAAGGAGGTGTTGGAGCCGATGAAGGCCCCGGCTCCGATGTCGGTGAACGACTTGTTGAAGCCGTCGTAATTGCAGGTGATGGTGCCCGCGCCCACATTGGCGCCGGCGCCGACCCGGGCGTCGCCGATATAGGTCAGGTGGTTGATCTTGGCGCCGGCCTCGACCGTGGCCTTCTTGACCTCGACGAAATTGCCGATATGGGCGTTCTCGCCGATCTCGGCGCCGGGACGCAGGCGGGCGAAGGGACCGGCGGCCACGCCGTCCTCGATGGAGCAGCCCTCGAAGTGGCAGAAGCCCTTGATCTCGACGTTGTCGCCCACGGTGACGCCGGGGCCGAACACCACGTGCGGCCAGACGGTGACGTCGCGGCCGATCCGGGTATCCCACGACAGCCACACGGTGGCGGGGTCGATCAGGGTGGCGCCGTTATCCATGGCCGTCTCGCGCAGGCGGGCCTGAACCAGGGATTCGGCCACCGCCAGCTCCGAGCGGGAATTGACGCCCAGCAGCTCGGCGGGGTCGCCCTCCACATGGGTGCAGGTGGCGCCGTCGGCGCGGGCCAGGGCGACGATGTCGGTCAGGTAGTACTCGCCCTTGGAATTCCTGTTGTCGACGCGCTCGATCAGGCTCCACAGACGGTTGCCGTCGATGGCCATCACGCCGGAATTGCACAGCGGGTTCTCGCGCTGGTCGGGGGTGGCGTCGCGGTATTCGACGATGGCCTTCAGCCCCTCGGCGCCCACCACCAGACGGCCGTAATGGGCGGGGTCGGCGGGCTTGAAGCCCAGCACCACCACCGCCGGATCGCGGGGGCCGCGCCGCTCGGCCAGCATGCGTTCGAGGGTGGCCCGCGTGATCAGCGGCGTGTCGCCATAGAGCACCAGCACGTCGCCGTCGAACTGGCCCAGCGCCGCCTTGGCCTGGAGAACGGCGTGGCCGGTGCCCAGGCGGTCGGCCTGGATCACCGTGGGATGGGGGGCGACGGTCTTGCTCACCACCTCCATGTCGGGGCCGACCACCACCACCATGCGGTTGGGCGCCAGGCCCGAGACGGTATCGAGCAGATGGCTCACCATGGGCCGCCCCGCCAGCGGGTGCATCACCTTGGGCAGGGACGACTTCATACGCGTCCCCATGCCGGCGGCAAGGACGATGACGGCGAGCTTGCTGGAAGCCATGATGCGGGCTGGACCCAATCTGTTGCGGTTGTGGCCGGAAGGTGCCACAAAAGGCCCGAGACGGCCAAGTCAATCTTTGTTGCGGAAGGTTTCAGTGGGCATGGGCTTGCGGGCGGTACTGTTCGATCTGGACGGCACCCTGATTCATTCGCTTCCCGATCTGGTGGGGGCGGTCAACCGCCTGCTGGCGACCGAGGGGCGCGGGCCGCTGGACGACCGGGCGGTGATGTCCATGGTCGGCGACGGGGCGGGGACGCTGGTCAGCCGCGCCTTCATGGCCAGCGGCGGCATGCCCGGTCCCGAGGTCGAGCCCTATCTGGCGCGCTTCCTGGCCGATTACGAGCCGCGCTCGGCCGAGAGTACCCGGCCCTGGCCCGGCGTGCCCGAGACCCTGGCCGAGCTGAAGGCCGCCGGGCTGGCCCTGGCGGTGTGCACCAACAAGCCCAGCCGCGCCACCGCCGAGGTGCTGGCGGCCCTGGACCTGGACCGCTGGTTCGATCTGGTGGTGGGGGCCGACGACGCGCCGGCCATCAAGCCCGATCCGGCCCACGTCACCTGTATCCTCGAACGCCTGGGGGTGCCCGCCGGGGCCGCCGTCATGGTGGGCGATTCCACCAACGACATCGTGTCGGCCCGCCGGGCCGGAGTGCGCAGCGTGGCGCTGTCCTTCGGCTATTGCCACGGGCCGGTGGCCGAGCTTGGCGCCGACTGGATCGTCGACGACTTCCGCCAGCTTTCTGCGCTGTTGCTCGGGTAGCCCTCTTGCGTTGAAAGATGTTCGGGGCCATGCTCTCAGCAGCCGATTTTTGGGGGCGTCGTGGTCGAAGGTAAGGGGAAGTCGCCGCTGCGGCGGGTCGACGAGCTGTCGCAGCAAGTGGAGCGCCTCTCGCTCTATCAGGCGGTGTTCGACAATGCCTTCGAGGGCATGTTCGCCACCGATTCGGCCAATCGCATCATCGCCGTCAATCCGGCCTTCACCACCATCACCGGCTATTCGGCCGAAGAGGCCATCGGCAACGATCCCCACATGCTCAGCTCGGGGTTCCACGACCGCAGCTTCTACGAGGAGATGTGGCGCCAGCTGTCCACCGCCGGCCAGTGGCAGGGCGAGATCGTCGACCGCCATAAGGACGGCCGGCCGGTGCGGCTGTGGCTGTCCGTCAGCACCCAGCGCGGCGCCGATGGCCTGCCGGCGCGGCGCATCGCGGTCTTCCGGGACATCACCGAGGCGCGCGAAACGGCGGAACAGCTCTGGCATCGCAGCAATTTCGACCCGCTGACCGAGCTGCCCAACCGCAATCTGTTCCTCGACCGCCTGCTGCAGGCCCTGGTCCTGGCGGCGCGCGAGGGCTCCAAGGCGGCCATGCTGTTCATCGGCCTGGACGGTTTCAAGAACATCAACGATTCGCTCGGCCACTGGATCGGCGACAAGGTGCTGCAGGAAGCGTCGCGGCGCTTCCAGGCCTGCCTGCGCCAGGGTGACACGGCGGCGCGCTTCGGCGGTGACGAGTTCACCGTGGTGCTGGCCGGCGTGCGGATGACCGCCGAGGTAGAGGCGGTGATCCGTTCGGTGCTGGAGGCGCTGCAGGAACCCTTCGTGGTCGAGCACCACCACATCCTGATCTCGTGTTCCATCGGCGTGTGCCTGTGGCCCGGCGACGGCGAGGACGTGGAGGCGCTGATGCGCAACGCCACCGCGGCGCTGCAGCAGGCCAAGCAGGCCGGACGCAACACCTTCCGCTTCTTCACCCCGGCCATGGACGCCCGCGCCCAGGCCCGTTCGCGTCTGGCCGACGAGTTGTCCGGGGCGCTGGCCCAGGGCGAATTCCATCTGGTGTTCCAGCCGCTGGTCGACGTGAAGACGGGCAAGGTGGTGGCGGCCGAGGCGCTGCTGCGCTGGCACAACCGCTATCTCGGCGTGGTCAGTCCCGACCAGTTCGTGCCCCTGGCCGAGGAGATCGGCCTGATCCGTCCCATCGGCGAATGGCTGCTGACCGCCGCCTGCCGCGAGGCGCTGGTCTGGCAGGGCATGGGACTGGGCGAGATCAACATCGCCGTCAACATCTCGCCCCGGCAGTTCCAGCAGGGCGACATCGTCGGCATCATCCGCCGCGCCCTGGACGAAACCCGCCTGCCGCCCTGGCTGCTGACCATCGAGATCACCGAGGGCCTGCTGCTGTCCAACGGCGAGGAAATCCTCGCCAAGATGGAGGCCATCCGCGCTCTGGGCGTCAGCCTGTCGGTGGACGATTTCGGCACCGGCTATTCCTCGCTGTCCTATCTGAAGAGCTTTCCGGTGGACGTGCTGAAGATCGACCGCTCGTTCATCTCCGACATGGGGCAGAGCGGCGACGACGCCACCATGGTCGAGGCGATCATCGCGCTCGGCCATTCGCTGCGCCTCGAGGTGGTGGCCGAGGGTGTCGAGACCGAGGAGCAACTGGCCTTCATCACCGCGCGGGGCTGCGACACCGCCCAGGGCTATTTCTTCTCGCCGCCGCTCAGTGGCTCGCGCTTCCGCGAATTCGTGGTCGAGCGTCTGGGCCTGCCCGAGCATGAAGAGATGCAGGGCGTGGCGCCCCACGGCGTCAGGGTGCTGTTCGCCGACGACATGGAACTGGTGCGTCTGGTGTTCCGCGACTTCCTGGACGGCACCGGCTGCGTCGTGGACGAGGCCGCCGACGGGGCCGAGGCCATCGCCAAGGCCACCGTCATCCGCCCCGACGGCGGCAGCCGCCATCAACTGGTGGTTCTTGATCTCTGCATGCCCGGCGTGGACGGATTCGAGGCCGCCAAGGCCATCCGCCTGTTCGAATCCTCCCACGGCTTGGCGCCGGTGCCGCTGATCGCCCTGACCGTCGACGATTCCGAGTCCAGCCGGCTGCGGGCGTTGGAGGCCGGCTTCGACCGCTTCCTGTCCAAGCCCATCGCCCGCTCGGACCTGCTGGCCGCCATGGCCGAGATGCTGCCGGCGGCCGATACCGATGCCGCTCCGCTCGATGCCGGGCTGGCGGCGGGCATCAACATTCCCCCTGGGCTCGAGCACCTGCTGCCCGCCTTCATGGCCGAGATGGCCAAGGACCAGCAGGTCCTGCGCACCCTGGCCGAGGGGCTCGACCGGCCCCGTCTCGCCGACCACGCCCACGCCATGCGCGGCAAGTGCGGCATGTTCGGCGAAGAGGTGCTTTACAGCCTGCTGGGCGAACTGGAGGCCCTGGCTCCGCTGGGTGACAACGGTGAAATCACCCGTCTGGTCGCCAAGGTCGTTGAACGGGTCGGCCGCCTGTAGCACCATGGGTTCCCACCCCCGGGCGGAAGCACCATGAAGATCACCCAATTCACCGACTTTTCCATTCGTCTGCTCATCTACCTGTCGCGGCACCGCGACCGGGTGGTGACGGTGCGCGAGGTGGCCGAGTACTACGTCATCTCGGCCGAGCATCTGAAGAAGATCGTCCGCTCCCTGGCGGAGTTGGGGCATGTGCAGACGGTGCGGGGCAAGCATGGCGGCCTGCGTCTGGCGCGCGAGCCTTCCGATATCGCCCTGGGCGAGCTGTTCCGCCAGCAGGAGAATCTGGCCCTGCTGCCCTGCCACGAGCCCTGCGACACCTGTCCCATCGTCGAGTGCCGGCTGCGCCGTCTGGTGGACGATGCCCTGGCCGCCTTCCTGGGCGTGTTCGACGGCAAGACCCTGGCGGACGTTATTTAGAGTTTTTTCGCATTTAAGCTGAATCGGAAAATCGAAAAACTCTTAAGCCCGAGCGGCGCTTGAGCCCTGAAAAAGCGGAGTATTCGTATACACAGAATCCTGGAATGCTTCGGCTTGAAGCTGAAGCATTCTAGCCGGCCACCGGCGCCCACAGCACCTCGTCGATGCTGTCCGCCCCGGCCAGCAGCATGACCAGCCGGTCGAAGCCCAGGGCGATGCCGGCCGAATCCGGCATGCCGGCCTCCAGCGCGGCCAGGAAATCCTCGTCCAGGGGATAGCGCTCGCCGTAAAGCGCCTGCTTCAGGTCCATGTCGGCGGTGAAGCGGCGGCGCTGCTCGGCCGGGTCGGTCAGCTCGCCGAAGGCGTTGCACAGTTCCACGCCGCAGGCATAGGCCTCGAAGCGCTCGGCCACCCGCCGGTCGGCGGGGGAGGGGCGCGACAGCGCCGCCATGGACACCGGATAGGAATGCAGTATGACCGGTCGGTCGAAGCCAAGATGGGGCTCGATGCGGTCGAGCATCACCTTGAAGAAGATGTCTTCCCAGGCGTCCGAGGGGCTGACCGAAATGCCGATGCGCGTTGCCTCGGCGGCGAGGTGCGCACGGTCGGGCGCCCAGGGATCGGGAGCGGTGGCCAGCACGTCGATTCCGGCGTATTCGGCGAAGGCCTCGGCCACCGACAGGCGCCGCCACGGGGCGAAGGGATCGCACCCGGTCCCCCGGCGCCGCAGCCGCTCCACCGCGGCGGCGCGGGCACAGTCGCGGACCAGCGTTTCGGTGTCGGCCATCAGATCGTCCAGCGAGGCGCCGGCCCGGTACCATTCCAGCATGGTGAATTCCGGATGGTGGGTGGCCGAGCGCTCGGCGTTGCGGAACACCTTGGCCAACTGGTAGAGGCGCGGCACGCCGGCCACCAGCAGCTTCTTCATGGCGAATTCCGGGCTGGTATGGAGATAGAGCGGCCGGTCGGGACCGCCATAGGGATCGGTGAAGGCGGTGGCGAAGGCCTTGAGGTGGGGTTCCAGCCCCGGCGATACCTGCAGGCAGGGAGTCTCCACCTCGGCGAAGTCGCGGGCGGCGAAGAAGGCGCGGGTGGCGTTGACCACGCGGGAGCGCAGCTCCAGGTTCGCCCGGCGCCCGGCGAACACCTCGGGCCGCCACCATCCTTTACCTGCCATGGCTTTTTCCTTTAGAACCGGCATCTCGTCATGCGTGTCGGCCTTTGGTTAACCACGAAGGCACGAAGGCATGAAGAGAAAAGAAGGACTTGCCCTCAATCTTCGTGGTCCTTCGCGCCTTCGCGCCTTCGTGGTGAATTTTCTTCATGACCGCAGCTTCCGCCCGCCGCCGCACCCTCCGCACCGCCGCCGACCTGCTGGATGCCGGCCTGATTCCGCCTGATACGGCCGAGGCGGTGGAGCGTGTCGCCCGCTCCTACGCGGTGGCGCTGACCCCGGCGGTTACCGATCTGATCGACCCGGCCGATCCGCTTGATCCCATCGCCCGGCAATACGTGCCGTCGGCCGAGGAACTGGTCACGGCGCCGGAGGATCTGGCCGACCCCATCGGCGACGCAGCCTACAGCCCGGTGAAGGGCCTCGTCCACCGCTACCCCGACCGGGTGCTGCTGACCCCGCTGCTGGTCTGTCCGGTCTATTGCCGCTTCTGTTTCCGCCGCGCCCGGGTGGGCGATGCCGACGCCACCATGGGCGAGGCGGAGATCGACGGCGCCCTGGCCTACGTGGCCGAGCGCCCGGACATCCGCGAGGTGATCCTGACCGGCGGCGATCCGCTGATGCTGCCCGCCGCCCGGCTGGAAGCGCTGTTGGGCCGCATCGGGGCCATTACCCATGTGGACCTGATCCGCATCCATTCGCGGGTGCCGGTCAGCGATCCCGGCCGCGTCACCGCCCGGCTGGCGGGAGTGCTGGGCGGGCCGGGCAAGGCGGTGTGGCTGGCGGTGCACGTCAATCATTCCCGCGAGCTGTCGCCCCAGGCCGCCGCCGCTCTTTCCCGTCTGGCCGGGGCGGGCATTCCGCTGCTGTCGCAGACCGTGCTGCTGAAAGGCGTCAACGACCGCGCCGAGGTGCTGGAGGAATTGTTCCGCGCCCTGGTGCGTCACCGGGTGCGGCCCTACTACCTGCACCACCCCGATCTGGCGCCGGGCACCGGCCATTTCCGCCTGACCATCGCCGAGGGCCGCGCGCTGATGCGTCGCTTGCGCGGCCGGCTGTCGGGCATCGCCCAGCCCACCTACGTGCTCGATATTCCCGGCGGGGCCGGCAAGGTGCCGGTGGGACCGGACTATTGGGATGAAGAGGCGGCGGCGGTGACCGATCCGGCGGGTGTCCGGCATGGCTATCCGCCCGATTGACGGGTATTCTTGCCTTCCCGTGGACGACCTGTTACGGTCCGCGCCAATTTTCCGTCAGCCCTGTTGGAAGTCCCATGAAGATCAATGCCAATCTGATTCGTCCCGGCAACATCCTCGAGCACAACGGCCGCCAGTACGCCGTGCTCAAGATCCAGATCGTGCAGCCCGGCAAGGGCGGGGCCTTCATCACCGTCGAGATGCGCGACATCCGCACCGGCAACAAGACCAACGAGCGCTGGCGCACCGCCGATACCGTCGAGAAGTGCAACGTCGAGGCCAAGGAATGCACTTTCCTGTTCCGCGACGATTCCATCATGACCTTCATGGATTCCGAGAGCTTCGAGCAGTTCACCATGCCCAACGACGCCCTGGGCGAGACCATCGGCTTCCTGCAGGACGGCATGGTGGTCGAGGTGGACTTCGTCGAGGGTTCGCCGGTCTCCATCACCCTGCCGGAAAAGGTGGTGATGAAGGTGGTCGAGGCCGACCCGGTGGTGAAGGGCCAGACCGCGTCGTCGTCCTACAAGCCCGCCCGGCTGGAAAACGGCATGAAGATCCTGGTCCCCCCCTTCCTGGAGGAGGGCGAGGTGATCATCGTCAACACCACCGACTGCACCTATGTCGAGCGGTTCAAGGGCTGAACGGTGATCATTCGCTCGGCACTGCTCAACGTCATGATGGGGGCGGCCCGCAAGGCCGCCCGTAACCTGGTCCGCGATTACGGCGAGATCGAACAGCTGCAGGTTTCCAAGAAGGGGCCTGCCGATTTCGTGTCCTCGGCCGATCTCAGGGCCGAGAAGACGTTGCGCGCCGAGCTGAAGAAGGCCCGTCCCGGTTTCGGCTTCCTGCTCGAGGAAGGCGGCGAGGTCGCCGGTGACGACAAGAGCCATCGCTGGATCATCGATCCCATCGACGGCACCACCAACTTCCTGCACGGCATCCCCAATTTCTGCATCTCCATCGCGCTGGAGCGTGACGGCGAACTCTTCGCCGGCGTGGTCTACCAGCCGCTGGGTGACGAGATGTTCCACGCGGAAAAGGGCGCCGGCGCCTTCTTGAACGAGCACCGCCTGCGCGTCTCGGCTCGGCGCAAGCTGGAAGAGACCCTGATCGCCACCGGCATTCCCTTCATCGGCCGCCCGGGTCACGAGACCTTCCTCAGGGAGCTGGGCGCGGTGATGGGTCAGGTGGCGGGCATCCGCCGCTTCGGCTCGGCGGCTCTCGACCTCGCCTATGTGGCGGCCGGGCGCTGCGACGGCTATTGGGAAACCGGCATCCAGCCGTGGGATATCGCGGCGGGCATCGTGCTGGTCAAGGAAGCGGGCGGCTATGTCACCGACTTCCAGGGCGGTTCGAAGATGCTGGAGAACGGTCAGGTCCTGGCCGCCAACGACCACCTGCACCAGCCGCTGATGAAGCTGTTGAAGGCGGCGCGGGGATAGGGTTGTGGCCGGACTCCGGTTCGGCTAGATTCTTGACCATAAGAATATCGAGGGATTCCAGCCGGGAGAGTGGCGTGATGAACAGGGGGAGAAAGGTCGCGTTGCTGGCGCTGGGAGCGCTTGTTTCCGTCGCGGCCGCGCCCGCATCCGCCCAGGTGGTGGTGGGGGAATACCGCCCCAGCGTCGACGTCAACTGGGACGTGCTGGATAAGCTGGGTCCGGAGCCGACCCTGCCGGGTCTGGTGACCCGTCCGCCATCCGCCGCCATTCCCGGGACTCCGCGTCCCGTGGCGCGCCCCGCCGCTCCCAAGGCGCCGCAATCGGGCTTCAGGCCCTATGCCGAGGGCCACAAGGCCGCCGCTCCCAAGGTTGCCGCCGCCCCCAAGGTGGAAAAGGTCGCCGCCGCGCCCAAGGCCGAGATTCCGGCACCCGAACCCGCCAAGCCAGAGCCCGCCAAGATCATCGAGGCGCCCAAGGCCCCGGCTGCCGCTCCGGCCCCCAAGCCGGCCAAGCCGGATGTCGCCGCCGAGGTGCCGGCTCCGCCCAAGGCGCCCGCCAAGGTCGAGCCGCCCAAGGCCATCGAGACTCCCAAGCCCGTCGAGCCGCCCAAGGTGGTCGAGGCTCCCAAGGCGCCCGAGCCGGTCAAGGTCGAGCCGCCCAAGGTGGTCGAGGCTCCCAAGGCGCCCGAGCCGGTCAAGGTCGAACCGCCCAAGGTGGTCGAGGCTCCCAAGGCGCCCGAGCCTCCGTCGGCGGTGCAGTTCGTCAAGACGCCCCCACCGGCTGCTCCGGCGCCCGCCGCTCCCATGCCCGCCGCTCCCATGCCCGTCGTCCCGGTGCCGGTCGCTCCCGCTCCGGTGGTTCAGGCCCCCGTGGCGCCGCCGCTGCCGGTGGCTCCGCCCGCTCCGCCGCCCGCCGTCGTTCCGGCGCCGCTGCCCCAGGTGGCGGCCCTGCCGCCGGCCGCTCCGGTCCCGGCCGCCGCGCCCAGCCGCAAGGGCGACAATCTGACGGTGCCCTTCGCCACCGACAGCTCCCATCTGCCCGAATCCGCCCGCATGGAACTGGACCGTCTGGCCCAGCGCATGGATAAGGACGAGAACCTGAACCTCCAATTGCTGGCCTATGCCGCCGGCGACGAGGCCAATGCCAGCAAGGCGCGGCGCCTGTCGCTGTCCCGGGCGCTCGAGGTGCGCAAGTACCTGATGGAGATGGGGGTGCGCTCCACCCGCATCGAGGTTCGCGCGCTGGGCAACAAGGTGGAATCCGGGGCCGCCGACCGCGTTGACGCCATGCTGGTGGCGCGCTGAGCGACGGCTGTTCGCCGTATTTCGGACACGATCGCGTGCCAGGGTAACCGGCACGCGAGCCTTTCCGCCTGCAGCCTGATCGAGTGTCGCCCATGATCCGTCCCACCCGCTATCTGTTGCGCATGGCCGCCTTCCTGGTGCTGGTCGCCGCCCTGGCCGCCCTGCTGCACGAGGGGCTGATGGCGGCTTTCTCCCACAATCCGGCCCTGAACGGCCTACTGCTGGGCGTGTTCGTGGCCGGCATCGTGCTCAATTTCCGTCAGGTGATGCTGCTGACCCCCGAGGTGGAGTGGCTGGACAACTGGCGCAAGGGCCAGCCGGCCCTGTCCGGGCGCCTGCGCCTGCTGGCTCCCATGGCGGGCATGCTGGGCGAGCGCCAGGGCCGGGTCAGCCTGTCGGCCATGGCGCTTCGCTCGGTGCTGGATTCCATCGCCGCCCGGCTGGAGGAGCAGCGCGACCTGTCGCGCTACGTGGTCGGGCTGATGATTTTCCTCGGCCTGCTGGGCACCTTCTGGGGACTGTCGCAGACGGTGGGCTCGGTGGGCGAGGTGATCGCGTCCCTGGCGGTCGGCAGTGCCGATCCGGCCGCCGCCTTCGAGGGCCTGAAGGCCGGCATGTCCAAGCCGCTGGCCGGCATGGGCACCGCCTTTTCCACTTCGCTGTTCGGTCTGGCCGGATCGCTGGCCCTGGGGTTCCTCGACCTCAATGCCGGTCAGGCGCAGAACGCCTTCTACAACGAGCTGGAGGAATGGCTGGCCGGGCAGACCCGCTTGGGCACCGGCGGCCCGCTGACCTCGGCCGAGGACGGCGGCGCCGGCCAGTCGGTACCGGCCTATATCCAGGCCCTGCTGGAGCAGACCGCCGACAGCCTGGATAATCTGCAGCGGGTGATCGCGCGCGGCGAGGACAATCGGGGCAGCGTCAACGCCTCGCTGACCCAGTTGACCGAGAAGCTGTCGACGCTCACCGACCACATGAAGGTCGAGCAATCGCTGCTGCTCAAGCTGGGCGAGGGGCAGTTGGAGACCCGCGCCCTGATGGCCCGCATGGTCGAGGGCGGCTCCGGCGGCGGCATGGACGACGCCAGCCGCACCCATCTGCGCAGCCTGGACGGCAGCATGAAGCGGCTGGTGGACGAGACGGTGGTCAGCCGCGAGCAACTGACGGCCGAGCTCCGCACGGAAATCCGGCTGCTGGCGCGCACCATCGCCGCCATCGCCGAGGAACCGCTGGAGCGCTGATCCATGGCCCTGCGCCGCGCCCGCCGTTCCGTCGACATCTGGCCCGGCTTCGTCGATGCCCTGGCGACGCTGATCATGGTCATCGTCTTTCTGCTGATGATTTTCGTGCTGGCCCAGTTCTTCCTGGGACAGGCGCTGTCGGGCCGCCAGAAGGCGCTGGACGATCTGGGCCGCGAGATGGCCGCCCTGGCCGAGAAGCTTAACCTGCAGACCAAGGCCAACGCCGCGCTGCAGGCCGAACTGGTCAGCAGCCGGGCGGAAAAGGACAAGCTGGAGGCCTGGGCGGCGGGCGTCAACCAGGACATGGCGTCCCTGTTGGCCCTGAAGGACGAGAAAGAGGCCGAACTGGCCGCCGAGAAGAAGATCTCGGACGAGGGGCGCGCCCAGTTGGCGCTGCTCAGCCGCCAGATCGAGGCCATGCGGGACGAACTGGCCCGCGTCACCGCCGCGCTGGATGCCTCCGAGGCCCGCGACAAGGAGAACAAGGCCCAGATTTCCGACCTGGGCAAGCGTCTCAACGTCGCCCTGGCCGGCAAGGTCGAGGAATTGCAGAAGTACCGCTCGGAATTCTTCGGCCGCCTCAGGAAGGTGCTGGGCGATCATCCCGGCATCCGCATCGAGGGCGACCGCTTCGTCTTCCAGTCGGAACTGCTGTTCGAGACCGGCTCGGCCGAACTGGGACCTCAGGGGCGCGAGCAGGTGCGGCGTCTGGCCGCCACGGTCAAGGAGATCGCCGCCGGCATGCCCAAGGGGCTCAACTGGGTGCTGCGCGTCGACGGGCATACCGACAAGCGTCCCATCACCTCGGGCAAGTTCCCGTCCAACTGGGAACTGTCCACCGCCCGGGCCATCACCGTGCTGAGGGCGCTGGCCGCCGACGGCGTGCCCCGGGACCGGCTGGCGGCGGCCGGCTTCGGCGAGTTCCAGCCGGTGGACACCGGTACCACCGAAGTCGCTTACGCCAAGAACCGCCGGATCGAGATCCGCTTCGATCAACGGTAGGGACGGGACGACCCGGCCCCTCTTCCCCCACTTCCGGGACGGCCCGGTTCGGACGGAGCATTGCGAAATGCCGTGGATTCTTCTGTTGGCCGCCGGATTGCTGGAAATCGGCTGGGCGGTGGGGCTGAAATACGTGGATGGCCTGTCGCGGCCGCTGCCCCTGGTGCTGACCGCCGCCGCCATGGTGGGCAGCGTGGTGCTGCTGGGGATGGCCGTGCGGTCCCTGCCGCTGGGCACCGCCTACGCGGTGTGGACGGGTATCGGCACGGTGGGCACGGTGATTGCCGGGATGGTGTTGTTCGCCGAGCCGGCCGATGCCCTGCGTCTGGCCTGCATCGCCATGATCGTGGTGGGCATCCTCGGCCTCAAGCTGGCGTGATTTGTTTGCCCCTCGCCGGGCGCAAACCTTTGGTTTGCTTGGCCGCGCCCGCAATGGGCGCTGAATTCGAAATCCGAATTGATCATTCGGATTTCGAATCACTCGTCCTCGACCGTGAAGGCGTCCAGGATGTCCTCGAAGCCCCCGTCGATATTGTCGGGGGCGATCTGGGCGAACAGGTCGAGGATGATCACCGCGTTGAGCAGGGCGTCACGGCTGACAGAGTTGCGCATGCGCTCGGCCAGATGCGAGTTCATCACCGACAGGTCCTGATAGTGCTGCTTCAGCCCGTCCAGGGTCACCGGACCTTCAGTGCCGCTCATGCGCTGCTGCACGATGGCCGACAGCAGCCAGGACGAGAACGAGCGGAACAGGGTCTCCTGCTCGTCGGCGAAGGGCAGGTGGAAGCGGGCCATGGGCCTGAGGAAACGGGTCAGCGGGCAGCCCGAGGTGGCGCAGACCAGCCCGATCAGCGAGCCCAGACCTGACTGCAGGGTGGTCTTGGCGACGATGGTGCGGTTGTCGGTCTCGACCTCGACCACCGCCTTGTCGTGGGAGACGCAATCCTTGAAGCTGGGCAGGAACATGGCGATGCCCAGCGCCGCCGGGCAATAGGCGCAATCCTCGGACAGGGTGCAGTTGGGGCAGCGGTGATGGCTCAGCCTGGCCCAGTCCGGCTTGGGGGCGGTGGGCGGGATATCCAGGCGGAAGGTCTTGCGGTCGAAGAACAGGTCGACCTTGAGCGGCGCCTGCCCGCCGGTGAAGAAGCGGTAGCTGATCTGCTTGCCCGCCAGCTTCAGGCTGTGATCCATCGTGCAATCCAGGGGGGCCATGGCCGTCTCCAATCGCATGTGAACCTTGGTGCGATATGGGGATTCTAAGCTGGAGATCGAGGGGGCACCATCAGGCGGCGCCCCTAACCCATTCGGGTTGTTACTTATGCGAAGGTATCCGATCGTCAGAGGGCGAAAGGGTGGGGCTGGTCTGGCGTAAGGATGTAGTGGCCTGGAATGACTGTCATATCAGGCCATTCTAACCTTGCTGCCCGCCGGATGAACGGCCTGTGACAAAATCGACGAATTCTCGAGATTCTAGCCGGTTGGTGTCGGTCCGTTGACAATGGCGCCGATCAGCATCACCACGCCCAGCAAGGTGATGGCCAGCGAGCCGGCCAGCGCCAGGGCGAAACGGATGCGCCCGCCCAGGCTGGAGGCGCCGAATCCCCGCTCCACCAGCCGGTTGAGGCCCAGGGCGCCAAGCCCGATGGCCGCCACCGTCAGGGCGACGCCGACGCCCATGGCCAGGGTCGACAGTACACCGATCAGAACCATGCCGTTGGCGAAGCAGAACAGCAGCACCAGGATGGCGCCGGAACAGGGACGGAAGCCCACCGCCGCCGCCATGGCGAACAGGGCGTTGCGCTCGCTCCGCTCGTCGCGGGGCGGGGCATGGTGATGATGGCCGCAGCAGGTGCCGTCGTGATGATGGTGCCCGTGCCCGTGCCCGTGCTCATGCTCATGGTGACCATGATCATGGCCGCAGCCCTTGCCGGTCAGCGTCCGCCAGGTCATCAGGGCGCCGATGACGCCGATCATGGCGAAGGAGCCGACCTCCAGCCAGGCGGCTCCGGCGGTGACGGCGCGCGGCGCCAGACTGAGGATGCCGGCCAGCAGCCCCACGGCGACGATGGCCGAGCCGGCCTGCACCATGGCGGCGATCAGGCTGGCGGCGAGACCGTGAACGATGCGGGCGCGCCGCGTGGCGAACCAGCCGCCGATCACCACCTTGCCGTGGCCGGGGCCGACCGCGTGGAACACGCCGTAGAGAAAGGCGGCCAGGATGATGGCGGCGGCCGGTTCCCACGAGCCGGTGTTCTTCATTACCGCCAACTGCTCGCGCAACTCTCCGGTCAGCGCGCGCTGCAGGGCGAAGCCCCAGGCGGCGATACTGCGCAGCGGCTCGGGCAGCTGATCGCCCGGCGCGGCCGCTCCGCCGCCCGGCACCAGGGCGGCCCAGGCCGAGGCGGGCAGCAGCGAAAGAACGAGGACGATCAGCCGCATGTGCCCTACTCGCATGTAATCGTCGCCCGCTTCGGCGTCACCGCGCCGCCGAAGATGGTGTTGCCGTGATCGGGGGCGATCACCACCTTGCATCCCGCCGAGCCTTCGCCGTTGAGGGTGACCGCCTTGTCATTGGGAAAGTCCATGTCGATGTAGAAGGTCTCTTCATAGGTGGTGAAGCTGAACGCTTCCTTGCGCGGGTCCACCGGGCGGGGCAACGGCAGACGGAAGGCATACATCAGCGAATCCTTGACCCCGATCACCTTGAAGTCGGTGGCGTCGGGCCAGACCACCGGCTCCGCCCCGATGCGGGCGTAGGTGAAATGGGCCTGGGGCTTGGTGTCGCGGAAGGCCTCGCGCTCCAAATCCTTCATTTCGTCGGCATCGAGGCGGTTGTTGTTGTTCTTGTCGAAATCCTTGAGCAGCGAGGCGCTGAAGACGGGGTCGAACTTCCAGCCCATGAACAGGCTGACGATCTTGCCGTCCTTGAACTCCACCAGGGCGTGGACGTCGGCCAGCACATGGGGATGAGCCAGCGCCGGTCCGGGCAGAGCCAAGAGCAGGACGGTCAGGAGGCGGCGCATGCCAGCCGCTCGAAGCCGCGCTCCAAATCCTCCAGAAGATCGTCGGTGTCCTCCAGCCCGGCATGGAAGCGCAGGGACGGGCCGGCGGGAGCCCAGGCGGTGGCGGTCCGGATGATGGAATGCCCGCTGGTGGGAATCACCAGGCTTTCGAAGCCGCCCCACGAAAAGCCCAGCTTGAAGTGGGAATAGCCGTCCAGCATGGCATCCACCGCCGCCTTGGCGGTCGGCTTGAGGATCACTCCGAACAGGCCGCAGCCTCCGGTGAAGTCCCGCTTCCACAATTCATGGCCGGGATCGGAGGGGAGCGGCGGATAAAGCACGCGATCCACCTCGGGCCGGGTCTCCAGCCAGGTGGTCAGGCGCATCGCGGTTTCGGCGTGCTGGCGCAGGCGGACCGGCAGGGTGCGCAGGCCGCGCAGGCCGAGATACATCTCCTCGGTGCCCGGTGAAGCGCCGAAGGTGGCCAGCGAGGTCTTGACGGTCAGCCACAGCTCGGGCGTGGCGGCGGTGATGGTGCCCAGCATGGCGTCGGCATGGCCGACGATGTACTTGGTGGCCGCCTGGATGGAGATGTCGACGCCCTTGGTGAAGGGCTGGAAGTGCAGAACGCCCCAGGTGTTGTCCATCATGACGATGGCGCCGCCGGCGTGCGCCGCCTCGGCCATGGCCGGGATGTCCTGGACCTCGAAGGTCAGAGAGCCGGGGCTTTCGGTGAACACCACACGGGTGTTGGGCTTCATCAGGGCCTTGATGCCGGCGCCCGCCAGCGGGTCGTAATAGGTGGTCTCGATACCCAGCCCGCTCAGCACCGTGTCGCAGAATTTCCGCGTCGGGAAATAGGCGGTGTCGACCATCAGCAGATGGTCGCCGGCCTTGAGGAAGGCCAGCAGCGCCCCGGTGATGGCCGCCAGCCCCGACGAGGTGGCGACGGTGCGGTGCCCGCCTTCCAGCTCGGCCACCGCCTCTTCCAGGGCGAAGGTGGTCGGCGTGCCGAAGCGGCCGTAGCGCACGCCCTCGAACGGCGTCTTGCCGCTCTTTTCCATGGCTGCCACCGAGGAGTGCAGGATGGTCGAGGCGTGATAGACCGGGGGGTTGACGGCGCCGTGGAACTGTTCCGGCTTGCGGCCGGCATGGAGGATGCGGGTGCTCTTCTTCATGATTCTCTGCTGGCCGGGACGGGGGCGAGCATGGTGACTCGCCGGGCACGTGCGGCCAAGAGAATTCTGAAGCTAGGCGGCCAGCGCCAGGGCCGCGGCGGCCAGCACCGCCAGGGCGGCGAAGGCGGCGAGGATCAGATGGGAATTGTCCTGCGTGGCAACGCGGGCACGAGCCTTTCGGTTACGCATGGAACATCTCCTTTCTGTCCAACGATTCAAATATGGACGTGAATCGGTGGCGCTTCAATATGCGATCGAAGCTTGATTCGCATGCTACCCCATCCATCCAGCCTATGTTGTGGTATATGAGGGTTGAAAGAGGGCTCTCCATGACTTAAGTCCCGGTTGGTTGGGGCCGTCCTCCAAGGAGGTTTATCATGCTTCGGATCAAGATGCTGTCGGCCGCGATTGCCGTGGCCGGCTTCGCCGCGCTTTGCACCACTCCCGCCGTGGCGGGGGATTTCAAGCAGCAGGTGGCCACCGCTACCGCCCATGCCGGCATGGCCGCCGCCGCGACCGAGGAAAAGATGGTCAGGGGCCATCTCCAGCATGTGATCAATTGTCTGGTCGGCCCGGCGGGCGAGGGCTTTGACGCGACCCAGGCCAACCCCTGCAAGGATCAGGGATTCGGCGCCATCCAGGACGCCTCCATGGACAAGGTTCCCGCCTTGCAGGCCGCCCTGAAGATGGTCAAGGACGGCGCGGCCGAGCCGGATACGGCCAAGGCCCGCGAGAAGGCGGCGGCGGCCCAGGCGGCCCTCGGCAAAATATCCATGTAGCGGCCGGACTCTCCGTCCCAGGCCTCCTGAACGAAAAACCCCCGCCGGCGAGGGCGGGGGGCTTCGTTTTCTGACCGGTCGGTCGAGAAATGCCTATTTCTCGATGGGCGTATCGTCGCGGTTGCCCCATTCGGCCCACGAGCCGTCATAGATCGCCACGTTCTCGTGGCCCAGCAGGTCCAAGGCCAGCGCCACGGTACAGGCGGTGACGCCCGAGCCGCAGGAGATGGCCACCGGCTGCTTGGGATCGAGGCCGGCGGCGTCGAAACGGGCCTTCAACTGATCGGCCGGCAGCATGCAACGGGTCTTCTCGTCGATCAGGTCGGCGAAGGGCACGTTGACCGAGCCGGGGATGTGGCCCTGATGCTTGGTGGGGCGCGGTTCGGCCGCATCGCCCTTGAATCGGGCGGGAGCGCGGGCGTCGAGCACCAGTTCGCGCTTGTTTTCCAGGTTGGCCTTCATGTGGTCCAGGTCGCGGACCAACAGATGGTTGTAGTGGCTGATGAAGTGGCGGGTGCGCGGCACCGGGGGCAGGTCCTCGACGGCCAAGCCTTCGCGCAGCCACTTGGGGAAGCCGCCATCCAGCACCGAGACGTCGCGGTGGCCGAAGGTGCGGAACATCCACCAGGCGCGCGCCGCGGCGCTGGTGAAGCCCGAGCCGTCGTAGATCACGATCTTGTTGCCGTTGCCCAGGCCCAGCTTGCGCACCTTGCTGGAGAACTTCTCCGGGGCCGGCAGCATGTGGGGCAGGGGAGAATCCGTGTCGGCGATCTCGTCGATGTCGAAGAACACGGCGCCGGGGATGTGCTCGGCGTCGTATTCCTCGCGCGCGTTGCGGTTCTGGGCCGGCGTGTACCAGCTGGCGTCCACGACGCGGACGTCGGGGGCGCTGAGATGGGAGGCCAGCCACTCGGTGCTGACGAGGGCGTCCGGATTGGGATAGCTCATGCTTTGTGTCCCCCCTTGCGGGCTTGCTTTTGTTTGGTCGCCGCTCAGTCCAGCCAATCGGGAACCGGCAGATCACGCTCGCGCAGGAAGGCCGGATTGAACAGCTTGCTTTGATAGCGGGTACCATAATCGCACAGCACTGTCACCACTGTGTGTCCGGGGCCTAATATGCGCGCGACCTTGATGGCGGCCATCACATTGATTCCGCTCGATCCTCCCAGAACCAGTCCCTCGCGCTTGACCAGATCGAAAATCAGCGGCAGCGCCTCGTGGTCGGTGACCTGCACCTGATCGTCGATGGGGGCGCCGTCCAGGTTTTTGGTGATGCGGCCCTGGCCGATGCCTTCGGTGATGGAGGTTCCCTCGGCCTTCAGTTCACCATGGGCATAATGGTTGTACAGCGCCGAGCCCATGGGATCGGCCAGCACCACCCTGACGTCCTTGTTGTGCTCCTTCAGCGCCATGCCGGTGCCCGCCAGGGTGCCGCCGGTGCCCACCGCGCAGGTGAAGGCGTCCACCTTGCCGTCGGTCTGGCGCCAGATCTCCTGACCGGTGGTGTGGAAGTGCCCCATGCGGTTGGCGGTGTTGTCGAACTGGTTGGCCCACAGCACGCCATTGGGCTCGGTCTTGGCCAACTCGCCCGCCAGGGTCTCGGAATAGCGCACGTAATTGCCGGGATTGGCATAGGGCACCGCCGGGACCAGCCGCAGATCGGCGCCCACCAGCCGCAGCATGTCCTTCTTTTCCTGGCTCTGGGTCTCGGGCATGACGATGACGGTGCGATAGCCCAGCGCATTGGCGACCAGGGCCAGCCCGATGCCGGTATTGCCCGCCGTGCCCTCGACGATCACGCCGCCGGGCTTCAAGAGGCCCCTGCGCTCGGCGTCCTGGATGATGGCGAGCGCGGCGCGGTCCTTGACCGAACCGCCGGGGTTGAGGAACTCGGCCTTGCCCAGGATTTGGCAGCCCGTTTCCTCCGACGCGCGCTTGAGGCGGATCAGGGGGGTGTTGCCGATGGAGTCGAGGAAGCCGTCGCGAATGTCCGTCATGACTTGTGTAGTTTCCATCTAATTACCACGGGAAGAATGTAGCTAGTCGGGTGGTGAACTACAAGGGGCGTACGCTTCAGGTGTCGGTATCGTCGTCCTTGGGCTTCGGATCGCCCTCCGCCGGCCGGGGGAGGCGGGACAGGGCCTCCTTCACCCGCTCCGGCGTGAACGGCACGGTGCGCAGCCGGATGCCCACCGCGTCGAACACCGCGTTGGCCAGGGCGGCGGGTACCGGGGTGGTGGCCGCCTCGCCGCCGCCCATGGGCGGCTGGTCGGGGCGGTCGATCAGTTCGATGGCCAGTTCGGGAACCTCGGCGAAGCCCAGGATGGGGTAGGTCGACTGGTCGGTCGAGGTGACGCGGGACTGGTCGAAGGTCACCTCCTCCAGCAGGGTGCGCGACAGGGTCTGGAGGATGCAGCCCTCGACCTGCATCTTCAGGGCGTCGGGATTGATCACCAGCCCGCAATCGTGGGCGCAGGTCACCCTTTTCACGACGATACGGCCGGTGTCGCGGTCCACGGCCACCTCCATGGCGACGGCCACATAGGTTTCCGAGTGCTTGTAATGGACATAGGCGATGCCGCGCCCGTTGCCGTCGCCCTTGGGGTTGGGGACGGGGCGCGGCGCCCAGGCCATCATGGAGGCCGCCTTGCTCAGCACGGCGACGCCCCTGAGATCGCGCAGGCCCATCAGGCGGGTGACCAGCGGGTCCAGCCCCACGCCGGCGCACAATTCGTCGAAATAGCTTTCCACCGCGAAGACATTGGCGATCTTGCCCGGCGCCCGGATGTTGCTGGGGCGCAGCGGCGCATCGGCCAGCCAGTGGACCTTGACCTCCAGATCCGTGGTGGCGTAGGGCGGGTCGCCGTTCTGGGCGATCAGGCCGGTGATCAGCCCCCTGGGCTGGTTGATGCCCGCCGCCTCGGGGGCCAGCAGCGGCACGTTGGACAGGCCGGCGGTGGCCTTGGGCAGCCACATCTCGGTGCTCCAGCCCAGCACTTGTCCGGCCGGCGACATGGCGCCGCGCAAGGCGATCAACTGGGGCGGCCCCTTGGGGTCCCAGCCCAGTTCATCATCGCGGCTCCAGGCCACACGTACCGGCTTGGCCGTGGCCTTGGACAGCAGGGCGGCATCGGCGGCGGCGTCGTCATGGCCGTTCATGCCGTAGCAGCCCGAACCGTCGAGATAGACCAGCCGCACCTTGTCCACGGGCAAGCCCAGCAGGGCGGCGAAGGCGGGACGGAATTTGTGGGTGGCCTGGGAGGCGGTCCAGATGGTGGCGGTGCCGTCCTTGACCTGGGCGACGGCGCAACTGGGACCCAGCGAGCCGTGGGACTGCACCGGCCAGTAATATTCCACGGCGGGCGGCGCCTCGGCGAGGCGGGCGGCGGCGTCGCCCTTGGTCTTCAGGACCTCCTCGGCGATGAAGGGGCCGGTCCCGAGGGCGGCCCGTACCGCCCGATGCCCCATCAGCGGGGCGGAGTCCGACCAGACGGCCTTCAGCATCCGGGCGGCGCGGATGGCATCCCATTCACGGCTCGCCACCACCGCCAGGAAGTCCTTGATCCGCACCACGCGGGCGCCCTTGACCGCCTTGATGGAGCCCTCATCCACCTGGAGCAGGCTTGCCCCCACCGAGGGCGGGCGGATCACCCGGCCGTGCAGCATGCCGGGCAGCTTGAAATCGTGGACATAGGCGTGGGTGCCGCAGACCTTGGCCG
Organism: Magnetospirillum sp. 15-1; assembly: GCF_900184795.1. Taxonomy (NCBI): domain Bacteria; kingdom Pseudomonadati; phylum Pseudomonadota; class Alphaproteobacteria; order Rhodospirillales; family Rhodospirillaceae; genus Magnetospirillum; species Magnetospirillum sp. 15-1. The sequence goes on along the minus strand of NZ_FXXN01000014.1, from coordinate 17,061 downwards.
GGATGTCGGGGCGGGGCAGGGGCTTGCCCACCACCCGGTACCCGGCCGGATCGCGCAGCGGCGCCTTGGGATCGAGCTTCAGGGCGAAGCCGCCCTCTCCCACCAGATCACCCATGCCGATGGAGCGGCCGCCGTCCCTGGGCGTGACGGCGCCGTCCAGCAGGTCCAAATCCTCCGGGGCGCGCTCCAGCCGGATGGCGGCCAGGCGGATCAGGGCCTGACGCGCCGTGGCGGCGGCCTGCCTGATCTGCACGCCGCCCTTGGCCACCCCGGTGGAGCCGGCGGTGGGACCCTGGTCGGGGGTGAGCAGGGTGTCGCCCTCGATCAGGGCGATGGCTTCGATGCCGATGCCCAGTTCCTCGGCGGCCATCTGGCGGATGGCGACGCGCAGGCCCTGGCCGAGATCGACCTTGCCGCAATAGACGGTGACCGAGCCGTCGGCGCCGATGGCCAGGAAGCCGTCCACCTCGGCCGGATCATTGGTCTTGGCCGCGGCTGATCGGGCCGGACGGGGCAGGGCGAAGGCGACGGTGAGCGCCGCCATGGAGCCCAACAGGGCGCGGCGCGAGAGCGGCGGATTCATGACGGCTCCCTCCCGCTGGCGCGCATCACGGCGCGCAATACACGGTGGTGGCTGCCGCAGCGGCACAGATGGCCGTCCAGCGCCGCCTTGGCCTCGTCCCGGCTGGGTTGGGCGTTACGGGCCAGCAGGGCGGCGCCTTCCACCACCAGTCCGGCGGTGCACCAGCCGCATTGGGCGGCCTGCTCGGTGATGAAGGCGGCCTGGAGCGGATGAGGCGCCTGGGGCGTGCCCAGCCCTTCGATGGTGGTCACCGCCCTGCCCGCCGCCATCGCCAGGGTGGTCTGGCACGAGCGGGCCGGCTCGCCATCAATCAGCACGGTGCAACTGCCGCACTCGCCCTTACCGCAGCCGAGATGGGTTCCGGCAAGGCCCAACTCGTCGCGCAGCCAGAAGATCAGCGGCATGTCGCCATCGGCCGCCGCCGCGTCGCGTGGCATGCCGTTGACGGTGAGGGAGAGGCGGACGGGGGCTTTCGCCCTGGACGCCGGTTTGCCTGGGGACGCGGGTTTGCCTGGCATGGTGTCCTCGCGCTTGAAGGAGATGGGCAGTATAGGGCCAAATCGGCGGCTTGCCCAAGGCCGCCTTGATCCGCTACACCCAACACACAGACAGGGGAGGCCGGTTTGAACCAGCGTGCGCCGGGATTCTACGGCACCTATGCCAGCCACAAGGGCTATGTGACGCCGCAGGTCGGCCCCAAGCAGGTGGCGCGGCTCGACGCCGAAATCTGGGGGCCGGCCGAATGCTCTCCCTCCCATTCCTTTCTGGAGATCGGTTGCGGCACCGGCGCCTTCCTCGCCTATCTGCGGGGCAAGGGCGTGCGCCGCGTCCTGGGCATCGACCACGATCCCGCCCTGGCCAAGGTCATCCCAGAGGCGGCGCGGGACGATTTCATCTGCCGCGACGTGTGGGAGGTGCTGGCCGACGAATCCCTGGGCCGCTTCGACCGCATCGTCCTGCTGGACGTGCTGGAGCATTTCGAGGCGTCGGACGCCCTGCGCCTGCTGCAATCCCTGCGCGGCCGCCTCGCCGATGGCGGGCGGGTGGTGATCAAGGTGCCCAATGCCGGCTCGCCCTGGGGGCTGTCCTACCAGTACGGCGACCTGACCCACCGTACCGCCTTCGCCCCTATCTCGGTGCGCCAGTTGGCCGATGCCGCCGGTTTCGCCGCCCCGCTGCTCTACGGCCAGCGTCAGGGTTCGACCCGGCGGCGTCTGACCGACGCCCTGGTCTGCCGGCTGTTGTCCTGGGCGCTGCTCAATCCGCCCGAGATCTGGGGCGCCAACCTCTATGCCGTCCTGCAGGTGAAGCCGTGAAGCGTAATCTCAGCCTCCTGATCCTTCCCGCGCTGTTCACCGCCCTGCTGTTCGCCATGGGAGCGGCGTCGCAGCCGTTCTGGCAGGTGTTCAACCTGGACCCCGATTACTACTACCTGACCAACGGCCTGCTGCTGGTCGAGGGGCTGGCTCCCACCGACATGGGCCATCCCGGCACGCCGGTGCACGTGTTCATCGCCATGGTCTACCGGCTGATGCATGTGGGCGAGCCCACCGGGGCCATCGTCGACGCCGTGCTGCGCGATCCCGAGCGGCATCTGCGGGTGGTCACCTGGGTCATGTACCCGCTGATCGGCCTGTCGCTGGTCCTGATGGGCCGCGCCTTCATGGTGGCGACCGGCCGGCTGGCCCCGGCCCTGCTGGCCCAGGGCGCGCCGTTCCTGTCCATGATCATCCCCAAGTTCGGCCTGCACCCCAAGCCCGAGGGCTTTCTGATCATCGCTGTGGCCTGGGTGCTGATCGTCGCCCTGAAGGTGGCCAAGGCCGAGACGCTGACCGACCGGCAGGTGGGCTGGCTGGGTTTGGCGCTGGGCTTCGGCATCGCCTGCAAGATCCAGTTCGTGGCGCTGGGGCTGGTGCCGCTGTTCATTCTGGACCGCCGCCGGCTGTTCCTGGTGCTGCCGCTGTCCACCATCGCCGGCTTCCTGATCTTCTTCTCGCCCGCTTTGCCGTCGCTCGATATTTTCCTGGGCTGGTGGACCAGGGTACTGACCCACAGCGGCGCCTATGGCGCCGGCGATGCCGGCGTGGTGCAATCGGGCCGTTATGGCAAGGCGGTGATCGGCCTGTTCGGCTCCAAGATCATCTTCACCATCGTGGTGGGGCTGTCGCTGTTCGCCCTGGGCGGCTATGTGCGGCTGCGGCGGCGCGGCCTGATCACGGCGGACAAGATGGCCGGGCTGCTGGCCGGTCTGGTCGCGGCGGAGGTCTTCACCATCCTGGCGGTGGCCAAGCAGCCCGCCGCCCATTACCTGGTGCCGGCCCTGCTGCTGACCGGCCCCAGCCTCGCCCTTCTGTTCGTGCTGTCGGCCAAGATATTCCCGCCCCGCCCCCATCTCAGGGTGTGGAGCGTGCTCGGCCTCGTCCTGGTGGTCATCAGCGCCCAGGCCTCGTGGAGGCAATATGCCGAACTGGCCCGCTGGACCCGCCAGACCCAGGCCTTCGACATGAACCGGTTCAAGGCCTGCGCCAAGATCGACTATGATTCCGCCTCGACCCTGTCTTATGCGCTGCAGCGCGGCGATATGAACTCCAAGGCCCGCTACTCGCCCAAGCTGGCCGAGTTCATGCCCAAGGACCACTACACCTGGTTCATCAACGAGCATTCGTGGTGGAGCAGCGGCTTCATGCAGTGGAACAAGCCCATGGTGGTGGCCGAGGTGGTCGCCGCCTATCCCTGCACGGTGTTCCGGGGCAATCAGGCCAACAATCTGCCGGCCTTCGTCAACAGGGCCTTGCCGGGCTTCCGGCCCGACGACCTCTGCGAGGTGGGCGAGGAAACCATCTTCACCCTGGGAATCCGCTGCGACGGCTCACAGCCCCTTGCAAAATGAGGCCAAAGGGATAGCCTTCTCCCGACGGTTCAAGACGAGGGGGACATCATGGCGGCCAAGGCCGTAACCATCGCCCAGCAAAAGGGCGGCGCCGGAAAGACCACCATCGCCGCGCAACTGGCGGTGGCCTTCGCCCGTGCCGGGCGCCGCGTCGGTCTGCTCGACATCGATCCGCAGGGCTCGCTGGCCGCCTGGTACGACATCCGCAAGGCCCTGGTCGAGGAAGCTGGCGGTGGCATCGTCTTCGTGCAGGCCTCGGGCTGGCGGCTGTCCACCGAACTGGACCGCCTGAAGCGGGATGTGGATCTGGTGCTGATCGATTCCCCGCCCCATGCCGAGACCGAGGTGCGCATCGCGGTGCGCGCCGCCGACCTGATCCTGGTTCCCATGCAGCCTTCCCCCATGGACCTCTGGGCCACCGGCCCGACGCTGGACATGGCCCGCAAGGAGAAATCGCCCGCCCTGATGGTGTTCAACCGCACCCCGTCGCGCGGCAAGCTGGTGGACGCGGTCCGCAAGAAGATTCGTGATTCCGAGGTGCCGGTGGCCCAGACGGTGCTGGGCAACCGGGTGGCCTTCGCCGCCTCCATGATGGAGGGCAAGGGCGTGGTGGAGAGCAATCCCCGCCATACCGCCACCAAGGAGATCAAGGCGCTGGCCGATGAAATCGCCGGCATCCTGGGATTGGACTGACGCCATGGACATGATCCTCGACCACGCCTATGCCATCGCCATGGCCCTGCACACTCTGGCGGCAGTGGTCTGGGTGGGCGGCATGTTCTTCGCCCACCTGATCCTGCGCCCGGTACTGGCCGAACGCCAGCCGCCCGAGCGGCTGGCGGTGTGGCGCGAGGTCTTTCCCCGCTTCTTCTTCTGGGTATGGATCAGTATCGCCGTGCTGCTCGCCACCGGCTATTCCACCCTGCTGATGGGCTTCAAGGCCGGGTTCACCGGCGGCCCCAGCCATGTGGACATCATGCAGCTGATCGGGCTGGTGATGATGGCCCTGTATTTCCAGCTGTTCTTCGGCCCCTGGCAAGGCTTCAAGCGGGCCTTCGCCGCCTCGGACTACCCCAAGGCGGCCGAGTATCAGGTCCGTATCCGTCACATCGTCACCGTCAATCTGATCCTGGGCATGATCAGCATCGTGGTCGGCGTGGCCGGTTCGCTGCTGGGAGCATGATGGCCATGGACCGGGACAAGGACGTCGAGATCCTCTCCAAGGAGACGGTCTTCAAGGGCTATTTCCAGGTCGACCGCTACCGCCTGCGCCACCGCACCTTCGCCGGCGGCTGGACCGATGTGATGACGCGCGAGGTGTTCGAGCGCGGCCACGCCGTGGTGGTGCTGCTTTATGACCCCGAGCGTGACCGCATCGCCCTGATCGAGCAGTTCCGCCCCGGTGCCTATGCCGCCGGCTGGCACCCCTGGCTGGTGGAATGCGTGGCCGGCATCATCGAGGAGGGCGAGCCTCCCGAAGCGGTGGCCCGGCGCGAAACCCGCGAGGAGGCGGGCTCGGACCCCACCGACATGGTCCATGTGGGCGATTATCTGGTGACCGCCGGCGGCTCGTCGGAAAGCTGCAAGCTCTACTGCGCCCGGGTGGATTCGTCCACCATCGCCGGCACCCACGGCCTGGCCCACGAGGGCGAGGACATAAGGGTCTTCGTCATCGACCCCGCCGAAGCCTTGGCCATGTGCCGGGACGGGCGCATCAACAACGCCATGGCGGTGTTGGCCATCCAGTGGCTGGTCCTGGAGCGGGATGCGCTCCGAGCCGAGTGGCTGGGGGCCTGAGGGCTCCCTACCCCCGAGCGGCGTTGGCCAGCACCAGCAGCGGCTGCGCTCCGTCCCAGATCATGCGCAGCGCCACCACCACGATTATCCCCAGACCCACATAGGCGATCCAGTGCCAGCGCTTGAGAATGCGGGCCACCGTCTCGGCGGCCGCGCCGGTCAGGGCGACCGACAGCGCCAGTCCGATCACCATGACCCACACGTGCTCGCGCGCCGCGCCCGCCACCGCCAGCACGTTGTCCAGCGACATGGAGACGTCGGCCAGGACGATCTGCTTGACCGCCTCGGCGAATTTCTTGGGCTGGGCCGGCACGGCGTCGGCGTCCGCGTCGTCGTGTCCGTGGGTGGCCTGACGCAGTTCGCGCCACAGCTTCCACGACACCCACAGCAGCAGCAGCCCGCCGGCGAACAGCAGGCCGATGATGCCCAGCAGTTCCACCGCGAACAGGGAAAAAAGGATACGCAGGCCGGCGGCGGCGGCGATGCCCCACAGGATGGCCTTGCGCCGCTGCTCGGGCGCCAGTCCGGCGGCGGCGATGCCGATCACCACCGCGTTGTCGCCGGCCAGGGTGACGTCGATGGCGACCACCGAGGCGAGCGCGGTCAGTTCGGCGGCGAAACTCATGGCAATCCTCCGAACAGCAGCCGGCAGACGATCACGGCGGTGACCAGGGCGGCCAGATCGGCCAGCAGCCCCACCGCCAGGGCGTGGCGGATGCGCCGCACCTGCACCGCCCCGAAATAGACGGCGAGCACATAAAAGGTGGTTTCGGTCGAGCCGTAAAGGGTGGACAGCAGGGCGCCGAGATAGGAATCGGGGCCGATGGCCGGGTCCTTCAGGCTGGCGGCCAGCATGCCGTAGGAGCCCGAGCCCGACAGGGTGCGCAGGGCGGCCATCATCAGCGCCTCGGCCGGCAGACCCAATCCCTCGGTGAGGCGCCCCAGCGGGCGGATCAGCAGATCCATGGCGCCCGACGCCCGCACCATGCCGATGGCCGCCAGGATGGCCACCAGATAGGGAATGATCCGCACCGCCACCTCGAAGCCTTCCTTGGCTCCCTCGACGAAGCTTTCGTAAAGGCGGACGCCCTTGGCGGCGCCGTAGAGCAGCAGCCCGACCACCAGGGAGGGCAGAATCCACGGTCCCAACACCTTGCCCCAGGCCAGCATTGCCGCCGCCAGGGCCAGCACGCCGGCCAGCGCGGCGATACAGGGCCATAACGGACCGGGCGCCTGATGGGGGAGCGCGGCGTCCTCATCCCTTCGGGGCTGCCATACGCCCTGCAGTCCGCGTGCCGCCAGCACGCCCACCAGCGCGGCGACCAGGCCGGCGATCAGGGTGGGAGCGACGATGGCGGCGGGCAAGACGGAACTGGTGGCGGCGCGCAAGGCGATGACCTTGGTGGGCAGCAGGGTGAGCCCCGCCGTGTTGATGGCCAGGAACAGCACCTGGGCGTTGCTGGCGGTGCCCTTGTGGCGGTTGAGGCTTTCCAGGTGCTCCATGGCGCGGATGCCGAACGGCGTGGCGGCATTGCCCAGCCCCAGCAGATTGGCGGCCACGTTCATCACCATGGCGCCCATGGCCGGGTGGCCGGCGGGAATTTCCGGGAACAGGCGGCCGAGCGCCGGCTCCAGCAGCCGCGCCACGGCGGCGAGCAGGCCGCCGGCCTCCGCCACCTTCATCAGGCCGAGGAACAGCGCCATGATGCCCACCAGCCCCAGGGCCAGGGGCACGGCGCCGGCCACCGCGTCGATCAGCCCGGCCGACAGCGCTTCCATGGCGCCCGCTCCGCCCGACAGTTCGGCGAAGGCGGCCACCAGGAACGAGACGACGACCAGGACCAGGAATACGGCGTTCAAACGAGCACTTCCCCCCAATTCAACAAAAACCTATCAGAAGCCGGGGCGCCGCGCATCCTTGCCGCCCGCCTTTCCCCGTTGTAAAGCTTTTGGGGAAACATGCGGGAGAGACTCCGAATCATGCGCCGCGTCGCGCTTTCTCTTTGTATTGCCGCCCTGCTGGCCGCGCCGGCTCGGGCCGCCGATGTGGTTCCCACCCACCTGGACGCCGCCCGCGCCGCCCATGCCAAGGGTGACCTGGCCCGTGCCGCCATGGAGCTGGAGGCCGCCTTGGCCGAACTGCAGGCCCGGCTGGGCAGGCAACTGGCCGAATTCCTGCCTCCTCCTCCCTCCGGCTGGCAGGCCGAGCCGGTGGAGACCCAGTCCCTGGCCGGCAGCGGCGGTGGAATGGCGGTGACGCGGGCCTATGGCCGCGACGACGGCACGCTGAACATCTCGCTGATCATCGACAGCCCGGCGGTCTCCGCCGCGATCGCCCAACTGGCGGCCTTTCCCCAGCCCAACGGCCGCAAGGTCAAGGTGGGCAATGAGGAGGCCGGGCTGCGCTGGGACCCCCAGGGCCGCAACGGCGAGGTGCTGATGGTGCTGGGGCCGCGCGTCCTGCTGCAGATCGAGGGCGACAACCTCGCCAGCAGCGACGTGCTGAGCGAGGTTGCCAAGGGCTGGAATCTGGCCGGGATCAGGAAGGTCCTACCGCAGTAATCCCACCAGCAGCGGCACCAGGATTGCGGTGACCAGACCGGTCAGCCCGATGGCCAGACCGCCGAAGGCTCCCGCCGTCTCGCTCATCTGCAATGCCCGCACCGTGCCGATGCCGTGGGAGGCGATCCCCAGGGCGAGGCCGCGCGCCGCCTGATCCCTGACCCGGAACAGGTCGAGTATCCAGCCGCCGCATACCGCCCCGAAGATGCCGGTCAGCATGACCATCACGGCGGTCAGCGAGGGAATGCCGCCGATGCGCTCGGTGATGCCCATGGCGATGGGGATGGTCACCGACTTGGACGCCAGGGACAGCAATACCTTTTCGGAGCCGCCCAGGGCCCAGGCCAGGGCCACGGCGCTGACCCCCGCCATCACGGCGCCCACCAGGATCACCAGCAGGATGGCGGGCCAGGCACGGCGCAGGATGGGCATCTGGTTGTAAAGCGGCACCGCCAGGGCGACGGTGGCCGGCCCCAGCAGGAAGTGCACGAACTGGGCGCCGTCGAAATAGGTGCGGTACTCGGTGCCGGTGGCCAGCAGGAAGCCGACGATGATCGCCACCGAGACCAGGATGGGGTTGAGCAGCGGCGAGCGCCCGCCCTTCTCGAACAGCCACATGGCCGCCTGATAAGCGATCAGCGTCGAGGTCAGCCCCAGCAGCGGCGAGGTGGAGAGGTAGACCCAGATACTGGAAAGATCGCCGCTCATGACGGGTCTCCCTGCTTCGGCTTGGACCGGTTGCCCAGGGCCTGCATCAGCCGTCCGGCGACGACGATGGTGGCGAACGTGCTGCCCAGCACCGCCGCCGCGATGGGCAGCGCCTCCTCGGCGATCAGCTTCATGTGGACCATGACGCCGACGCTGGCCGGAATGAACAGCAGGGCGAAGTTGGACAGGATGGCCTTGACCGCCAGGTCCAGGCCGGCCGGCACCCGGCCGCGGATCACCAGGCCGGTGAACAGCAGCACCATGCCGACCACCGGGCCGGGCAGGGGCCAGCCGGAGAGGCGGACCAGCACCTCGCCGGCAAGCTGGCAGAGCAGCAGAACCGTGATATAGGGAAGCACGATCCGTTTCCTTTCAGGCTGTGCCCAATGGACTGGCTTTCACCCACCGACCTGCTTGGTGCTGTCGCGGGCCTCCTTACGACCATCTCCTTCGTGCCGCAGGTGGTCAAGACCCTGCGTACCCGCCAGACCAGGGACATATCCCTGGCCATGTGGGCGACCTTCGTCGCCGGGGTGGCCCTGTGGACGATTTACGGCCTGCTGCTGGGGGCGTGGCCCATCGTCGCCGCCAATCTGCCCACCCTGGGGCTGGCCGGCACCATCCTGGTGATCAAGCTTCGCAACATGGGAAACGAAACGGGGGGCGATTGAATATTTGCATCGCCCTCAAGCGGTGGGCGGGCGCCTCCGCGCCCTTGCCTTCCGCGGCATAAGCCGCGCGGCCCCTTGGGCCTAACCCCGCCGCTATACGGCGACGGGGTATTCCCATTTTCAGGCGCTGCGGCCGCCGTGCAGGCTGGACCAGCCGACCGGATCGTGCAGGAAGGAGCGCACGGCCTCGACGGCACGCTTGTCGAACTGGCCTTCTTCCTCGACCACTTCCAGTACGTCCCACCAATTGCACAGATAGCCGAGATCGACGCCGATTTCCTCCAGGCTTTTCATGGCGCCGGGGAAGACGCCGTAGAAGAACACCACGAAGGAATGGTCGACCTTGGCACCCGCCTCACGCAGCGCATTGACGAAGTTGACCTTGGAAGCGCCGTCGGACGCCAGGTCCTCGACCAGCACCACCCGGTCGCCGTCCTTGAAATCGCCCTCGATCTGGGCATTGCGGCCGAAGCCCTTGGGCTTCTTGCGGATGTAGAGCATGGGCAGACCCATGCGGTCGGAAATCCACGCCGCATAGGGAATGCCCGCCGTCTCGCCGCCGGCGACCGCCTCGGCGGATTCGTAGCCGACTTCGCGCATGATGGCCTTGGTCATCAATTCGCAGATCTTGGTCCGTGCGCGCGGGAACGAGATCACCTTGCGGCAGTCCACATAGACCGGGCTGGCCCAGCCCGAGGTCAGGATGTAGGGCTCTTCCGGGCGGAAATTGATCGCCTTGATCTCCAGCAGGATGCGCGCGGTGGTCAGCGCCGCCTGCTTCTGTTCCGGGGTACGGGAAACGGTGGTTGCCATGGGTGAGCCCTCTTGCCTTGCCGATACGGGGGTCTATAGGCACAATCGCGCCTTCCTGCAAGAAGACAGAATAGGGAACTGAAATGTCCGACGTGATCCAGCTTGTCCGAGAGGGCGCCATCGCCACCGTGACGCTGAACCGCCCCGACCGCATGAACGCTCTGAACCTGCCCATGTGGCGGGGGCTGGCCGAGGCGTTCGAGAGCATTTCCGCCGACAAGTCTATTCACGTGGTGATTTTGCGCGGCGCCGGCACCAAGGCCTTCGCGCCGGGCGCCGACATCGAGGAATTCGACACCCTGCGCGCCAATCCCGCCCAGGCCAAGGCCTACGATCTGGTGATGCGCAAGGCGCTGGACACGGTGCGCGCCTGTCCGCAGCCGGTGGTCGCCGCCGTGTGGGGCCCCTGCGTCGGCGGCGGGCTGGAACTGGCCTGCTGCTGCGACATCCGCCTGTCCGCCAGGTCGGGCAAGTTCGGCGTTCCCATCAACAAGATTTCGGTGGTGATGGCCTATCCCGAACTGGCGCAGATCCGCCGGGTGGCCGGTCCGGCCGCCGCCCTGGAAATCCTGCTGGAAGGCCGGATCATGGATGCCGACGAGGCGCTCGCCAAGCGGCTGGTCAACCGGGTGGTCGAGGATGACGCGCTGGAAGCGGAACTGGCCGCCACCGCCAAGCGCATCGCCGCCGGCGCCCCCCTGGCCAACCGCTGGCACAAGGCGTTCATCGCCCGCCTGGACGATGCCACCCCGGTGTCCGAGACGGAATTGGACGAGTGCTACCGCTTCCTGGAGACCAAGGACTACGCCGAGGGGCTGGCGGCCTTCCGCGCCAAGCGCAAGCCGGTCTTCACGGCGGAGTAGGGGCGGGACGCGGGGCGGGTCAGCCCCGCAACGCCCCTTCCATCATCTGCGGCATGAGCTTGAGGTCGGTATGCGGGCCGACCTCGCGCTTGTCCAGGCGCTGGGCAATGGCGGCCACCACGGTGGGCTTGCCGGGGATGCCGAATTGGGTGTTGAAGCCGGCGCGGCCCAGCAGCTTGTAGGCGGTGACCATGATGATCGCCGCCTGGAAGGTGCTGAGCCCCAGGCGGGAAAACAGGTCGACATGCACCAGATCGTTGATCTCGGCCAGGGCGGCGACCAGTTCGCGGGTCTCGGATTCCTGGCGCTGGCCCAGCACCTTGACCACGGACGGATCGTTCAGCGCCTTCCACCATTGCTGTTCGCGCTGCGGCAGTTCGGGCGCGGCGGGCGGGCGGGGCGAATGGGTGGGCAGGGCGGAGGCCTCCGCCGCCGCTCCGGCGATGGAGGTCAGGATTTCCGCCTCGCGGATGTCCAGCAGGCGGGGACCCATCTCCCGCACCTTGGCCAGGGGCAGGGGGGCGTAATGGGGAACCAGCGGCACCTGCCAGTCGTGGATCAGGTATTCGTTGATGGCCTGATACATGGCGCCGGCCCGCGACGTGGGGTCGTTGGGGTCGCCGCCCAGGGCGGCCTTGAAGTGGCGCTTGGCATGGGTGCGGACGATCATGGCGATGATGTCGTGCACCGAGCGGCCGCAGCGCAGCGTCACGAAGTCGTCGTTGACCGGGCGCCCGCGCGCGTCCACCAGCAGATTGCGGAAGGCCTGGCGGTTGCGCTGGAAGATGCTGATGCAGCCGTGCAGCATCTCGGAATTGGCCATGACGATGTCGTAGAACTCCTCGCCCGAGGTATTCTCGAAGGCGGGGATCAGCGAGCGGAAGATGGTCGCCACCCGGCTTTTCAGCAGGTCATTGATGACGCGGACCACGTCGTTGTGGGTGCGCGGCGGCCCGGAGGCGGCGCCCGTCGACCTCTTCACCCTGACATCGTCCCTTGGCATATCCGAATAACCCCTGGCGTCCGGATACCCGGATCCAGTTTCAGGTTATCGATGCTTTATTGGTGAAGCAAAGCGCGAATTATGATTCTTTGTAGCGCTATCTCGTTGAATTAGAAGAAAACTCTATCCTTTTGCATAGGCCGGAAGCAGGCGTGCCAGGGCCTCGCGCAGATGGGGCAGCTCCACCGGCTTGGACAGATACGAGTCCATGCCGGCCCGCAGGCAGCGCTCCGCTTCGCCGGCCAGGGCGTTGGCGGTCAGCGCCAGGATGGGGGTGCGGCGGCCTTCGGCCTTTTCCTCGGCGCGGATGGCGGCGGTCAGTTGGAAGCCGTCCATGATGGGCATGTGGCAGTCGGTCAGCACCAGGGAATAGGGCCTGGCGCGCCAGGCGCTCAGGGCGGCGGCGCCATCGGGAAAAATCTCGGCGGTGAAGCCCAGCAGGTGCAACTGGCGGCGGATCACCTGCTGGTTGACCGGGTGGTCCTCGGCCACCAGGATGGGGGCGCCGTCCCAGGCGGTGTCGCGCGGCTCGGGCGGGGCCGAGGGGGCGCAGGCCGGGCGGGCGGGCGAGGCCGGGCCGATGACCCGCTCCACCGCCGCCATGAGCTGGGTGCGGGTCAGCGGCCGTCCCAGGAAGCCCAGGCAGTTGGGCTGGCGCTCCAGGCAGAAACGCCGTTCGGAATCCTGCCCCTCGATGAACAGCAGCGGCGTGCTGCCCAGGGGGGCCAGGTCCTCGCAGGCGACGGAATCGGCGGTGATCAGGGCCAGATCGAAGGGCGCCTGGGTGGTGGTCGCCTTGCGCGATGCCGCCTCGGCCTCCCTGGGGCCGGGGACGCGGACCACGGCGGCGCCGCCTTGCTCGGTGACCAGGGCGATCAGGGTGCGCTCCTCGGTATCGGCATCGACCACCAGTATGCGCAGGCCCATGAAAACGGCGGTGGGCGGGGTTTCCTGCGCTTCGGCCACGGGAGGCTCGATGGTGGGCAGCGGCAGGCGGCACCAGAAGGACGAGCCCTGGCCCGGCCGGGATTCGAAACCGGCGGTGCCATCCATCAAATCCACCAGGCGCCGGGTGATGGACAGACCCAGCCCGGTGCCGCCGAAGCGCCGCGTGGTCGAGGTCTCGGCCTGGGTGAAGGGCTGGAACAGCCGGTCGCGGAGGGAATCATCGATACCGATGCCGGTGTCGACCACCCGGATGGTCAGCACCACGCGGCCCTGCCCGTCGGTGCCGCCATGGCCCAGATGGATGGCGACGCGGCCCTCGGCGGTGAACTTGACGGCGTTGCCGGCCAGATTGAACAAAATCTGGCGCAGGCGCACCGGATCGGCCAGCACCGTGGAGGGCAGGCCGGGGTCCATGAAGGCCGAGATGCCGAGCGACTTGGCCGCCGCCGCCGGGCTGACCGTCTGAACCACGCCCTCGACGATGCGGTCGAGGCGGACGGGCACCCGTTCCAGTTCCAGGCGGCCGGCCTCGATCTTCGAAAAATCCAGCACGTCGTCGAGAATGCGCAGCAGGGCGAGGCCCGAATCGCGGGTGGTCGCCACCAGGTCCCGCTGGTCAGTATCCAGCTCGGTGTGGTCCAGCAGTTCCAGCATGCCGATCACCCCGTTCATGGGGGTGCGGATTTCGTGGCTCATGGCGGCCAGGAACGCCGACTTGGCCAGATTGGCGGCCTCGGCGTTCTCCTTGGCGGTGGTCAGGGCGTCGATGGCGGCGTCGCGTCCGCGGTTGACTTCGTGGAACTTGGCCAGAACGCGGTTGAAGGCGGCGGCGATCTCGGCGGCCTCGGTTTCGGGGGCGGCGGCCACCGGCTGGGCGAACGAGGCCGGGTGCTCGTGGGCCTCCATCTGGGCCAGCAAATCCTGCAGGGTCTGGCGGTTGGCCGCCTCGGCCCGGCGCCCGGCCTCCTCGCGTTCGGCCTCCAGGCGCTGCTTTTCCAGGGAGTTGCGCTTGAACACCTCGACGGTGCGGGCCATGGCCGCCAGTTCGTCGTGCAGGTCGCGGCCCTCGACCTCGCGCGACCAGTCGCCGCCGGCTCCGGCCTCCATGGTCTCGCGCAGGCGCTGCAGCGGCGAGCGGATGGATTGGCCGATCATCCAGCTGACCCAGGCGCCGACCAGCAACAGGACCAGGGCGGCGCTGGCCCCGACCACCGCCAGGCGCAGCAGTTCGTGACGCGAGCGGCGTTGCAGCCGTTCCTCGCGGTCGCGACCCTGGATGATCAGCCGGTCAATGGCCGCCGACATGGCGGCCTGGCTGGCATCCACCTCGTCGGTCAGGATGCGGGAGCGCTCGTCGAAGCCGCGCGCGATGGCGTCGATGGCCGCCGACAGGGTGCGGGCCCGCGTGCCGATCACCGCCAGGGCATCGCGCTGCAGGTCGCTGGTGGCCAGCCCGGTCAGGGCGGGAACGGTGTCGGTCACCCGCTGCAGGCTGGCGTGGGCGTTGAATGCCCCGGCGCCGGAGCCGTTGAAATAGAAGGCGTTGATGGAAATCAAGGCCTCGACGAAATTCTCGTGGGACTTGACCAGGGCTGGGCTCAAGGGGTCGTTGGCCCGCGACCGGGCGGTGGAGTTGAGGATGGCGTAAAGGCCCGACATCTCGCTGGTGGATTGCAGCACGTCGCTTTCATAAAGGCGCAGGGTATCGGCGTTGATGGCCTTCAGTGTCTGAAAGCCCGATACGAAGCGCCGCGCCGCCTGATGCATGGCGTGGGCATCCTCGGACAGGGGCTTCTGGTGGGCGGTGGCGTCGCCCATGGCCACGAACAGCTCCTCCGAGCGGCGCATGGCGTCCTTCAGCAGGTCGTCGGTGGGATTGGCCAGATATTGGCGGATCATGCCCTGCAGGCGCGAGGCGCGGATGTCGATCTCGGCCAGGGCGGTGGTGCGGTGCTGGACGGTACGCAATTCGTCCAGGTCGCTGTCCATCACCGAGGCGGCGTGCCAGCCCAGGCCCCCGACCGCCAGAGCCACGAAGACGTTGAGCGCCACCACCAGCGGAATGCGCCAGGCGATGGGCAAGGCCCTGATCCAACGAACGAAGCGCGCATACGCCATGACCGGCGGGTCCCATCCTTCGCCTCTTCGCCGTGATGGTACAAGCGGAGCGGGCATGGGGGAAGGGGGGTGGCGGCCACACGGTTCCGGCGTGGAAAGAAATCGGCGAAATGTATGGCACCCATGCCTTCCGGCGGTCTTGACCAAAATCAAATATTATCGCAGCATGTTCAGCGTTCCCGTAATTTTCATGTGGATAATCACCACCATGCGTCTGACCCTGCATACCGATTACGCGCTGCGTGTCCTCGTCCATGTGGGGCAGCACAAGGGCGATCTGGTCACCATCAACGAGATCGCCGAGTGCTACGGCATCTCCAAGAACCACCTGACCAAGGTGGTGCACCAGTTGGGCCGCGCCGGCTATCTGGAGACGGTACGGGGCAAGTACGGCGGCGTCCGCCTGCTGCGCCGGCCCGAGGACGTCAAGCTGGGCCAGTTCATCCGCGAGACCGAAGAGGACTTTACCCTGGTCCGCTGCATGCGCTGCGATTCGGCCGATGAGTGCCGGCTGTCGGGCAGCTGCATCGCCCGCGACGCCCTGTCGTCGGGCCTGTCGGCGTTCTTCAAGGTCCTGGACGGCTATACCCTGGCCGACATGCTGGTCGCGGAGCGTCAGGCAGCCGAATAATCTTGCCTACGGATGGGTTTTCTCTATGCCGCAAGTGGTGTATCCCTTTGCGGGCATAGTTGTTTGGGGGAAGCATGGCCGCTATTGATACAGCCGACAACGAGAACGAACTTCGGGTCATCAACGAATTCCTGGAAGAGCTGCGCGATACCGCCAGCCAGCTTCAGGTATTGGTCGGCAACATGCGCTCGAAGAGCATTGCCGCCGCCGAGGGTCTGGCCACCCTGAAGCGCGAGGCCAGCAATCTGCGCAGCCATGCCCAGGGTCTCACCCTGCCGATGATCAAGCTGGTCACCCACCGTTTCGACGAGTATGTGGGCGAGCTGAAGGAGGCCGGGCCGTCCGAGCTGGACGAGATTCAGGTGTTCGTCGACAAGATCGAGAAGCTGGCCGACGGCGAGCAGATTTCCGAGGCCGACGCCCCCGCCGTGGTGCGCGCCCTGCCGGCCAAGCGCACCGCCGACATCGATTTCGGCAAGATCGAGAAGAAGAACGTCGAAATCCTGCTGGTGGTGCCGGAAAAGGCCATGTCGCGCATCGTCGAGCGCGAGTTGGCCGCCTGCGGCTATCGCACCTCGACCATCCGCGACGGCTTTGCCGCCATGGAAACCGTGGTGCGCACCCGTCCCGACATGGTGATCGCCTCGGTGGAGCTGGGCCTGCTGTCGGGTGTCGATCTGGGCTGCGCGCTGGGCGCCATGCCGGTGACCGAGTCCATTCCCTTCGCCCTGTTCACCAGCTACGAGTGGGGCAATCCCAAGCTGAAGGGCCTGCCGCCGCGGGCCTCGCTGATCCGCAAGGGACCTCAATTCGGCGACGATCTGGCCGAGACCCTGTCGCGCTTCAACATCACCTGAGGGTTCCCGTCACCCTGAGGCGTAGCCCGCAGCCGTCCGGTTTAATCCGACGCGGCCCGAGGGGAGCCACAAGGCACGGAAGACACGGATGCGGCGCTTCGCACCGCTTGCGGATGGACACGGAGAGAGGATTTTCATTCTCCGTGATCATGTGTGGACGGCCCCTGCGTTGCAAGGAAAATTAGGCGCAGTGTCCGCCGGTCTGGGGCAGTCATGTGTCCGGCCTGTTTGCGCGGCACACCTTGCCGCTGGCCATGATGTGATCCGCGAACCGCTCCCAAATCATCCGTACGGCCTCGACCGGCCGGGACACGAACAGGGTTTTTCGGCTCGTGGGTCTGACCGGTCGCCATCACGCTTTCATCGCCCTCGCAATCGAAGTGCCGTGGTTGGACTTTGGTTCAGGCGGCCAATCCGGCCTGCCTGTGATATGTGCCGCCATGGGCGAGAATAGCCCAGGCGATCCGGGCCAGCTTGTTGGCGATGGCGACGGTAGCCTTGCGTGCCGGCATGCGTTCCAGCAGCGCCTTGATCCACGGGCTTTCGGTTCGGTGGCGCAACATGCCGGTGGCACAGACGACGAGCAAGGAGCGGAGATAGCGGTCGCCGGCCTTGGT
>NZ_FXXN01000013.1 GCF_900184795.1 Magnetospirillum sp. 15-1 | reverse complement strand
ATCACAGGCAGGCCGGATTGGCCGCCTGAACCAAAGTCCAACCACGGCACTTCGATTGCGAGGGCGATGAAAGCGTGATGGCGACCGGTCAGACCCACGAGCCGAAAAACCCTGTTCGTGTCCCGGCCGGTCGAGGCCGTACGGATGATTTGGGAGCGGTTCGCGGATCACATCATGGCCAGCGGCAAGGTGTGCCGCGCAAACAGGCCGGACACATGACTGCCCCAGACCGGCGGACACTGCGCCTAATTTTCCTTGCAACGCAGGGGCCGTCCACACAAGACACAGATGCGGAGCTTTGCTCCGCTCGCGGATGGACACGGATATGCTCTGTTCTCCGTGTTTATCCGTGGCCGCGAGGCGGCATCCGTGTCCATCCGCGCCTTGGAACCGCCGCCCGCCGCCCGGCAAAAAATGCCGAAGGCCCGCCGGAGTTTTCCCCGGCGGGCCGTTGATGAAAGCCGCTCCGATCAGAACGGGAAGATGATGTCGAAGATCTGCTGGCCGTAGCGCGGCTGGGTCAGGTCGCTGACCATGCCGCGACCGCCGTAATAGACGCGGGCCTCGGCGATCTTTTCCGAGCTGACCGAGTTGGACGAGCTGATGTCCTCGGGGCGGATGATGCCCTGGATGGACAGTTCGCGCATTTCGTAGTTCACCCGGAATTCCTGGCGGCCCGAGATCACCAGATTGCCGTTGGGCAGGACCTGGGTGATCACCGCCGCCATGCTCATGGTGATGCTTTCCGTCCGGGTGGTGTTGCCCGAATTGGTCACCGTCGAGGTCGAGGACAGATCGGCCAGGCTGGCCAGATTGACGGCGGGCAGGAGCTTCTGCAGTTGGGTTTCGAAGCCCATGGCGGTGATGTTGGAGCCGGTGGTGCCCGACCCCGCCTTTTCCGCCCCGCTGCGCGAGTTGGTCAGCCCCGAGGTCAGGGTGGCACTGTCGGAGATGGACACCGCCACGGTCAGGATGTCGCCCACGTCCTTGGCGCGCTGGTCCTTGAAGAAGGCCCGTGCGCCGGGCCGCCACAGGGAATTGGCGTTCTGGGGCGGGGCCGAAGGCTGCGGCATGGGCATGCTGACCGGCTGGTAGCCCGACTTCTGGGTCGGATTCTGGATGGGCGAGGTCTGAGGCCCCGACCCCACTTCCGACATGCGGGTCAGCATGTTGCAGGCCGATACCTCGGACAGGGCCGCGGCGATGGCGATGACGCGCAGAGCCTTGGAACCGAAGAGTCTGGAGAAGCTCGAGGCGGACATGGTCTGTCTCCGAAATCGGCTGGGGTTCAGTTATTGGCCAGGGTGCGCAGGCCGCCCGGCATCACCGACACCTGGCCGGGGCCTTCGACCTTGGCGTCAACGGTCTGCTTGCTGTGCACGTTGGTGACACGGATGACGTCGCCGACACTGCCGTCCTCCATGGCGCGGCCCTGGGCGGTCAGCGTCATGAACTTGGAGCGAAGCACGATGGTCACCGAGCTGTTCTTGCCCACCACCACCGGCTTTTGCACCTCGTTGGTGCGGACCGGCACGCCGGCGCGCAGTTGGTAGCGGGGCTCCAGGCCGACCAGCATGCGGGGATTGCTGATCACATCGCGGCGAACCACTTCCTCGCGGACGTCCACCCACTGGATGTCGGCCTCGCCGATCACCTCGCCGCGGCCCATGGCATGGACGAGGACGGGGATGCGCGCCGAGGCGAAGACACTGCCCATCACCTTGAAGCGGACGGAATTGGGCGCGCCGGCCGGGGCCTCCAGCACCGCCTGGAAGCGGTTCATGCGCGGGTCGTAGACCAGATCCTTGACCGCCACGGTGGGCGACGTGGTGGTCGGAATGACGATATGGAGCTGCTGGCGGTTGCTGATTTCGATGGAGGCGCCGGCGGGGGCGCCCTCCATGGCCAGGGCTTCCCGAAGCTCGGTCTCGATGGCGCGGATGTCGACGCTCTGGCCGGCGCGCTCGACCACCGAGCGCTCGAACGGTGTGGCGGGGCGCCAGTCGATGCCGTAGGACTGGGCCACGGCCACCAGCCAACGGGTTTCCAGGGTGATCCGCTTGCCCGGAGCCGGAGCGTTGGCCAGGGGCGTACCGGCCTTGTCGCCGATATTCTCCCAGATATCGCCCAGGGTGATGGCATCGCCCGTAAGCACGACATTGGGCTTCAGCTGGGGCGGCAGTTCGGTGGCGCGGGCGCTCCCGAAGGCGGCGGCCAGGGCCAGTCCGGCGATGGTGGCACGAAGGCAGAGGCGGCGGATCATGATGGCCTCACTACTTCATCTGGTTGATGGTCGACAGCATCTCGTCGGATGCCTGAATGACCTTCGAGTTCATTTCATAGGCGCGCTGGGCGCCGATCAGGTTGGTCACCTCGGCCACCACGTTGACGTTGGAGGTCTCGAGGTAGCCCTGCAGGACGGTGCCGAAGCCGGGCTTGCCGGGGGTCTGCACCTGCGGCTGGCCCGAGGCCGGGGTTTCCATGAACAGGTTGCCGCCGCGCGCTTCCAGGCCGGCATCGTTGGCGAAGATGGCCAGCGTCAGCTGCCCCTTGACCTGGCTCTGGGTCTGGCCGTCCTGCTTGACGATCACCTGGCCGGTGGAGTCGATGGTGACGCCCACCGCATCCTTGGGGATGGTGACCTGGGGGATCACCTGGAAGCCCTCGTGGGTGACGATGTCGCCTTCCGGCGACAGCTGGAAGGAACCGTCGCGGGTATAGGCGGTCTCGCCCGAGGGCAGCTTGATCTGGAAGTAGCCCTTGCCCTGGACCGCCATGTCCAGCGTGTTGTCGGTGCTCTGGACGCTGCCCTGCTCGGTGATGCGGTACACGGCGGTGGTCTTGACGCCCAGGCCCAACTGCACGCCGGTCGGCACGATGGTGCCGGTATCCGACGACTGCGAGCCGACGCGGCGCAGGTTCTGGTAGAGCAGGTCCGCGAATTCGGGCCGCCGCCGGGTATAGGCGGTGGTGTTCATGTTCGCGATGTTGTTCGAGATGACTTCGACGTTGGTCTGCTGGGCCAGCATGCCGGTCGCGGCGATGTTCAGGGAGCGCATGGCGTGAGTTCCTTACTCGTTGAACCGGTCAGTTGGTCTTGGCGTTGCTCAGGGTCTGGATGGCCTTGAGCTGGCGTTCGTGCTCGGCATCCAGCATCTTCTGCACCCCCTGGTATTCCCGCAGGATCTGGGTCATGCGGGTCATCTCCATCACGGGCTGAATGTTGGATTCCTCCATCATGCCCTGGGCGACGTAGGGGGACTGGACGATCTCGGGGTCCTGGGTGGTCTCGTACATGGAATCGCCGGCCTTGCGCATCTGCTGGTCGTTCTCGAACTTGACGACCTTGATGCGGGCCACGCGGCCGTTCTCGGTGGAGATGGTGCCGTCGGGCGAAACCTCGATCTGGGTCTCGTTGGGGGCGAAGACGATGGGCTGGTCGCGATCGTCCATCACCGCGAAGCCCTGGGTGTTGACCAGCATGCCGGTCTGGTCCAGGCGGAAATGGCCGTTGCGGGCATAGCGCATGCCGGCCTCGGTCTCGATCTGGAAGTAGCCGTCGCCATGCAGGGCGAAATCCAGGGGATTGTCGGTCTTGGTCAGCGGCCCCTCGCGGGTGTCGCGCAGCACGCCGACGTCCTGCACGAAGGCCAGCTTGTTGCCGACGGCGCGCTCGGACGACCGGGTGGGGACCAGGAATTCGCGAAACATCATCTGCTCCCCCTTGAAACCGGGGGTATTGGTGTTGGCCATGTTGTTGGCCACCACTTCCATCTGGCGCCACAAGGCCGCCTGGCGGGACAACGCGATGTAGGATGTGTTCTGCATGGCTCAAATCCGTGTTGGCAATTTCTTGCGCCGCCATCCTTGCAACCGGCGTGCCAACTTCGGGAATCGAGGAAATCCGCCATTTCCTTCGCCCGGGCCATCCTTCGGGGCAGCGGTTGCCGGGCAGTTATTGCCGGGCGCCCCCCGGCATTGCTATCGTGGCGCCGTGGTGGGGGAGAGCACGCGGGGCGGATGGGGTGGATTCCCTATCTTTTGCGCCGGCTCAACCTTCTGTTAACCGCAAAGGTCTAGTTTTTAGGATGCGCACGTGTGGGCCCTGGGTGGGTTCGCGCGGCCCGAGCGGCGGAAGAGGGCCATGGCCGAAGATCTGGAAGAAGATTTCGAAGAAGGTGAGGGCTCGGACGAGATATCCGAGTCACCGTCTAAAAAACTGCCGATCAAGAAGATCCTGATCATCGTGCTGCCCATCCTCCTGCTGGCGGGCGCTGGTGCCGGTATCTATTTCTCCGGCCTGCTGGACAAGCTGACCAGCAAGAAGGAGGAGCACGCCCCGGCCGAGGCGGCGGCCCCGCCCCCGCCCAAGGCGGTGCAGGCGGCGTCGTTCATGGACCTGCCCGAGATGCTGGTCAACCTGCAGACCACGGGGCGCAAGCAGGCCTTCCTCAAGCTCCGGGTGGCGCTCGAGCTGGAGGCGGTCACCGACCAGCCCCGCGTCGAGCAGATGCTGCCCCGCATCATCGACAACTTCCAGATCTACCTGCGCGAATTGCGGGTCGAGGATCTGCAGGGCGCATCGGGCATGCATCTGCTGCGCGAGGAATTGCTGACCCGCGTCAATGCGGCGGTCAAGCCGGTTAAGGTCAATGACGTCCTCTTCAAGGAAATGCTGGTTCAATGACGGACCGGCGGGATAGACCGACATGGCGATGAACGACGGTGGAACCAGCCGCGGGGCCGAGGACGAAGAGGCCCTGATGAAGGAATGGGCCGCCATGGCCGGCGACGATGCCGGCGGTGGCGATGGCGGTGGCGGTGATGCCGCCGGCGGCGGTGACGGCGGCGGCGACATGGCCGCCGAATGGGAAGCCATGCTCGGCGCCGGCGACAGCTCGGGCGAGACCCAGGCGGCGGTGGCCAAGGACGCCACCCGCGTCCTGAACCAGGACGAAATCGACTCGCTGCTGGGCTTCGACGACGATATCGGCGGCGCGGGCGACAAGTCGGGCATCCAGGCCATCCTCAACTCGGCCCTGGTGTCGTACGAACGCCTTCCCATGCTGGAAGTGGTGTTCGACCGCCTGGTCCGCATGATGTCGACCTCCATGCGCAACTTCACGTCGGACAACGTGGAAGTCTCGCTGGACAACATCCTTTCGCTCCGCTTCGGCGACTATCTGAACTCCATTCCCCTGCCCGCCATGCTGGCGGTGTTCAAGGCCGAGGAATGGGACAATTTCGGCCTGCTGACCGTCGATTCGTCGCTGATCTACTCCATCGTCGACGTGCTGCTGGGCGGCCGGCGCGGCACGGCGGCCATGCGTATCGAGGGCCGCCCCTACACCACCATCGAACGCAATCTGGTCGAGCGCATGGTGCACGTGGTGCTGTCCGACCTGTCGGCGGCCTTCGACCCCCTGTCGCCGGTGACCTTCCGCTTCGACCGCCTGGAAACCAACCCGCGCTTCGCCACCATCTCGCGCCCGTCCAACGCCGCCATCGTCGCCAAGCTGCGCATCGACATGGAAGACCGCGGCGGCCGCCTGGAACTGCTGCTGCCCTACGCCACCCTGGAACCCGTCCGCGAGCTGCTGCTGCAGATGTTCATGGGCGAAAAGTTCGGTCGCGACTCCATCTGGGAAACCCACTTGGCCGAGGAGCTGTGGCTGACCGAGGTCGAGCTGGAGGCCGTGCTGGACGAGCAGGTGATGAACCTGCGCGAGGTGCTGAACTGGAAGCCGGGCTCGAAATTCATGCTGAACGCCACCGCCGAGTCGCCCATCGACATGCGCTGCGGCGACGTGGCCATGTTCCGCGGCCGCATGGGGCGCAAGGGCCAGCACATCGCCATTCAGGTGGATGAATCCACCATCAAGACCGGGTGATCACCGTGGATTGGAAAGTCGTTCTCGACATCATCGTATCCGTGCTGCTGATCGCCACCATCGGCTATGCCTGGATGCTGAACCAGCGGCTGTCGTCCCTGCGCAAGAACCGCGACGATCTGGCCAAGACCATCGCCGCCTTCAACGAGGCGACGCTGCGCGCCGAATCCTCCATCCCCAAGCTGCGCAAGGCCGCCGAGGAATCCGGCCAGACCCTGCAGGAGCGGGTGGAAAAGGCCCAGAGCCTGCGTGACGATCTGGCCTTCATGATCGAGCGGGCCGACACCATGGCCAACCGCCTGGAAAACGCCGTGCGCTCGGCCCGCGCCGATGGCGTCAAGGCCGCGCCCGAGCCGCGCGGCGGCGCCCAGGTGGGAACCGCGTCGGCGCCCACCATGCCGCCGCCCCGCATGGCCGGCAACCGCGCCGCCGCCATCGCCGCCGCCGCCGCCGCGTCCGATGCCGACAGCGACGACCGCTCCGAAGCCGAGCGCGAGCTGCTGCGCGCGCTCCAGTCCATGCGGTAAGGAGGCATCATGGCCACCAAGACCCGCAAGCCCGTTCCCGGCCCGGTCAGGGCCCAGCCTCCCGGCGCGTCCAAGGGCAACCGGGGCGCCAAGAACGAGGCCAAGGCCCCCATCGTCCGGGTGCTGCCCATCCTGATCTTCGCCGGCGTGCTGATGCTGTCGCTTCGGGTCGGCGACATCTTCAAGGGCATCCTGGGGATCGAGTCGTTCTCGGTGGCTGAACTGCAGGCGCAGCAGCCGCCCAAGGCGCCACCCGCCCAGCCGGCCGCTCCCGCCGCCCCGGCGCAGCCGGCCGCCGCGCCGGCCGCTCCCCCGGCCAATACCGATCCGGGCGCCGGCATGAGCCAGACGGAACTGGACGTGCTGCAGAAGCTGCAGGAGCGGCGCGGCACCCTGGACACGCGGGAAAGAGATATCGAAAAGCGCGAAGCCCTGCTGAAGGCCGCCGAAGATCAGATCGACCGCAAGGTCGCCGAGATGAAGACGCTGCAGAACACCATCGAGGGGCTGCTGCGTCAGTACAACGACCAGGAAGACAACAAGATGCGGTCCCTGGTCAAGATCTATGAAAATATGAAGCCGAAGGAAGCGGCCAAGATTTTCGAGCAGCTGGATATGAATATCCTGCTGGAAGTGATCGAGCGCATGAAGGAACAACGTGTTGCTCCTATCATGGCCGAAATGGACCCGTCCAAGGCCAAGGCAGTTACTGCCGAATTGGCACAAAGACGCCAGATACCGATGCCAAGGGGAGCTTCGGGCGGGTGATTGCCGGGGGATTGCATAAAAAATGACTTGCGCAAGTGCGATCCCCCATCTTAACTAGGCAAATTCGTAGGTTACCGTTTTTCTCGGTTTCTGGCGGCTAGTGTCTCGAAGGAGCGGATGGATGGCTGTCGATAAGAATATGAACGTCCTCATCGTTGATGATTACAAGACGATGTTGAGAATCATCCGAAACCTGCTCAAGCAGCTGGGTTTCAACAACGTTGATGAGGCCACCGACGGCGCCATGGCGTTGCAGATGCTTCGCGTGGGTAATTACGGTCTGGTGATTTCCGACTGGAACATGGAACCCATGACCGGTCTTCAGCTTCTGCGCGAAGTCCGCGCCGATGCCAAGCTGAAGCCTGTTCCCTTCATCATGGTGACCGCCGAGTCCAAGTCGGAGAACGTCATCGCGGCCAAGGAAGCGGGCGTGTCCAACTACATCGTCAAGCCCTTCAACGCTGAAACGTTGAAGACCAAGATGGTGAGTGTCCTGGGCGAGTTCTAACGACCTTTGGGGGGTCTATTCATCATGTCGGCGAAGGGCGTTGACCGCGATCTCGAGCTTCGGTTGGACGCCATTCGCCGAGAGCATGGCGAGACCATCCATGTGGATCAAATCGGGGAAGTGGTTCGGGCTCTGCTCGAAACCATGACGGGGGATATCGGTGCCGGGGATCTGCGGCTCTATCGCGAGCTGGAATCCCTGGCCAGTTACATCCATGCCGCCAAGGAAGAGATCGCCGCGCTTCGGCCCGGCGAGATCAAGAACGAGTTCATTGCCTCGGCGACCGACGAGCTTGATGCTATCGTCGGCGCCACCGAGGCGGCGACCAACGAGATCATGGACGCGGCCGAAAGCCTGGGTTCGCTCTCGCCCATGCTGGACCAGGAGGTAGCCAACCGCCTGGACGAGATCACCACCCGCATCTTCGAGGCCTGTACCTTCCAAGACATCACCGGTCAGCGCATCACCAAGGTGGTCAGGGCGCTGAAGGAAATCGAGGACCGGGTGGAAAGCCTGGTCAAGATGTTCGGCGCCGAGTACGACGACGGCTCCCCGAAGCAAGAGAAGCCGCTGACCGACCAGGACCTTCTCAACGGCCCGCAGCTGCCCGGCAACGCGACCAATCAGGCCGAAATCGACGCGCTGCTGGCAAGTTTCGACTAGCCTTCCATGAAGGCTGCAGAGCAAGCCACCACCGGACGGCCAGTGAAAGCGCCCGTGGGCGTGAGCGATTCCCGCCGGCGTACGGTTGGCTTGCCCATCGTCCTTTTCCTGCTGGTCACCCTGATCCTCGGCGCGGCCTCCTCGGTCGTGGCCCAGACATCGCCGCGCGCCGCCGAGCATGACGGCTTCGGCCGCATGGTGTTCGACTGGGACGGACCGGTGAAATTCTCGGCCGAGACGGTCAACAGCCAGTTGATCGTGCGCTTCGACAAGCCCATCGCCGGCGACCCCAAGGTGGTGCTGAAGCCGCTGGCCCGCTACCTCAAGGGCGTCACGCTCAGCCCCGACCGCAAGATGGCCACCTTCCCGCTGGCCGTGCCGGTCCAGGTGAAAAGCTTCCAGACCGGCAGCAATTCCGTGGTGGTCGACCTGTCCGAGGCCAAGGCCAC
The DNA here is from genome assembly GCF_900184795.1 of Magnetospirillum sp. 15-1. Taxonomy (NCBI): domain Bacteria; kingdom Pseudomonadati; phylum Pseudomonadota; class Alphaproteobacteria; order Rhodospirillales; family Rhodospirillaceae; genus Magnetospirillum; species Magnetospirillum sp. 15-1. Next base: position 85,846 of record NZ_FXXN01000013.1, on the reverse strand, counting down.
CACCTCGTCCTCGGCCCCGCCGCCGCCCGAGCAGTCCATTCCGCCGGCCGAAGCCCCGGCCGTTCCGCCGGCCGAGGCGCCGGCCAAGGGCAAGGAATCTCCGGCCAAGGCCGCCGAACCGGCCAAGGCTCCCGAGCCGGTCAAGGCCGCTCCCCCCGCCCAGCCCCAGGGACCGGCCACCGACCTGATGGTGCGCGGCGGCGAGCATACCGGCTTCAACCGGCTGGTCTTCGACTGGCCCAAGCCGGTGGGCTATTCGGTGGACGAGGCGGGCGCCACCGTCTCCATCAATTTCGACCGGCCGGCCAACGTCAACGTCACCTCGCTGAAGGCCGCCCTGCCCCCCGACGTGGGCTTCCTCGAAGCCAAGGGCAACGGCAAGGGCACCTCGGTGATCCTCTCGCTGCCCCAGGGCATGCGGGTCCGCCACTTCACCAGCGGCCCCCGCGTCGCCGTGGACCTGGTGCGCCCGGCCGGCGNCNGNNTACCGNNCNGNNCCAACGGCNCNGCNGCGCCGCCGCTGNTCCTCGGTCCCCGGTACCGAGGAACAGCCCCCCGCCCTCAAGCCGCTGGATCAGCAGGGTATTCCGCCGGCCGAGGCCGCGGCGCCCGCGCCCACCAACGGCAAGACCAACGGCAACGGCAAGCCGGCCGCCGCCGCCGCCGCCGCCAATGCGGCCGAGGGCGAGTCTTCCGCCCGCCCCGGCGACGAGATCCGTCCGGTCCCCACCGGCAAGGTGGTCAGCCTGGGCTTCGCCTTCGACAAGCCGGTGGGCGCCGCCGTGTTCCGCCGTTCCGGCTGGCTGTGGGCGGTGTTCGACCTCAAGGCCGAGATGGATACCAAGCTCCTGAAGCGCACCGGCGGCGACGTGGTGCTGCATGTGGAGCAGGTCCAGGGCTTCAAGGGCACCGCCATACGCATGATCACCCGGCCGGGCTTCAATCCTTCGGTGCGCAAGGAAGGCCAGTTGTGGGTGCTGGACATCCACGAGCAGCCCATCGCTCCCAAGGCGGGCTTCGACGTCAACACCCAGATGGATTTCCAGGAGCGTGGCCGGGTGGTGATCAAGGCCACCGACGGCTCGCAGCCCATGATCCTGCGCGACCCGGAAGTGGGTGACAGCATCCATGTGGTGACCGTGCCGGCCATCGGAGCCGGCGTGCGCATCGGCCGCGAGTATCCCGGCGCCGAGCTGCTGCCCTCGGCCCAGGGCATCGCCATGATTCCGCGCGCCGACACGGTGCGCCTGGATACCAACCGCGACGGCGTCGAGATCACCCAGCCGGGCGGCCTTTACCTGTCGCCCATGCTGGCCGCCGAGGGCTCCGGCGGCAAGGTGTCCACCGACGGCAACATGGGCGCCGACGTGATGACCACCGGCCCGCTGGACATCAGCAAGTGGTTGCGCGGCGGCAACGACAAGTTCGTCGACGATCACCGCAAGCTGATCAGCCGTCTGGCCCATGTGCGGCCCGACGAGAAGAACGCCCAGCGCATGGAGATCGCGCGGCACTACGTGGCCAACGGCTTCGGGGCCGAGGCCCTGGGCGAGCTGCGGGTGATGGCGGCGGTGGACCCCTTGATCGTCGACACGCCGCCCTACCGCGCGGTGCGCGGCGCCGCCAGCTTCCTGATGGGCCGCGACGCCGACGCCATCGTCGACCTGTCCACCCCGGCGCTGAAGGGCGACGCGCGGGTGCAGTTGTTCCTGGCCGCCGCCTCGGCCCGCTCGCTGCCCGATCCCGGCAAGCATGCCCTGGTGCTGCGCCTCGCCCCCGAGGATATCAAGGGCTGGCCGCGCAACCTGCGCATCGGCATCGGCGAGGTGGCCGCCCGGACCGTGGCCCAGGCCGGCGATTCCAAGGGCGCCGCCCGCATCGTCGACGCCATGATGGGCCCCGGCCTGTCGCGCCGCGACGTGGGCAAGCTGGCTTATCTGTCGGGCATGGCCGCCCAGGCGGGCAAGCAATGGGACACGGCCATCTCGCGCTATCGCGACGCCGAGGCCAGCGAAAGCCGCCCCGACCGCGCCTATGCCGCCCGCGACCGCGTCGAGTTGATGCTGAAACTCAACAAGATGACCCCGGCCGAGGCCATCCGCGACCTGGAGAAGCTGCGCTTCGCCTGGCGCGGCGAGGATTTCGAGTTCCAGTTGCTCCGGCGCCTGGGCCAGCTGCAGATCGCCGCCGGCCGCTATGGCGAGGGACTGCGCTCCATGCATTCGCTGGTCGCCAACTATCCCGACCACCCCGAGATCGGCAAGGTCCAGGATGAGATGAGCGACACCTTCAACCGCCTGTTCCTGGTGGGCGAGGCCGACAAGCTGTCCCCGGTGGTGGCCATCGGCCTCTATGACGAGTTCCAGGAACTGACCCCGTCCGGCACCAAGGGCGACGAGATGATCCGCCGGCTGGCCGACCGGCTGGCCGGAGTGGACCTGCTGGAGCGGGCCGGCGAATTGCTGCGCCATCAGGTGGAGTTCCGGCTGTCGGGCCTGGACAAGGCCCGGGTGGGCACCCGGCTGGCCTTCCTCAACCTGTCGGACCGCAAGCCCGGTCTGGCGATGGAGGCGCTGGAGGCCAGCGAGGCGCCGGAAATCCCCGCCGACCTCGCCGCCCAGCGCCGCTACATCCGGGTGCAGGCGCTGACCGATCTGGGCCGTTCTGCCGAGGCGCTGGCCCTGATCATCAACGACCAGAGCGAAGAGGCCAACCGCCTCAGGGGCGATATCAACTGGAAGCTCAAGCGCTGGCCCGAGGCCGCCGCCGCCCTGGAATCCACCATCACCAAGCCCATCGGCAACCGTCCGCTGGACCCGGCCACGGCGCGGCGCCTGCTCGACACCGCCACCGCCATGACGCTGGCCAAGGACGAACGCGGCCTGACCCGCCTGCGGCGCAATTTCGGCCCCCTGATGGCCCCAACCGAATGGCGCGAGGCCTTCGATCTGCTGACCAGCGAGCCCGAGCGTGGCATCATCGACTACCGTCGCCTGGGCGATAAAATCAAGCAGGTCCAGGATTTCCAGACCTTCATGGGCGAATGGCAGCGGCGGGTGAAGGCCAAGGGCCTGTCGTCCATCAACTGAGCAAGGATCAAGAGCATGGCGGGACGCAATTGGATCGGAGCGGCCCTGGCGGCGCTGCTGGTGGCCGGCTGCACGTCGGGTCTGCCGCCGGCCGCCAACGTCGAGCCGGCCCCGGTGCCGGGCGTGGCGCTGCCCTTCAACGCCCGCGTGATGGTCTTCATGGGCGACAACGACCTGAAGCGGAAGATGAGCATCCAGATCAACCGCTATCAAACCGAGGAAACCAAGGTCATGGACGGCCGTATACTGGCCGAGACCGCCGAGACCATGCTGTCCAAGGGCTTCAGACAGGTGGCGGTCAACGACCCCTCCATCCGTCCCCATATCGTGGTGCGCCTTACCGGCCGGCCCAACTGGGCCAGGCAGGACGGCACCTTGAAGATCGGCTGCGGCATCGACGCCTGGACCGCCGACGGCATTCCGCTGGGCAATTTCGTGGCACGCTGGGACTCGCCCATGAAGACCGACTATCTCAGCGAAATGGGGCCGGGCTATGCCCAGTGCCTGAAGAAGCCGATGGACGAATTGCTGTCCTCGCCCACTCTGGCCCGGCTGGCCGGTGCCGGCTTCCGCGACCCCAATCCCAAGGCCGCCGAGGAATGGATGCGCACCCTGGGTCCGATTGCCGCCTGGAAATAGGGGCGTGACATGACCGGGGCCGCCGCCGCTCCCCTGCCCCGTTCGGGCCGTTTTCCCAAGGCGCACCGGCCGTTCTTCCTGGCCGCCAGCCTTTACGCCGCCCTCTCCGTGCCCCTGTGGGTGGCGGAATGGATGGGGATGCTGCCCGGCTGCGGTGCTTGCGACCCGGTGGCGCGGCACGCCCATGAGATGCTGCTGGGCTTCGCGGCGGCGGTGCTGGGCGGCTATCTGTTCACCAAGGTCACCCGAACCCGGCTGCTCCTGGCCCTGCTGGCCTGGGTGGCGGCGCGCGTCGGCGCCTGGGCCGGGCTGGGCGGCGAAGCGGGACTGGCCCTGTCCCTGGCCTATCCCGTCGCCCTGTTCGCCCTGGGCGGCTGGCCGTTCCTCAAGGCCGCCAAGCTGGGCCACAACATGGTGTTCGCCCCCACCATCGCCGGTTTCGCCATGGCCGAGGCCCTGTATCAGGCCGGACGCATGGGACTGGTCGAGGGCGGCGAGCGCCGCGGCGTGATGACCGCCTTCTGTCTGGTGGCGCTGATGATCCTGGTCATGGGCGGCCGGGTGATCCCCGCCGGCATGGCCGGGCTGGTGCGCAAGGAAGAGGCGCGCGAACTGTTCGACCGCAACCGGCCTTGGGCCGAATGGCTGTGCGTGATCGGCATGACCGCCGAGGCGTTGACCCAGGCCCTCGGCCTGCCGACCTTCGGGGCCATGGCCCTGGCCGGAATGGCCGGGCTGTGGCGCCAGACCCGCTGGCGGCCGATCCTGTCGCTTTCCGACCTGTCGCTGGGACCGATCCAGGTGGGCCACGGGCTGCTGGCCCTGGGACTGATCGCCGCCGCCGCCTCGGACTGGCTGGGCATCGGCCCCTCCACCGACGCGCTGCATCTCGCCACCATCGGCGGCATGGGCATGGTCACCGCCGCCATGATGCTGCGCATCGACGCCATCCGCGAGCGCCGGGTCGGCCAATGGCCCCGCGCCGGCATCGCTTGCGCTGTCCTGCTGGTCTGTGCCGCCGACCTGCGCGCCGCCGCCTCGCTGGCGCCCGACCTGCTGATCCCCATCTCCATGACCCTGTGGTCGGCGGCCTTCGCCGTGGTGGCGTGGAGTCTGGTGAGGGGTTGGGGCAAGCCGCCGGGCACGCTATAATCGGCGCCGGAGACAATGATGGCATCGGCCCGGACCCTGTTGAACGAGAAGCGCGAGGAAATCCTGCGGCTGGCCGCCCTGCACGGGGCGGCCAACGTGCGGGTGTTCGGCTCGGTGGCGCGCGGCGAGGACCGCGACGACAGCGACATCGACCTGCTGGTCCACATGGAAGACGATCGATCGCTGCTGGACATGATCCGCTTCTGGGATCAGGTCGGCAACCTGCTGGGGCGCAAGGTGGACGTGGTCGATGACGAAAGTCTTCACTATGTGATCCGCGACGAAATCCTGAGCGAGGCAAGGCCGCTGTGAACGCGCGGGATCGCACCTATCTGATCCATATTCGCGATGCGATCGCGTTGATTCGAGAATACACCGCCGGGAGCGAGCAGGCGTTTATGTCCTCGCGCCTCCACCAGGACGCCGTCATGCGCAATTTCGAGATCGTGGGCGAGGCCGGAGGACGCCTGTCGAAGGAACTCCGGGATAACAGCCCGGTTGCGTGGCAGGAAATCAAGGCGTTCCGCAACTTCCTGGCCCATCAATACATGGATGTGCGACCGGCCATGGTATGGCGCATCATCACCAACGACCTCCCCGCCTTGGAAGCCCATGTCCTGAGCCTCCTTACCGCGTCATGACCCTCCCCCCCGCCCTGGTCATCGCCGGCCCCACCGCGTCGGGCAAGTCCGGCCTTGCGCTCAAGATCGCCCGCGAGTTCGGCGGCGTGGTGATCAACGCCGATTCCATGCAGATCTACGATGCCCTGCCGCTGCTCACCGCCCGGCCGTCGGATCAGGACATGGCGCAGGCGCCGCACCGGCTCTACGGCGTGTTGCCCCCGTCCGAAGTCTGCTCGGCGGCCCGGTGGGGCGTGCTGGCGGCCGCCGAGATGGACGCGGCCTGGGCGGCGGGCAAGCTGCCGGTCCTGACGGGCGGCACCGGGCTTTATCTCAGGGCAGTGATGGAAGGCCTTTCCCCGATCCCCGACATCCCCGACGCCGTCCGGGCGCAAGCCCGAGCCCTACTGGCGGAGATGGGCAACGACGCCTTCCACAATCGTCTGGCCAAGCGCGACCCGGTGATGGCGGAGCGCCTCGATCCCGGCAATTCCCAGCGTCTGGCGCGGGCCTGGGAGGTGCTCGAGGCCACCGGCCGCTCCCTGGCCGAATGGCAGGCCGAACCGCGGGAGGGCGCCGTGGCGGCCCGCTGGCTCACCATGGTCCTCGACCCGGCGCGCCCCCGCCTCTACGCCCAATGCGACGCCCGCTTCCGCGCCATGATGGCGGCCGGCGCCCTGGACGAGGTCCGCCGGTTCGAGTCCCTTGACCTTGCCCCCGACCTGCCCATCGGGAAGGCCCTGGGCCGCCGCGAACTGGCCCTGCATCTGGCGGGAGAGCTTGACCTGGAAACCGCCGTCGCCGCCGCCCAGCAGGCCACCCGCAACTATGCCAAGCGCCAGGGGACATGGTTCCGCCATCAATTGAATGCGTCGATCACTATCTCAGAGCAATTTTCGGAAAGTTTGATAGCCACAATCTTTCTGAAAATTCGCCAACACCTCTTGACCATGTGAAGACATGCCGCTAGGTTGTCCCCCCGCGCCGCAGTGCAGCAGCGCGCTTGCCTGCCTGTCCGGCGGGCGACAACGACATAGAGACAAGGTGCTGAGATGGTGCATCACGATACGTTGACCGGAGCGGAAATCCTCCTCAAGGCCCTGGTCGATCAGGGTGTAGAGGTCATTTTCGGGTATCCCGGCGGCGCCGTACTGCCCATCTACGACGAGCTGTTCAAGCAGAACCGCCTGCGCCACGTGCTGGTCCGCCACGAGCAGGCCGCCGTGCACGCCGCCGAAGGCTATGCGCGGTCCACCGGCAAGGTCGGCTGCGTCCTGGTGACCTCTGGCCCCGGCGCCACCAACGCGGTGACCGGTCTGGCCGACGCGCTGTGCGATTCGGTGCCGCTGGTCTGCCTCACCGGACAGGTGCCCACCCACCTGATCGGCAACGACGCCTTCCAGGAAGCGGACATCACCGGCATCACCCGGCCGTGCACCAAGCACAACTACTTGGTCAAGAACGTCGACGACCTGGCCAAGACCGTGCACGAGGCCTTCCACGTGGCCCGCTCGGGCCGTCCCGGTCCGGTGCTCATCGACCTGCCCAAGGACGTGGTCCAGGCCAGGGGCGAGTACCAGCCGCCGTCCAAGGTCAAGTCCAAGTACAAGCCCCAGGTCAAGGGCGACCTGAAGGCCATCGAGAAGGCGGTCGAGATGATCGCCCACGCCAAGCGGCCGATCTTCTACGTGGGCGGCGGCGTGGTGAATTCGGGTCCGGCGGCCTGCCAGCTGATGACCCAGTTCGTGCGCATGACCGGCTACCCGTGCACGCTCACCCTGATGGGCCTGGGCGCCATTCCCGGCTCGGACCCGCTGTTCCTGGGCATGCTGGGCATGCACGGCACCGTCGAGGCCAACATGGCCATGCACGATTGCGATCTGATGATCAACATCGGCGCCCGTTTCGACGACCGCGTCACCGGCAAGCTGGACGGCTTCTCGCCCCATTCCAAGAAAATCCACGTGGACATCGACCCCAGCTCCATCAACAAGAACGTGGTGGTCGACCTTCCCATCGTCGGCGATTGCGCCCACGTGCTGGAAGACATGATCAAGGTGTGGAAGGCCAAGCAGGCCAGAGTCGATGAAAAGGCGCTGAAGGCCTGGTGGGCCAAGATCGACCAGTGGCGGGCCACCGACTGCCTGTCCTTCGAGAATTCCAACAAGATCATCAAGCCGCAATACGCCGTGCAGCGGCTGTACGAGCTGACCCGCCACCGCAATCCCTACTTCTGCACCGAGGTGGGCCAGCACCAGATGTGGGCGGCCCAGCACCTCAAGTTCGACCTGCCGCATCACTGGCTGACCTCGGGCGGCCTGGGCACCATGGGCTACGGCCTGCCCAGCGCCATGGGCGTGCAGATGGCCCACCCGGAGGCGCTGGTCATCAACATCGCCGGCGAGGCCTCGATCCAGATGAACATCCAGGAGATGGCCACGCTGGTGCAGCACCGCCTGCCGGTGAAGATCGTCATCCTCAACAACCAGTATCTCGGCATGGTCCGCCAGTGGCAGGAACTGATCCACGGCGGCCGCTATTCCGAGAGCCACATGATCCACCATCCGGATTTCGTCAAGCTGGCCGACGCGTTCGGCGCCGTCGGGCTGCGCGCCGAGAAGCCCGGCGAGGTGGACGAGGCCATCAAGGAGATGATCGCCGTCGACCGCCCGGTGATCCTGGAACTGCGGACCGACGCGTCCGAGAACGTGTTCCCGATGATCATGCCCGGCATGGCCCATAACGAAATGGTGCTGGGGCCGGAGGACAAGGGCCGCGACAAGCCGGGCTCGGAACAAGACGGCATGGTTCTGGTGTAAGGGGGATTTTGACGTGACCATCGTTCAGCAAGAAGTCAACCGTCACACCGTCGCCGTCCTGGTGGACAACGAATCCGGCGTGCTGGCCCGTGTCATCGGCCTGTTCTCAGGGAGAGGCTACAACATCGAAAGCCTGACCGTGGCCGAGGTGGATTCGAGCGAGAAGCTGTCGCGCATCACCATCGTGACCAGCGGCACCGCCATGATCATCGAGCAGATCAAGAACCAGCTGCGCCGTCTGGTGCCGGTGCACAAGGTGCACGATCTGACCATCGAAGGCCCGCATGTCAGCCGCGAGCTGGCCCTGGTCAAGGTGGCGGCCACCGGCGACAAGCGGGTGGAATCCTTGCGCATCGCCGACATCTTCCGGGCCCGCGCCATCGATTCCACCAACGAAAGCTTCGTCTTCGAAGTGGTGGGCGCCACCGAGAAGGTGGATGCCTTCATCAAGCTGATGGAGCCGCTCGGACTGATCGACGTTTCGCGCACCGGCGTCGTCGCCATTGCGCGCGGACCGAATCCGATTTAGAAAGCCGCCCAGATTTCTGCGCGGAGCCGTCTCCGCCTGTCGAAAGGAAACAACATGCGCGTCTATTACGATCGGGATGCCGACGTTAATCTGATCAAGGGCAAGAAGGTCGTGGTCGTCGGCTACGGCTCGCAGGGCCACGCCCATGCCCTGAACCTGCGCGATTCCGGCATCAAGGACGTCGCTGTGGCGCTGCGCGCCGGCTCGGCGACCGCCAAGAAGGCCGAGGGCGAGGGCCTGAAGGTCATGACCCCGGCCGATGCCGCCAAGTGGGGCGACGTGGTGATGATCCTCACCCCGGACGAGCTGCAGGCCGACCTCTATTACAACGATCTGGCCGCCAACATGAAGCAGGGCGCCGCCCTGGTCTTCGCCCACGGCCTGAACATCCACTTCAAGCTGATCGAGGCCCGCGCCGACCTGGACGTGTTCATGGTCGCCCCCAAGGGCCCCGGCCACACCGTGCGCGGCGAATACCTGAAGGGCGGCGGCGTGCCCTGCCTGGTGGCGGTGGCCCAGAACGCCTCGGGCAATGCGCTGGAGATCGCCCTGTCCTATGCGTCGGCCATCGGCGGCGGCCGTTCGGGCATCATCGAGACCAGCTTCCGCGAGGAATGCGAGACCGACCTGTTCGGCGAGCAGGTCGTGCTGTGCGGCGGCCTGACCAAGCTGATCCAGTACGGCTTCGAGACCCTGGTCGAGGCGGGCTATGCCCCCGAGATGGCCTATTTCGAGTGCCTGCACGAGGTGAAGCTGATCGTCGACCTCATCTATGAGGGCGGCATCGCCAACATGCGCTACTCCATCTCCAACACCGCGGAATACGGCGACTACGTCACCGGCCCGCGCATCATCACCGAAGAGACCAAGGCCGAGATGAAGCGCGTCCTGGAAGACATCCAGGCCGGCCGCTTCGTCCGCGACTGGATGCTCGAGTGCAAGGCCGGCCAGCCGTCCTTCAAGGCCACCCGCCGCATCCAGGCCGAGCACGGCATCGAGGTCATCGGCGAGAAGCTGCGCGCCATGATGCCCTGGATCGCCAAGAACAAGCTGGTGGACAAGGCCAAGAACTAAGGCCCCGTCCCTTCGCGTTCGGACAAGGCCCCGGCGGGAAACCGCCGGGGCTTTTTCATTGCCCCGCCCCGAGGTACCATCCCCCATGAGCACCTTCGAAGGTTTCTCCCCCCAGGCCCCCGCCTTCCTGGCGGATTTGGCCGCCAACAACGAGACCGCGTGGTTCAACGCCCGCAAGGACGCCTATCGCGACCTGATCCAGACGCCGCTGCGCCGGTTGTTTCTGACCATGGCCCCGGCCATGCTGGAGATCGATCCCGGCTTCGACACCAATCCCATGGGCGGCGCCGTATCGCGCATCCGCCGCGACACCCGTTTCTCCCACGACAAGTCGCCCTACCGTATCAAGCAGTGGATGAGCTTTCGCCGGGCCGGCGAGGGATGGCAGAACCGCCCCGCCTTTTTCCTGGCCTTCGCGCCGGGCGGCTACCGCTTCGGCATGGGCTTCTACGCCGCCAGCCCCGCCACCATGACCGGGCTGCGAACCGCCGTCACCGCCCGCCCGACCGCTTTCGCCGAAGCCATCGCGGCGGCGGACGAGGCGGGCTTCGCCCTTACGGGGGAAACCTACCGCCGTTCGCGCCTGCCCAAGGGGATGGAAGCCACCCTGCCCGCCTCGCTGCATGCCTGGTTCGGCCTCAAGAACGTTTACCTCTGCCGCGAACGCCCCATGGAGCCGCTGTTCTTTTCGCCCGACCTCGCCGACGAACTCGTGGTCCGGCTGGGCAAGATGGCGCCGCTCTACGACCTGCTTACCGGGCGAACCGCCCAAACAGATCGTCCATGAAGGCGGCGAAGGCGGCCGGCGAGGCCTCGGCATCCAGGCCGGCGGCCCGCGCCCGGCCGATCAGCGCCAGGATCAGCACCAGTTCACCCCGGCGGCCGAACAGACGCTCGTAGACGCCCGGCGGCAGCAGCAGGGCCGACTTGGCCAGCATGGCGGTCATCTGCTCGGGATCGAGGCCGAAATCCACGGTCAGGCGGCGCACGGTGCCCGATCCGGTCATGCTCAGGGCACGGGCGGCGCGGCGCAGTTCCTCGCGCCCCGGCGAGCCCAGAGCGGCCTTGATCGCCGGCGTGGTGAGCAGCGGGACCACCGTTTCCATGCGGATCTGTCGGCCGTCGGCCGACAACACGTCGCCGAGGCGGGGGCGCCCCTCGCCGACCAGCGGCGCGCCGGGCAAGGTGGCGGCCCCCTGGACCGGCTCGGATGCCGGCACGACGGGCACGGCTTCGGGCTCCGGCTCGGGTTGGGGTTCGGACGCCAGGAGAACCGGCTCCACCACCCACTCGGCGGGCATCTGCCGCTGGTCGGCGGCGCCATCCAGCCAGGCCGACAACTCGGCCGCATCGCGGAAGTCGAGGATGCGCGAGCCCAAGGCCCGGACCTCGGGCGGCGTCATGCGGGCATATTGCGGAATGATCGGCACCTGCCAGTCGTGCAGCAGGTAGCGGCGGATGGCGTCGTAGAGCTGATCGCCGGGCGAGCGGCTCTTGCGGCCGCGGCTTTCCTCCACCCGGCTGTTCATCCAGGCCAGCATGCCGCCCCACCCCACTTCCCGGCGCCGGTGCAGCCGTTCGGCCCGGCCGGGGGGAAAGCCGTCGAGGCGGGCGCGGAAGTGCCGCTTGGCCGCCGAGCGGACGATCATGGCGATCACCTGATTGACGGTGCGGCCGCAATTCAGCTGCGTGTTGTCGTTGCTCACCGGGCGGCCCCTGGCGTCCACCAGCAGGGGACGGAAGCTGGCCCGGTGGGTGCGGAAAGCTATGAAACAGCGGTTCAGCAGATCGCAATCGCGCAGCGCCGTCTCCAATTCGCGGCCGCGCGGTACCCAGGCCAGTTCGGGAACCATGCCCACCAGCTTGGCCATCACCGGCCCCGCCAGGGTCTGGTTGAGGGCCTGTCGCGACTGCCGGGCGGCAGTGGACTGAGTCGAGGTGGTACGCATCACTTCAAAGCTCCAAACCCCTATGCACAACATCCATCCCAAATTCAGCATAGTGTTTTTGTCGGGTATGAACTGTGAGTCGGCACACACAATTTTCGGCTTTTTTGTCAGTAATCTAAGGGCATAGCTGGAACGAATCCGAAGTCTGGGACCTCCCGGCCTCCGCCATGGGACGGCCGGGCGGGAACGACCGGTGAAATCCTGGGTCCCCCATGTGTTTCCGACACACGAACTATGTTGACATCGCACCGCGAAATGGCCTTCCTATAGGCGCGGTGAAACGGGTTTCACGACACTGTTTCACCGGCCGCTTCCGGCGGGCCGTGCTCGCCTCTTTTCCGTTCGCGCCTTTTCCCGGCGCGCCACAGTTCAAGAGCGAGTGCATGGATCAGAACCGCGTCATCATCTTCGACACCACGTTGCGTGACGGCGAGCAATCGCCCGGCGCCTCCATGAATCTGGAGGAGAAAGTCCGTATCGCGCTGGTGCTGGAGGAGATGGGCGTCGACGTCATCGAAGCCGGCTTCCCCATCGCCTCCAACGGCGATTTCGAGGCGGTCGAGGCGGTCGCCAAGGCGGTCAAGACCTCGGTGATCTGCGGCCTGGCCCGCGCCACCAAGGGCGATATCGAGCGCTGCGCCGAGGCCATCAAACCGGCGGCGCGCGGCCGCATCCACACCTTCTTGTCCACCAGCCCCCTGCACATGAAATACAAGCTGCAGATGGAGCCGGAGAAGGTTCTGGAAAAGATCGCCGATTCGGTGGCCTACGCCCGCTCGCTGACCGACGACGTGGAATGGTCGGCCGAGGACGGCTCGCGCACCGAGCACGATTTCCTGTGCCGCTGCGTCGAGGCCGCCATCAACTCCGGCGCGCGGACCATCAACATCCCCGACACCGTGGGCTATGCGGTGCCCGACGAATACGCCGCCCTGATCGAGATGCTGTTCAACCGGGTGCCCAACATCGACAAGGCGGTCATCTCGGTGCACTGCCACAACGACCTGGGCCTGGCCGTCGCCAATTCCCTGGCGGCGGTGGGCAAGGGCGCGCGGCAGATCGAATGCACCATCAACGGCCTGGGCGAGCGCGCCGGCAACGCCGCCATGGAAGAGATCGTCATGGCGCTGCGCACCCGGCCCGACCGGATGCCCTACAAGACCGGCATCAAGACCGAGAACATCACCAAGGCGTCCCGTCTGGTCTCGACCATCACCGGCTTCGTGGTCCAGCCCAACAAGGCCATCGTCGGCAAGAATGCCTTCGCCCACGAATCGGGCATCCATCAGGACGGCGTCCTCAAGCACGCCCAGACCTACGAAATCATGACCCCGGAATCCGTCGGCCTGCACCGCTCGTCCCTGGTGATGGGCAAGCATTCCGGCCGTGCCGCCTTCAAGGCCAAGTTGAAGGAGCTGGGCTACGACCTGGGCGACAACGCGGTGGAGGACGCCTTCAACCGCTTCAAGGATCTGGCCGACCGCAAGAAGGACGTGTTCGACGAGGACATCGTCGCCCTGGTGGACGACGCGGTGGTGCGCGGCAACGACCGGGTCAAGCTGGTCTCGCTGGAGGTGCTGTGCGGCACCAAGCACCAGCCGCCGTCGGCCGAACTGGAACTGTCGGTGGACGGCCAGGTCAAGAGCGTGCGCGCCACCGGCGACGGTCCGGTGGACGCCACTTTCAACGCCATCAAGGCGTTGTTCCCCCACGAGGCCAAGCTGCAGCTCTATCAGGTGAGCGCGGTGACCCAGGGGACCGACGCCCAGGCCGAGGTCACCGTCCGACTGGAAGAAGACGGTAAGAGCGTCAATGGCCAGGGTGCCGAAACCGACACCCTGGTGGCGTCGGCGCGGGCCTATGTCAACGCCCTGAACAAACTTCTGGTCAAACGGCAAAAAACCGCCCCCGACGACGCCGGGCCGTGATATAGCACGCGCGCGACCGGGTCATTCAAAGACGCATCGTAAGGTGAGTGAGGGATTATGTTTTCGAAGCTGACGGGTTGGATGTCCGCCGACATGGCGATCGATCTCGGAACCGCCAATACGCTGGTCTACGTCAAGGGTCGCGGTATCGTCCTCAATGAACCGTCGGTGGTCGCCATCGCCGAGGAAAAGGGCAAGAAGAAGGTCCTGGCCGTCGGCGACGAGGCCAAGATGATGCTGGGCCGCACGCCCGGCTACATCCAGGCCATCCGCCCGCTCAGGGACGGCGTCATCGCCGACTTCGAAGTGGCGGAAGAGATGATCAAGCACTTCATCCGCAAGGTGCATAACCGCCGCTCGTTCGCCAGCCCGCTGGTCATCGTCTGCGTGCCGTCGGGCTCCACCGCCGTCGAGCGCCGCGCCATCCAGGAATCGGCGGAAAGCGCCGGCGCCCGTCGCGTCTTCCTGATCGAGGAACCCATGGCGGCGGCCATCGGCGCCGGCCTGCCGGTCACCGAGCCCACCGGCTCCATGGTGGTCGACATCGGCGGCGGCACCACCGAGGTGGCGGTGCTCTCGCTGGGCGGCATCGTCTATTCCCGCAGCGTGCGCGTCGGCGGCGACAAGATGGACGAGGCGATCATCGCCTATATCCGCCGCAACCATAACCTCCTGGTGGGCGAAGGCTCGGCCGAGCGCATCAAGAAGGAAATCGGCTCCGCCTGCCCGCCCGAGGACGGCGAGGGCCGCACCATGGAGATCAAGGGCCGCGACCTGATGAACGGCGTGCCCAAGGAACTGATCATCTCCGAGCGCCAGATCGCCGAATCCCTGGCCGAGCCGGTCGGCGCCATCATCGAGGCGGTCAAGGTCGCGCTCGAGCACACCGCCCCCGAACTGGCCGCCGACATCGTCGACAAGGGCATCGTGCTCACCGGCGGCGGCGCCCTGCTGTCCAACCTGGATTACGTGCTGCGCCACGCCACCGGCCTGCCGGTCTCCATCGCCGACGACCCGCTTTCCTGCGTCGCCCTGGGTACCGGCCGCGCCCTGGAGGAAATGCCCAAGCTGAAGAACGTGCTGACCAGCATGTACTAGGAGGCCGAGGCATTGAATCCTCTCGGATTCCTCGGCCTGGACCTCCGGAATTAGTGGTTTTACGGGCACTAGATATAGTAGTATCGATCCGATGCCTTCCTCAGTGTGCCGGGGGAGAGTGGCGGAACGGAGGGGTTAGGTGAAGCAGTCGGGTGCGGCAGGTCGGCTCGCGACGTTAAGGCTGCTGGTCCAGCGCTTCGCCTTCTTGTCCCTGATCGTCGCCTCGGTCGCCCTGATGATCCTCGGCAAGGCCGATATCGTACTGATCGAGCGCACCCGCGCCCTGGTCGCCGATGCCATCGCCCCCCTTCTGGACGCCATGGCGCGGCCCGCCGCCACCATCGCCCAGGTCACCGAGAACTTCCACGAACTGGCCAATCTCCGGACCGAGAATGCCCGCCTCAAGGAAGAGAACGCCAAGCTGATGCACTGGCAGACGGTGGCGCGGCGCCTGGAGGCCGAGAACACCGTCCTGCACGACCAGCTGAACTTCATCCCCGACCCCGACCCCGCCTTCGTCACCGCGCGGGTGATCGGCGACATGGGCTCGGCCTTCGGCCAGAGCATGCTGCTGGGCGCCGGGGCCAAGGAAGGCGTGCGCAAGGGCCAGGCGGTGCTGACCGGCGAGGCGCTGGCCGGCCACGTGGCCGAGGTGGGAGCGCGCTCGTCCCGCCTGCTGCTGATCACCGACATCAACGCCCGCACGCCCGTGATGCTGGAGGCCACCCGCACCCGGGCCATCCTGACCGGCGACAACAGCCAGCGACCGCGCCTCAATTACATCACCGGCAGCCCGGCCATCTCGGTGGGCGACCGGGTGGTCACCGCCGCCTCGGGCGGCGCGTTCCCGCCGGGCATTCCGGTGGGCGTGGTGTCGTCGGTCACCGACGGCATCATCCGGGTCGAGCCCTTCGTCCAGCGCCACCGTCTGGAATTCGTCTCCATCGTCGATTTCGGCCTGGGCGGCATCCTGCCGTTCGAACGGCCGCCGCCGCCGGAACGCCGCCGCCGGGGGAAAGAGGAGTGAAACCCTCCGTCTGGGTGAAGATGGACACCTGGGTCCGCCATCTGGTCCCGTTCGGCATCACCGTTTTCCTGCTGCTGCTGACCGCCATTCCCACCCACATCCCCGGCTTTTCCGGGATCGCTCCCATGCTGCCGCTGATGGGGGTCTATTACTGGGCCATCTACCGGCCGGATCTGCTGCCCGCCTGGCTGGCCTTCGTCATCGGCCTGCTCTACGACATCGTCGCCGGCACGCCGCTGGGGGTAAACGCCCTGGTGCTGCTGCTGGTCCAGGGCACCGCCGCCTCGCAGCGCAAATTCTTCCTGGGCAAGTCCTTCGCCGTCACCTGGTGGGCGTTCAGCCTGCTCACCGCCGGGGCCATCGGCATGGCCTGGCTGCTGCTGTCGTTCATCAAGGGCCGCCCCCTGGACATCGCCCCGGTGGCGTTCGAGTACCTGATGACCCTTGCCCTGTTCCCGCTGCTGACCTGGACTCTGGCCCGGACGCAGCTGGCCTTCCTGCGCGACGTGTAGGGAGGGCGGCGGCATGTATCACGACAACGACCGCTCCAAGCTGTTCTCCCGCCGGGCCATGATGCTGGCCGGCGGCAAGGCGACCCTGATGGGGGCGCTGGCGGCGCGCATGTACTATTTGCAGGTCATGGAAGCCGACAAATATGCCGTCCAGGCCGAGGACAACCGCATCAGCACCCGCCTGCTGGCTCCGCCGCGTGGCCTGATTCTCGACCGCAACGGCATCGCCATGGCGGTCAACCAGCACAATTACCGCGTCATGGTGGTGCCCGAGCAGACGCCGTCCCTGGACTACACCCTGGACGCGCTGACCAAGATCATCACCATCGGCGACGGCGACCGCGCCCGCATCCACAAGGAGGTGCGCCGGCGGCGCAGCTTCGTGCCCTTGAGTGTGCGCGAGAACCTGACCTGGGAGGAGGTGGCGCGCGTCGAGGTCAATGCCGCCGACCTGCCCGGCGTGGTCATCGACGTGGGCCAGAGCCGCTATTATCCGCTGGAAAGCCTGGGCGCCCACATCCTGGGCTATGTCTCGGCGGTATCCGAGAACGAGCTGACCGGCGACCCGCTGGAGGAACTGCCGGGCTTTCGTATCGGCAAGGGCGGCGTGGAGCGCATCTACGACATGGCGCTGCGCGGCCGCCACGGCACCTCGACGCTCGAGGTCAACTCGGTAGGCCGCGTCATCCGGGAACTGGAGCGCAAGGAGGGCGAGCCCGGCATCGACCTCAACCTGACGCTCGACATGAAGCTGCAGGAATACGCCGCCCAGCGCCTGGGCGATGAAAGCGCCGCCGTGGTGGTGATGGACATCCACACCGGCGACGTGATCGTCATGGCCTCGACCCCGTCCTTCGATCCCAATTCCTTCAATCGCGGCCTGTCCAACGAGGAATGGAAGGATCTGTCCACCAATCCCCGCTCGCCGCTGACCAACAAGGCTATCGGCGGCACCTTCGCGCCGGGCTCGACCTTCAAGATGCTGACCGCCCTGGCAGCGCTGGAGGCCCGCGACATCACGCCGGAAATGCGGGTGTTCTGCTCGGGCCATACCCAGCTGGGCTCCATCAAGTTCCATTGCTGGAAGAAGGAAGGCCACGGAGCACAGGATCTGGTCACCGGCATCAAGAATTCCTGCGACGTCTACTTCTACGAAGTGGCGCGCCGCGTCGGCTACGAGAAGATCGCCGAAATGGCCAAGAAATTCGGCCTGGGCGCCCCCACCGGCATCGATCTGCCGGGCGAGAAGTCGGGCATCATCCCCAACAAGGCATGGAAGAAAGCGGTGCTGAAGCAACCCTGGCATCCGGGCGAGACCCTGATCAACGCCATCGGCCAGGGATACGTCACCGCCACCGCCATGCAACTGGCCACCATGACTGCGCGCATCGCCAATGGCGGCTATGCGGTGGTGCCCCACGTTGCCCGCGACCAGATCAGCGAGAAGACGGCCAGGAGCCGCTCCAATCCCTCGTGGCCCAGCATGGACGTGTCGCGCCAGTCGCTGACCTTGGTGCGCAAGGGCATGTTCGCGGTCTCCAACGAACCGGGCGGCACCGCCTACAAGGCCCGCATCACCCAGGACGGTATGTGGCTGTCGGGCAAGACCGGCTCGGCTCAGGTGCGGCGTATCACCATGCGCGAGCGTGAGACGGGCGTGAAGAAGAACGACCAGCTGCCCTGGAAGGAGCGTGACCACGCCTTGTTCGTGGCCTATGCCCCCGAGGAGAATCCGCGTTATTCCATCGCCGTCATCGTCGAGCACGGCGGCGGCGGCTCGGCGGTGGCCGCCCCCATCGCCCGCGACATCATGATCGAGGTACAGAAGCGTGACATGGCCCGGGTCGCCGCCGATACCGGCGGCGAATCCATGGCTCCGGACCTGAGGAGATTCTGATGCTCAGGCCGCTGCCGCGCACGCCGTCACGCCTCAACCGCACCGAGATGTCCATCCGCGACAAGATCTGGCAGATCAACTGGTCGCTGATCGCCGTGCTGGCCGCCATCGCCTCGGTGGGCTTCGCCACCCTGTACTCGGCGGCGCAAGGCTCCATGGAGCCCTGGGCCACCAAGCAGATGATCCGTTTCGCCATCGGCATCAGCCTGATGATCTCGGTGGCCATGATCGATCTGCGCTTCTGGATGCGCCACGCCTACACCTTCTACGCCATCGCCTTCATATTGCTGGTGCTGGTGGAGTTGAAAGGCACCATCGGCATGGGAGCCCAGCGCTGGATCGACCTGGGCTTCATCCAGTTGCAGCCCTCGGAGATCATGAAGATCGCCCTGATTTTGTCGCTGGCCCGCTATTTCCACGGCGCCGGCCAGCAGGAGATCGGCCGCCCGCTGTTCCTGATTCCGCCGCTGATCATGGTGTTCGCTCCGGCCATCCTGGTGCTGAAGCAGCCCGATCTGGGTACCGCCATGATGCTGGTGATGTCGTCGGGAGCCCTGTTCTTCATGGCCGGCGTGCGTATTTGGAAGTTCGTGGTGGTCATCGCCGGCGGCATGGCCGCCGTCCCGGTAGCCTGGCAGTTCCTACGCGAGTACCAGAAGAAGCGCGTGCTGATCTTCCTCAATCCCGAGGACGATCCCCTGGGTGCCGGCTACCACATCACCCAGTCCAAGATCGCGCTGGGCTCGGGCGGGGTGTTCGGCAAGGGCTATATGATGGGGACGCAAAGCCGTCTCAACTTCCTGCCGGAAAAGCAGACCGACTTCATCTTCACCATGTTCGCCGAGGAATGGGGCATGATGGGCGGCCTGGTGCTGCTCGGTCTCTACGCCCTGCTGCTGGCCTATGGCTACGCCATCGCCATCCGCTGCCGCTCGCAGTTCGGCCGGCTGGTGGCCCACGGCATCGCCACCACCTTCTTCCTCTACTTCTTCATCAACACCGCCATGGTGATGGGATTGGTGCCGGTGGTCGGCGTGCCGCTGCCGCTGATCTCCTATGGCGGCACCGCCATGCTGTCGCTGCTGCTGGGCTGGGGGCTGGTGATGAGCGCCTATATCCACCGCGACATCCCCATCTCGCGGCGCGGCATGGGCGACGACTGATACCATATCCCAGTGATCGCAACCGATCACCGGGCTCGCCCTCAATCGGCGGGCGGGCGCAGGCGCCCTTGCCTCCCGCGCCATAAGGCGCGCGGCCCGTTGGGCCTAACCAAATCCCGATGAGACCGGCTCATCGGGATTTGGTATGAGCCTGGGAAGGCTCAGCTATGCAGCCCCGGAGCTTCGTGCCCGGAGCGTGCCACGTATTCCGTATAGCCGCCGCTGTATTGGTGGATGCCCTCGGGCGTCAGTTCCAGCACCCGGTTGGAAAGCGCCGCCAGGAAATGCCGGTCGTGCGACACGAACAGCATGGTGCCCTCATAGGCGGCCAAGGCCTTGATCAGCATTTCCTTGGTGTCGAGATCGAGATGGTTGGTGGGCTCGTCGAGCACCAGGAAATTCGGCGGGTTGAACAGCATGATCGCCATCACCAGCCGGGCCTTCTCTCCGCCGGATAGGACACGGCATTTCTTTTCCACATCGTCGCCGGAAAAGCCGAAACAGCCGGCCAGCGCCCGCAGCGATCCCTGGTTGGCCTGGGGGAAAGAGTCCTCCAGGGACTCGAACACCGTCCTGTCGCCATCAAGCAGTTCCATGGCGTGCTGGGAGAAATAGCCCATCTTGACGCTGGCGCCGACGGCGACGGTGCCGGTGTCCGGCTCGGCGGCGCGTGCCACCAGCTTCAACAGCGTCGACTTGCCCGCGCCGTTGACCCCCATGACGCACCAACGCTCCTTGCGGCGGATGATGAGGTCGAGGCCCTGATAGATGGTCCGGCTGCCATAGCCCTTGTGCACGTTCTTCAGAACCGCCACGTCCTCGCCCGAGCGTGGGGCCGGCGGAAAATCGAACGACACGATCTGGCGGCGCTTCGGCGGCTCGAAGCGCTCGATCTTGTCCAGCTTCTTCACCCGGCTCTGGACCTGGGCGGCGTGCGAGGCGCGGGCCTTGAAGCGCTCGATGAACTTGATCTCCTTGGCCAGCATGGCCTGCTGCCGCTCGAACTGGGCCTGCTGCTGCTTCTCGTTCAGCGCCCGCTGCCGCTCGTAGAATGCGTAATCGCCGGAATAGGTGGTCAGCGATCCGCCGTCGATCTCGATAATCTTGGTGACGATCCGGTTCAGGAACTCGCGGTCATGCGAGGTCATCAGGAGGGCGCCGTCGTAGCCCCTCAGGAACTCCTCCAGCCAGATCAGGCTTTCGATGTCCAGGTGGTTGCTGGGCTCGTCAAGAAGCATGGCGTCGGGGCGCATGAGCAGGATGCGGCCGAGCGCCACGCGCATCTTCCAGCCGCCCGACAGCGCTCCCACGTCCGCGTCCATCATCTCCTGGCTGAAGCTCAGGCCCGCCAGCACTTCGCGCGCGCGGCCCTCCAACTCGTAGCCGCCCAGTTCCTCGAAGCGCGCCTGCACCTCGCCATAACGCTCGACGATGGCGTCCATGTCGTCGGCGCGGTCGGGGTCGCACATGGCAGCTTCGAGGCTGGCCAGTTCCGCCGCCACGGAGCTGACCGGCCCGGCTCCGTCCATCACTTCCGCCACCGCGCTGCGGCCGGACATTTCACCGACATCCTGATTGAAATAACCGATCGAGACCTGCTTCTCGATCGCCACCTGGCCCATGTCCGGCACCTCTTCGCCCGTGATCATGCGGAACAGCGTCGTCTTGCCGGCACCGTTGGGACCGACGAGCCCGACTTTTTCGCCCCTGTTGAGCGCCGCAGAGGTCTCGAAGAAGAGAATCCGATGACTGTTCTGCTTGCTGATATTTTCGAAGCGAATCATGTGCGCGATCTCTCAAACAAGACAGGGCCCCGGAGCTTTCGCCTCGGGGTCCTGAATCTTTGGTTGCGGGGGCAGGATTTGAACCTGCGACCTTCAGGTTATGAGTCGTCCTCATTACTTTGCGCATGACTACGCTACGGCTCATTTATCTTTGTATTTTCTGGTAGTTAGTTGACTACGCGCAGCACCATCGGCACGCTCGACTTCGACCTGATTCGCAGCCACTTGCTCCCTCTTGCTGCCACTGTGCTACCTGGGAGAGGGCAAAATGCTTATCAGGTAGCAGATCTAATCGCAGGGTGAAGCCGATGAGCAAATTGACGAAACGGGTGGTCGAAAGCGCCGCAGCCGCCGACGCAGAATATACGATCTGGGACAGCGAAATCCCAGGATATGGGCTACGGGTGCTGCCCAGCGGCAAGAAAAGTTACCTCATTCTGTACCGTGTTGGAACCCGGTCTCGCAAGATGACCATTGGGCCCCACGGCATTCTCACCGCCGAGCAGGCCCGCACCATGGCCATCACCGCACTGGCTGCGGCACGCAACGGCGGCGATCCGGCGGGGGATCGGAAGGCTCGCCGCGACGCAATCACCGTCAAGGAATTGTCGGATCGATTCGACAAGGAGCATATATCCATCAGGATTAAGGCCAGCACGGCCAAGGAATATCGCCGCAACCTCACGCGATTTATACTTCCGGCGCTGGGGCGCCTGCGGGTCGAGGAAGTGACGCGAGCCGACATCGCCAAATTCCACCACGGCCTCCGCCACATCCCCTATCAGGCCAACCGGTGCCTGGAGGTTGTCTCCAAGATGTTCAATCTGGCTGAGATGTGGGGCCTGCGCGCCGACGGTAGCAACCCGCGGCGGCACATCCGCAAATACCCCGAAGAGAAACGCGAGCGGTTCCTGAGCGTCGCCGAGATCAAGCGAGTCGGCGAGGTGCTGGTCGAGATGGAAACCGAGAACGTCGAACTGCCCTCGGCCATCGCGGCAATACGGTTGCTGATGCTTACCGGCTGCCGACTGGGGGAAATCATGACGCTGAAATGGGCCTATGTCGATGCCGACGCCCCTGCCCTGCGCCTCCCCGATTCCAAGACCGGCGCCAAGATCGTCCATCTCGGCAAAGCCGCCCTCGATATATTGATGGCCATCCCGAAGCTCGACGGCAATCCCTGGGTCATCACCGGCAACAAGGATGGCGGCCGTCTCACCGACCTCCAACCCTTCTGGCAGCGGCTGCGGACTCGCGCTGGCATCAAGGATGTCCGCATCCATGACCTCCGCCATTCCTTCGCCTCGACGGCGGTTGCCGCCGGCCAGAGCCTGCCGATGATCGGCAAATTACTGGGCCACACCCAGGTGCAGACCACGGCCCGCTACGCCCATCTCGCCGCCGATCCGGTGCGGGCGGCGGCGGATCAGATATCGGGTGGAATCGCCCTGGCGCTCGGCATGACCATATCGTCGGCACCAGAATCGGATACGGGACAACCGACGGCAGCGTAATTGCTGGCGCACCCCTCCAGACATTGGCGACCGGAGTCCCCTTAATTCCTCGTTGGTCTTGGCTTACAGGGGATGCTGAGATAACGTCATCCTATTTAAGACTGGACGGAAACGACTGGAGGATCACGACGCATGCGCCTCGAGGGGGGAGGCGTGAATGTCTTCTGGGCACATCTTGAAGCCTGCGCAATTCCTGCGGCATACTAATCGTACTTGAAACGAGGTATGTCATGAGCGATGCACAGGAAACGGCCAAGGTGATTCCCCTCCGCCCGGCCAAGGCCGCCAAGGCCTCTGAGGGGAAATGGGGTGCAGCGGTGATGAATCTGGGATTTTCCATCATCCCGTCGCTGCTTCTGCGTGCCCAGCAAAGACTCGGGCTGAATCCGACCCAGTTGGCCGTGCTCCTGCAGCTCTGCGATTACTGGTGGGAGGAAAAGCGCAAGCCGTTTCCCAGCAAGGAGGCCCTTTCTCAACGGCTGGGGCTCAGCACGCGCCAAGTTCAGCGTCAGATCGCAGCTTTGGAGAATGTCGGGCTGGTCAAGCGAATCGAGCGAATCGGCAGGCATGGTGGCAAGCTCAGCAACACCTACGACCTTTCGGGTCTGGTCATACGCCTGCAGGCGTTAGAGCCTGAATTCCGTCAAGTCGAGGAAGAGAATCGCCAGCGCCGCGAGGAGGTCGCCAAGCCCGCCTACCGCCGACGGGCGGTCAAGCGAAACGACACAGCTTCATGAACCGTCCCGTAGCCCCAAAAAGCTCAGCCCCGGTCGCATGCCAGAGGCAGAGGCGGGTCCGGGGCTTACCTCACGACATATAGGTCTCCTCCCCCATGTCCGTCAAGCCTTTCTCCCTCGACGATACCGTGATCCGGGCACTGGCGACGTCTCTGTCGCCGGAGCGCATGGCCACCTATGTCGCCGCTGCCAGTGACAACCATGAGAAGGCGCTGCGCCTCTATACCTGGAACACGGCCGCCAGTGCGGCATTCTACGGTCCCTTGCAGGGATTGGAGGTTGCCCTGCGCAATGCCATGCATCGGGAGTTGACCGCCACCTACGGTGTCGATTGGTATGACGATCCCCGCTGCGGCCTGGATGCCGGTACGCTCAGCCGAATCGCCGGCGCCAAGGACGAACTGAGGCGGGAAAATTATGTCGTCGATCCACCCCATGTGGTCGCAGCGTTGTCGTTCGGCTTCTGGGTGGCGTTGCTTGGGCGTGGCGGCCACCCGCCGGGCGGTGGCGGCCCCAAGCGGAATTACGAGATGACCCTGTGGCGCCCCAGCCTGTTTAGGGCCTTCCCCAACGCCAAGCTCGGCCGGAGCCAGGTTCATAGCCCCCTGAACTATCTGCGCACCCTTCGAAACCGCATCGCTCATCACGAGCCGATTTTTTCTCGGCATCTGGAGGCGGATTACCAGAGCATTCTGACGGTCACCGGCTGGATCTGCCCAAGCACCCGCGATTGGATCGCTCACCACAGCCGGGTCGACGACATTCTTGCCCGTCCGCAGGACGGTGATGATCTGCGGTTCTGATGGCGAATAGCGGGGCTATTCGTCATCCAGCTCCTGCGATAGCCAGGAGATCGGGACCAGCTTGATCCCGTCACGCCAACGCTGACGCATCGCCCCTCGGAACCAATCCTGCAACAACTCGACGTGATCCACGACGATGATCTGCATTGGCGTTTCCGTCGTCGCGCAATAATCCAGGAGCAGCCGGTAGAGACGGGTAACTGCAATCTGGTCTTCGTCATGGACATCGACCTCTCCTACGTCCCGATCTGGCGGGTAATAGGCCTGCGACGGCTGATCCAGCATCAGGAAGGCAGGGACAGGCCGATTACGGGCGCGGAACAGCTTGTGCAGGGCCAGATGGGCGGCCACATGGTATCCGACCCAGTTGGCGCCGCTGCCGATATTGGGCAACATCAGCGGCCCCTTGATGGTATCGGCCACCACGGTGAGGCGACGCCGGTCAAGCCGCAGCGGATTGTTGCCGTGTTCCAACGCCAGGGTTCCGGCAATGTCCGTCAGATCACGCCCGACAAAGCCAAGGGCCGTGGTCAGGCGCTCCTCCAGCAAATCCAGGTCGAGCTTCTTTTCGAGAGCCGCGACCTCGGCCCGCAGGCGGGCAACTTCCAGTTTCAGTCCGTCGTTCGAGGTGACGGTACGAACGTTTTCGAGGTAGTAGCCGATGCGCCCGGCGACGCGGGCCTGTTCGGTGAACTGGTCCTGTTCGATGCGGAGACGTTCGTTGTCGGCGATACGCGCCGTGATATCGCTTTGAACTGCCCGGTGAAGCCCTTCGACATCCGTGCGCTTTGCCTCCAGTTCGGCGATGCGGGCTTGAAGGCGGGGGTTGTCGCGGTGTCGGGCGTATTGTCTATACCAGCTTCGCCAATCCGTCCGACGGCAGCCTGTTTCCCTTCGCCGCCTCCCACTCGGCGACCGAACGCCACCTGAAGTCATCCGGTATCGCCTACACCATCTTGCGCAACAGCCCCTATCTGGAAAATCTTGACGGCCCTCTGGCGGCAGCCCGGCAAAGCGGCGCCCTGGCCCAACCGGGAGCCCGGGGCAAGGTTGCCTATATCGGCCGGCGCGACGTGGCTGCGGCCATCATCGCCGTGCTGACCCAGGACGGGCATGCCGGCAAGACCTACGACATCACCGGAACTGAAGCGCTTGACCTGGCCCAGGTGGCCCAGGCGGCATCGGCGGCCTGGGCAAGGCCGGTGGCAGCCCTGTCTGCTCCAAGACATCCAGGCGATGGGCCAGCACCAGCCGCGCTTCCTCGCCCTGATCCTGCTCCCACAGCGCTCTGGCCAGGACAGCGGCAATCATGCAGCCGATGGGGCTGCGCCGCCCCATTTGGCGCTCAATTTGAGCCAGGGCCGGCCGCGCCACCTGCACCGCCAATCCGACCTGTCCCTCCCACAGATAGGAAACCGCCACGCCGAGGTCGCCAAAGGCGAAAGACAGGTCGGTGGTTCCCACCGACCTCATATGCATGGAGTGATGCCGAGCCTTCTCGGTATGCCCGCGATGCAGCTCGACCATGGCCAATTGGTTCAGTCGGGCTCGGAAGACTTTGGGATCAACACTTTTGGGAACCTGCTCCCACTGGGCCAGAATCGAGGCACAGTCATCCAGGCGATCCGAGAAGGAAGCGGCGGCACCGGAGATGAGTGCCGCCTCAAACCGCTGCTTGATGTCGATATCCGGTGAAGCCAGAATCCGCTGCACCATCCGTTCGGCCTCGGCATGGCGGAAACTGCAGGCCAAGCCCCAGGCCGCAGCAAATTGAAGCCGGGGACGTTGATCGATTTCCTCATCGGGCATACGATCAAACCAATCCATGACCAGCGAGACCTGGCCCCTAGCATACATCTCCTGAAGCCCCCTCTCGGCCAAGCCATAGGCGACATCACTATCGCCAGCCAGAAGCGCATGGGTCGCGGCAGCTTCGAACAGGCCTTCAGAGGCGAACCACTCGGAGGCGCGACGCGACAGCTGGGCACACTCCGCGCCGGGCAAGGCATTAAACCGAGACAGCAGGAATTCCCGGGCCAGGGGATGCATGCGAAACCACGGCCCCCCTTCCACCTCGATAATCACCGGGGTTTCAAGCCGCAGTTGGTCCAGCAGGGATACTGCATCCTCGCTTTCCGACACGATCCGGCAGAGTTCGGGATGAATATGCTCGAACACCGACAGCCGCACGATCAGGCCGAAAGCCTGTTCGGACAGATGAGATACCAAGGAGTCCATGAAGTAGCGACGGATATCATCCACACCATGGGTAATGGTCTCCACCGCCACCGATATCTCGGGCGTACGGCGCAAGATGGCCGCCGCCAATTGCAACCCCAGCGGCCATCCCTCGGTAATGGCATGCAGCTTGGCCCCCATATCGGCATCGAAGCCGGTCCCCAGCTGCGCCCGCAGGACCGCCACGGTTTCATCCATCAGGAAGGCAAGATCCCGGGCAGTGATACGCCGCCCCCCCAGCCAGGCGGTATCCTGGGATGCCACCGCCCCCCCCAGCGAGCGGGTCGCCACCACGATGCGCAAATTGGCCGGCGCATTGCGCAACAGATAGGTGAGCGATTCTGAGATATCCTCGGGCGGACGATCCGCCAGATCCAGCATGACCACCACCTCGACTGGAATTTCGGCCACTTCCGCCAGCCAGACCGTCAGGGCTTTGACCACATCTTCCTGCTGTCCCAGCCAATGCATGAAGGATTGCCCGAAGGCACGATGGCCGCTGGCCACATGCATGGCGCATCCCAAACCGTAGACGAACCGTAAGGCGACGTCCCGTTCATCCACCGACAGCCAAGCTACCATGGCGCCTTGGCTCATGCAGGTGCGGCGCCACTGGGCCAGAAGTGAGGTCTTGCCGAATCCGGCTGGCGCTTCCACCAACAGAGCCTGGCCATGGGCGACCAGGTCAAGCCCAAGACGCTGGCGCGCCACCAGTCCCCTAGGGGCTCGTGGTGGTGTCACCTTGAGGACGAATTGAGGATCTATCTCCCAGTCGCGCATCGTATGGCCCACTCGACGGCGTCGCGTTCGGTCATTCGGACGCCTCTCCCCTTGCCCAGGATTGTGCGGCGCACAATAATTGTTTGCCTTCCCAACAGCTTAGCGTAGGAGAACCAACAGGCGCCACGCCCATACGCACGCCCCCCCCGACGAAGGGGGGATAGGGCAAAACGGCTAGGCTCAGCCCCCCATGACGAGGGGGAGACTCCAGGACAACGGCCCGTATCATCCCCCCATCAAGAATTAAACTCTCCTAGCCGAGTCATCACTAAAGGAAGCCCCCCCATGAAAGGCGAGAAATCAGCCATTGCCGGCCAGAGTGTCTATTCGGGAGATGAAGCCCAGGTTCAGATTAAGGGACTGAAACCGGCTCCTCATCCGGTTCCCTTCGGCACCAAGGTAGACGGCGTCCTGTTCGACGGCTATCCCCAGATCGTCAAGACGGATATCACCAGGCCCGTTTACGACGTCAAGGTCGAGAAAGACATCATGGTTCCGGTTCGCGATGGCGTGCGGATCGCCCTTGATGTCTATCGGCCCGATGTGGACGGCGAGAAGTTCCCGGCCCTGCTGGCCTGGGGCATCTGGGGCAAGGACCTCCAGGAAGCCATCGGCTGGCTGGCCGACGCGCCGCAGCCCTAGAGTCTGTCTGACTTAGATTGAAGCATACCCTGCATGGCGAAGATAGGCGGCGCACTCCTGCGGAGCGAATGCCTCCAGGAGCTTGCCGACTCTCCTCCATGTTGTTTCGATGGTCCGCTCTTCGGCTTTGCGGACGAGTGTTTTGAGTTTGGCGAACATCATCTCGATCGGGTTGAGGTCGGGACTGTAGGGCGGCAGGAAAAGCAGATGGGCACCGGCCTTGCGGATGGCTTGGCGTGCCGACTTTCCTTTGTGGCTTCCCAGATTATCGAGGATGACGACGTCACCGGGTTCCAGGGCCGGTGCCAAGGATTGCTCCACCCAGGCGGTGAAGGTCGCCCCATTGATGGGGCCGTCGAGGACCAGGGGAGCGATGATCCGGTCATGGCGCAGGCCCGCCAGGAAGGTCAGGGTTTTCCAGTGGCCGTGAGGAACCTTGGCGAGCAGGGTTTCTCCTCGAGGACACCACCCGTGTAGGCGCGTCATGTTGGTCTTGACCCAGGTCTCATCGATAAAGACCAGGCGCGAGGGATCAAGCTTGTGTTGATGGGTTTTCCAGCGATGGCGCAGCCGCGCTACCCTCGGCCCATCCTGTTCCTTGGCCATCAGCGTTTTTTTTGAAGCTCAAGCCCAAACCACGGACGAAGCGCCAGACGGTGTCGTGGGTGACGACAATCCCCCGCTCGGCCAGTTCCGCCGTCAGGGCCCGCATGGTCAGGTCCTTCTTCTCGGCCAGCCGGGATTGTATCCAATCGGCGGTCTCTCCGCTCAGAAGTGGGCGGCGATGCCCGCCCATCTTGCCGGGCTGAAGACCGCGCCCGGATCGCCACTTCTGGCCGATCCGAACCGCCGTAGCCACCGAAACCCCAAAGCGCTTCGCTGCCGAGCGTGTCGTCTCGCCTGAATTCAAGGCTGCGGCTATCCGCTGCCGAAGGTCTAGCGAAAGAGGTCCTGCCATTGCTGCTGGCCTCCTATCCAGCCAGCAGTTTGAATCACATTCTCGGCCCCAGGGGAATCCCAATTCCGATTCCGCTTAACTCAGACTGACTCTAGCTACTCGGCGGGTTCCACCCGGTTGCGGCCCATGGCCTTGGCACGGTAAAGGGCGGCGTCGGCGCGGCCCAGGCAGGCTTCCAGCCCCTCGCCCGCCCCCACCTTGCACTCGGCGACGCCGAAGCTGGCGCTCATGGTGAGGGGCTCGCCGCCGCTCACCGGCACCTGCAGCCCGGCCAGGCGGATACGCAGGCGCTCGGCCACCACCAGGGCGGGGTTCAGTGCGGTTTCGGGCAGGGCGATGGCGAATTCCTCGCCGCCCATGCGTCCGATGATGTCCTGATCGCGCAGCAGATCGCGGGCCATGACCACGAAGGCCTTCAGCGCCTCGTCGCCGGCGGCATGGCCGCGCGCATCGTTGATGTGCTTGAAATGGTCCAGATCGATCATCAGCAGCGACATGGGGCGGCCGTAACGGCCGGCCCGCTGGATTTCCGCCGCCGTGCTCTGCATGAAGTAGCGCCGATTGTAGGCTTCGGTAAGGAAATCCGTGGTGGCCAGTTGCACCAGTTCCTTCTGGACGCAGGCCCGCTCCAACGCCAGCCCGACCCGGCGGGCCAATTCGCGCACCAGTTCCCGCTCGGAGGTGGAGAAGGCCTCGTCACCCTCGGCGGGCGGCGTCTCGGTCCAGCATATCTCGATGCGCCCCGCCGGACGGCTGCCGGCGAAGACCTGAGCCTCCAGGCGATAGGCCGTCTCCACGAAGCCGGGCGTCTGGACGATGCCGCTGGGCAGCAGGCCGGGCAGGCAACTGAGGCGGACACAAATGGTTTCCGGCTTGAGCCAGGCCGAGGGCGCCCTGCCCACCACCTGCTCCAGCGCCACCTGCAACGGCAGCTCGGGCGATTCCAGGATGCGCGACACGCCGTACATGCAGTCGATCTGCCGCATGCGGCGTTCCAGCTGACGATTGGCCTCCAGCGCCGCGTCGCGGGCCTCGCGCACCAGGATCTCGGCGCGCTTCCTGTGAATGGCATAGCGGAACGACCGCGACAGGGAGGCGGCGTCGAGCTTGGCCTTGAGCAGGTAATCCTGGGCGCCCTGTTCCAGCGCCATCAGCGCCTGCTGGTCGTCATCGTGGTTGGTGAGCACCACCACCGCCAGCTCCGGCGCGGCGCCGCAGAAGCGGCGCACCGTCTCGTCCCCCACCGAATCCGGCAGGGTCAGGTCGAGGAAGATCACGTGGTAGCGCTTGCGCTGGATGAATTCCAGCGCCGAGGCCAGGGAGACGGCGTGGTCGAC
This sequence comes from Magnetospirillum sp. 15-1, assembly GCF_900184795.1. Classification (NCBI taxonomy): domain Bacteria; kingdom Pseudomonadati; phylum Pseudomonadota; class Alphaproteobacteria; order Rhodospirillales; family Rhodospirillaceae; genus Magnetospirillum; species Magnetospirillum sp. 15-1. The sequence continues at coordinate 55,557 of NZ_FXXN01000013.1, read as the reverse complement.
CTTGACGTTGGGAAGCTTTTCGAGTTCGGCGAGAGTCAACAGGGCCTGGGTCGGCGAATCCTCGACCAGCAGTGCGAACATGGTTTCCGACAAGGTAAGGCCATCCCCTCGAGCATCGGACTCTCTCGGGTCCGTTCCGACAATACTAGCTGCCCGCGCCGGTTTACGAAAGCGTGATGCGTGGTATCCATGAATGCCATATCATCGCCCCAATTCCGCGTGATTCTATTCAACGGTTCCCTGAGCCTTTAAGGACTTCCGCCATGCGCCGCCTGCCCGCCCTTGCTTCCGTCCTGTTCGCCGGACTGGCCCTTTCCGCCTGCCAGAGCGTGGACAACACCGCCGGAAGCCCCAGCGTCTACATCGATCCCGGCAGCGTCGGGCCGGTCAAGGGCGTCGGCATCGAGTCCCAGGACGTCATCGGCATGACCGATCAGATGATGCGCGACATGCTGTCCCAGCCCCGGCTGGCCAATGCCCAGGTGCCGCCCAGCGTCATCATCGATTCCGAGTACTTCTACAACGAGAGCTCGTCGCGCCTGAACAAGAACTCCATCACCGACCGGCTGCGGGTCGGCCTCAACCGCGCCGCCGCCGGCCGCATGCAGTTCGTCGGACGCAACTACGCCGACATGGTGACCAAGGAACGCGAACTGAAGCGCCAGGGCGTGGTGGACAAAGCCACCCTGCCCAATGCCCGCGCCCCCAAGGGCGGCGATTATCGCCTGGGCGGCCGCATCACCTCGCTGGATTCCCGCGACCCCAAGAGCGGCATGATGCAGCGCTACAACCAGATCGTCTTCGAGATGGTCGACCTGGAGACCTCGGAAATCGTCTGGAGCGGCATCTACGAGTTCGCCAAGGCCGCCCAGGACGACATCATCTATCGCTAGGATCACCCCCATGGCCGCCCGGCCTTTCTGGTTGAGCAGCTTGATCATCGCCGGACTGGTGTCGGGCTGCGTGACCACGCGCGAGCAGGAGACCAGCCCGGCGCCGTCGGTGGTCCACGCCTATCTGGACGACAAGCCGACCGAGCTGCGCCGCCATTTCTTCATCGCCCAGGCCCAGGGTGACCGCAACCGGGTGCTCAACGACATGCGCCTGGGGCTGGCCAGCTTTGCCCTGGGCCACGACCGCCTGGCCGAACAGTTGCTCGACGACGCGCTGTCGGGCATCGAGGCCGTCTACGCCGACAACGAGGAGGCCCGCCGGGCGCGCGGCCTGTGGGTCAAGGAAGCCATCAAGGACTTCAAGGGCGAGCCCTACGAACGGGTCATGGCCTATTACTATCGCGGCCTGCTGTACATGAAGGCCGGCGATTACGAGAATGCGCGGGCCAGCTTCAAGGGCGGCCTGCTGCAGGATGCCTTCGCCGAGGAGGAGCAGTACCGCGCCGATTTCGCCCTGATGCCGTTCCTGCAGGGCTGGGCCGCCCATTGCTCGGGCAACACGTCCCTGGCCGCCGAGGACTTCAAGGAGTTCCGCGCCATCAACAAGGATGCCCCCCTGCCCCGCGACAAGGACAATGTACTGGTGCTGGTGGAGACCGGCACCGCCCCGGTCAAGATTTCCGACGGGCCGCGCCTCAGGATCAAGCGCAGCGGCAGCACCGAGACGGCCCGCATCAGTTGGCCCGATCCCGACCACCCCAAGGACCCTGCCGACGCCAATGCCGTCCTGCTGGAGGACATCTTCCGTCAGGCCTCGACCCGGGGCGGCCGGCCGTTCGATTCCATCCTGGAAGGCAAGGCCGACTTCAAGGACACCGCCGATACGGTGGGCAACGTCGCCCTGGTCGGCGCGGTGCTGGCCGCCAAGGTGGCGACCGAGAGCGGCCCCCGGCGGCGCGAGACCAAGGAGCAGCGCGAAGCCCGCGAGCGGACCCAGGCCGGCGCCGCCATGGTGGGGGCCGGCCTCGCGGTGATCGGCGGGCTGTCCAAGCTGTTCGCCCACTCCATCGAGTCCCAGGCGGACACCCGCTATTGGGACAATCTTTCCGACCGGGTCCAGGGCCTGACCCTGGCCCTGCCCGACAAGGTCACCACGCTGTCCGTGGCGTTCCAGTCGCCGGGCGGCTCGTCGCTGGAAACGGTGGACGTCCCCATCCGGCGTGCCGGCAAGTGCGGTCTGGTCTGGGCACGGCACGGCTCGGCCGTTCCGCGCAATCCCCGCGCCCCCAACAGCGTTCCCCCCGACGTGATGGCCTCGCCCATCGTCATTCCCGCCGTGGAAGCCAGACCCGCGCCACAGGAAGCGAAAGCCCCTGCGGCGGACACGAATACCAAGTCCAAGGAGTCATCGCCATGAAGCGCCTGCTCGTTCCCGCCTTCGGCCTGCTGCTGCTCGGCGGCTGCGCCTCCCTGGACCCGGCCCCCCATTGCGACATGTCCCGCGTCGCCAGCCAGCGCGATCTGGTGGCCGGACCCGCCATGGTCGAGGACGAGAAATCGCCCTTGAAGGAAATGCCCATGAACTCGGTGAACATCACCGACCCCAACATCATCCGGAAGCTCTACGTGCGCTCCATCGCCGCACGGCGCACCGAGACGGGGACGGTGGAGGTGGTGGCCCAGGTGGTCAACTGCACCGACTTCCCGCAATCCGCCGAGGCCCGGACCCAGTTCTACGCCGCCGACGGAGCGGCGTCCGAGCCGGTCAGCGCCTGGCGCCGGATGCAATTCGCGCCGCGCACCTCCAACACCTACCGCGAGCTGTCGCTGGGCGACAAGACCGTGGACGGCTACATGATCGAGATGAGGGAAGGCAAATGATCACGCGCCTGCTGGCCGTTTCGGCCCTCGCCCTGCTGGTCCCGGTCATGGCCGAGGCCCAGACCGTCGGCGCCAAGGTGCCGCCCTACCAGCCGCCGGCCAAGGTGGCGCCCCCCGTCCGCGACGGCGGCGAGGCGCTCGACGCGGCCGCGGTCAGGCCCAACCCGTTCAAGCCCCAGGAAGACGTCATCGCGCGCTTCAAGGACGCCTATACTCAGGGCGGCCGGCCGCGCCTGGCCTTCTGGTGGAACCGGCAACTGTCGGATACCCTGGCCCAGTGGTATTCCGAGACCCGCACCGTCACCGCCGACAAGAGCCGCAACTCCACCGAGGGCGACCTCACCCTCAAGCAGTCGGGCGGTCGCCAGAGCGTCACCGAGACCCAACGCCGCGCCGGCGATCCGGCCGAGCGCCCGGCGCGCGGCGAGACCTGGGAATGGGAATTCCAGGACGGCTTCCTTGCCCCCTTCCTGCAGGCCGACGCCAGCGTGGTCGACCGCACCATGATCACCCGCATCATGGGAGCCGGCGCCGAGGAGATCGATCCCAAGACGGTGGAGGTCATGGCCATGCAGACCATGGCCGATGTGATGGTCGAGGTGCTGGTGGCCGATTCCACCCAGTCGAGCACCGGCTACGAGTTGCGCGCCCGCATCCTCGACGTCAAGTCGGGACGCATCCTGGCGGTGGTCAACAGCCGCTCGCTGAAAGAATGGCAGAAGACCGACAAGACGACGGCGTCGGCACGCGGCTTCGACCTGCCCGACGAGGATGACGACAGCTTCGGCCCCGAACGCGCCGACCAGCGCTACAAGGCCACCTCCAGCGGCTTCGAGCGCAAGCGCAAGCCGCCCAAGCTGGCGGTCATCGCCCACAACCTCGCCACCAACGTGATGAGCGCCATGCTGCCGCGCCTGGAGGGCGGAGCCATGCCGGCCACCAGGACCGACCCGACGATGCCGACGCCCCTCGCTCCGGCCCAGCCCGCCGGTCCGGCCGCCAAGCCGGTGCCCAACCAGAGCGCCGTACCGCTGCCCGACGTGGAGGCCAAGCCCCTGCCCGCCCCGGAAAAGGCGACCAAGGTGGAGGCAGGACCGGCGGGGGAAGAACCGCCCATGCCCAAGCCGACACGGGAGTAAAATAAACAGTCCCCCTCTCCTGGCGGACGGGAGAGGGGGACTTGCGTCTAGCAGCCGAAGGCGAAGGCGGTTTCGGTGCCGTCGTCCCAGCCGTCCCACATATAGTCCTCGGCGATGCCGTCGGCGATCAGGCGGAAGGCGTACTGGGCCTGATCCAGATAGAAGCCGCAATAGGCGCCGATCTGCTCCATGCCGCCATTGGCCTCGTGCGCCTCGGCCGGACAGGGCGAGCCGCAGAAATGCCGTACCGGACAGGTGGAGCAGGCCTTGATGTCCTCGACCTTGCGGCCCGTCACCAGCTTGAAGGCCGGGCTTTCCAGCACGTCCTCCACCTTGTCGGTGAACAGATTGCCGCCGGCGAAGGCCGGCAGGCCGATGAACTCCGAGCACGGGAACAGCGAGCCGTCGGGCGCCAGGGCGAAGAACGAGCGACCGCCGCCGCAGGGCGAGATGTCGCACATCAGCCGCCGGGCGGTGGGTGCCAGGATGGAGATCAGGATGTTGACGAAATTGGCCACCACCAGCTTGCGGCCGGTTTCCCGGTAAAGCTGATGGGTGCGGTCGAGCGCCGCCAGATAGGCCTTGGAAACCGCCTCGTCCTCGGCCCACGCCCCCTGTCCGCCCGGCTGGGTGCAGCGGACGACGTTGAGCATGCAGGCCGGAACCTCCTCGGCATGGAGGAATTCCACCATGTCGGTCAACTGCCCCAGATTCTCGCGATTCATGGTGCAGATGACATTGAAGCCGGCATAGCCCTTGAGGCGGCGGATGGCATCCACCGTGGAGTTGAACACGCCGTCGCCGGTCCAGCGCTTGCGGGAACGGTCGGCCACCTCGGCGACGGGAGCGTCGAGCGACAGGCCGATGCCGCAGCCCCGCGAGGTCAGGAACTCCACCGCCCGGTCGTCCAGCAGGGTGGCGTTGGTCTGCACCCCGAAGCGAAAGCGGTCGGAATAGGTGTCGATGGCCTCGAACATGGCGTCACGGTTGAGCAGTGGCTCGGCGCCGTGGAAGATGATCTGCGGCTTGCGGCCCTCGGGCACGGTGCGGGCGAAATATTCGTCCAGCCGGGCCATGGCTTCCAGCAGCTTATCGCGGCTCATATGCTCGCCGGTGCGCCGCATGGTCTGCGGGATGTAGCAGTACGAGCAATCCAGGTTGCAGCGTTCCGTCGGGTTGAAATAGACCGCCGAGGGCTTCAGGTGGAAGCGCAGCATGTCCATTTCGCGGGCGAAATCCTCGCGCTTGGCCCGCCAGTCGCGTTCCAGCGCGCCGTCGTCGAGGACGGTTTCCATCTCGTCCTTGCGCACCAGAGCCCAGAAGGCGTTGTCCGCGTCGATCAGGGCGGTGTAGTCGGCATGGCCGATCTCGAACCGCTGGAGGCCGTCGGGAAGACGGCCCCCAAGGATGGGGGCCGCCAGAGTCACCGCTTCACCTGCTTGTCCATCAGGACGTAATGGGACAGGCCGGTGCCCTCGGCATCGCAGGTCTTGCGGCTGGCGATGACGGTGGGACGGGGCTTGCTTTCAGTCTTGGTCATGGCGATTCCTTCGTATGCCAAAGGGGCTAACGGCCAAGACGCGGATGCGCCTTCGCCGAAACCCTTTACCATCGGATTTCGCCCCTCGTTCAACCATGTCCTACAGGTCTTCTGGCTCTCGGATCAGCCACGGAAACCACGCCTTCCCGGCGTTTCGCCAGTGGCTGGGCCCGAAGGCCCCGTGGTCCGTGTCCCCGATTACAGCGGCGGGACCGCCACGGAATTTCACCGTGTTCCGGGATGCAGGACGAACATGGCTCTACAATGCCGCAATGGAGACGTCAAGTTCGCGCGGTTGTCGCCCGGAAAATGGCCTGCTATCGTCCGCTCCCCATGTTCAAGGAAGTAGGGTCATCATGAAGGACGTTTCCGTCGCCATCCTGGGAGCCAGCGGCTATACCGGCGCCGAGCTTGTGCGCCTGCTGGCGCTGCATCCGGCCTTCAAGATCAAGGTGATGACCGGGGACCGCAAGGCCGGCCAGTCCATGGAATCGGTCTTTCCCCATCTGGGCGGCCTGAAGCTTCCCGATCTGGTCGCCATCGATCAGGTGGACTTCAAGGCCGTGGACGCGGTGTTCTGCTGCCTGCCTCACGGCACCACCCAGGAGGTGATCGCCGCCCTGCCCGCCTCGGTCAGGATCGTCGATCTGTCGGCCGACTTCCGGCTGTTCGACGTGGACACCTATGCTCAGTGGTACGGCCACGAGCACCGGGCTCCCGAATTGCAGAAGCAGGCGGTCTACGGCCTGACCGAACTGGCTCGCGACAAGGTGGCCAAGGCGCGGCTGGTGGCCAATCCCGGCTGCTATCCCACGTCGGTCCAGTTGCCGCTGATCCCGCTGCTCGAGGCCGGGCTGATCGAGGCCGCCGACATCGTCATCGACGCCAAGTCGGGCGTGTCGGGCGCCGGGCGCGCCGCCAAGGAGGCCAATCTCTACACCGAGGTGACCGAGGGCATGCACGCCTATGGCGTCGCCAGCCACCGGCACGCGCCGGAGATCGAGCAGGGACTGGCGCAAGCGGCGGGCACCCCGGTGCTGGTCAGCTTCACCCCCCACCTGATCCCCATGAGCCGGGGCATGCTGTCGACCATCTATGTCAAGACCAGGGGCGGCGCCAAGGCCGCCGACCTGCGCACCCGGCTGGCCAAGGCCTATGAGGGCGAGCCCTTCGTGCGGCTGGCGCCCGAGGGCGTGGTGCCCCACACGCGGCATGTGCGCGGCTCCAACCACTGCGTGATCAACGTGTTCGACGACCGGGTCCCCGGACGGATCATCATCACCTCGGTGATCGACAATCTGGTCAAGGGCGCGTCCGGTCAGGCGCTGCAGAACATGAACCTGATGTTCGGCCTGCCCGAGACCTTGGCGCTCGAACAGCAACCCATGTTCCCGTGAGGACAGCGATGAGCGGTAATATCCTTCCCTTTCAGGGCGTCAGCCCGACCATCGCCCCCGACGTGTTCGTCGCCCCCAATGCCGTGGTGATCGGCGACACGGTGATCGGCGCCGGCACCTCGGTGTGGTTCAACTGCGTCATCCGCGGCGACGTGCACGAGATTCGCATCGGCGAGCGCACCAACATCCAGGACGGCACCGTCGTCCACGTCACCGGCGGCAAGCTGGGCACCTATATCGGTTCGGACATCACCATCGGCCACGGCGCCATCCTGCACGCCTGCACCCTGGAAGACGCCTGCTTCGTCGGCATGGGCGCCGTGGTGCTGGACGGCGTGGTGGTGGAATCGGGCGCCATGGTGGCGGCGGGCGCGGTGGTGACGCCGGGCAAGCGCGTCCAGAGGGGCGAGTTGTGGGGCGGCAATCCGGCCAGGATGCTGCGCCGCCTCAGCGACGAGGAAATCGCCTTCTTCCCGGTCTCGGCCGGGAAGTATGTGGAACTGGCGGCCAAGTACTTCAAACCCTAAGCCTCGGAGGAGGCGGCGGCATGGCGAAAAAGGACAAACGCTCCAAGGGCGGTCTGATGACCACGCTGGCCCGGCCGCTGGCCGCCTTCGGACGGCTGATGGGGGGACGGTCCGCCGCCGCCGAGGAGGAGGAGATCGTCCTGCCCGCCGAGGCGGGCTCCTCGTCCCTGGTGGATGATTCCTTCACCCTGGCCCTGGAAGGCCTGCTGGCCGAGGATGACGGCCAGTACCAGACCAAGCTGCACCTGATCTCCCTGGTGGAGTTCCACGAGGCGGTGGGCGACAAGTGGAGCCGCATCGCCGAGAAGGTGATGCTGATCGCCGAGGGCGTCATCAATCTTCATCTGGGCGCCGGCAACGTCTTCGGCCGCAAGGGCTCGGACCTGTTCGTGCTGGTGTTCCGCAACACGCCGGCCGCCGAGGCGCGGCGCCGCGCCGTGCGCATCGCCCAGGAGCTGGGAACGCGGCTGGTGGGCAGCCAGTTCGCCGGCCACGACCGCCCCCTGGCCCTGGCGGCGGAGATTTCCTTAGGCGACGCCCTGACCGGGGACGGCGAACTGAACCTGGAAGCCCTGGCCGCCGCCGTGACCGAAACGCGGGCGGTGATCGCCGAGCAGGCTCCGGCCCGCGGCCCCATCGCCCCGGCCGACGATGCCGCCCCGCGGCGCGCCGTCGACCCTAAATGGGCCGCCATGGAACGGGCCGCGCGGGAAAACCGCGACCCGAACTGGCAGCCCGTCTCCGTGGAGCGCGCTCCGGCCGATATGGCGCCCGGACTGGACGCCACCCCGCCCCTGCCGGGCGATGCGGCCCTGTCCCTGGTCTGGCGGCCCACCTGGATGGAGGAGGGCGAGGTGATCGGCGCCTACCGCGCCCAGGTGCTGCGCGTCGACCAGCCGGGAGAGCCGGCCTACGAGGGCTCGCGCGCCTATCCCACCGCCGACGGAGAATCCATCCCCAAGCTCGACCGCTTCGTGGCCGGCGCGGCGGTGCGCGGCATCAAGGCGGCGATGGCCGACAGCGGTTCCGCCCGCATGGTGGTGCCGCTGCACTGGGGCTCGCTGGGCACCACGGCCCGCATGTCGGTCCTGGGTCCCTTCGCCGACATCCCCGAGGCGATCCGCACCCAAAACCTGATCATCGACCTGTTCGGCCTGCCGGCCAATCTGGCCCCGGTATCCCTGTCCGAGGCCGTCACCGCCATCCGTCCCCTGTGCCGCGAGATCATGATCCGCGTGCCGCTGACCGATCCGGCATTGAACCGCGCCGCCCTGGCCGGGGTTTCCATGGTCACCATCGATCTCGCCGAACTGCCCAACGCCGACAAGACCGATGACGAGCACCTGCTGGCCGCCCTGGAACGGCTGCGGCGCGAGGCGCGGGCCGCCGGTCTCGCGGTCTGTGTCTGGGGCGTCAGACGACGCCGGGTGGTGGTCGGCACCGTGCTGGGCGGTTTCGCCATGATGAACGGGCCGGGCCTGATGAAGGACCTGCCCCGCCCGGCCAAGGTCCTTCCCGCTCCCCGGTCGCGTTTCGCCGCCGGGCCGTCGTGACCGGCGGCAAAACCCGTTCGTCCCTGTCCACCCTGGCGATCATCGTCGTCATCGGCTGTGCCATGGGCTGGGCCATATTCCAGTGGCCGTGGGCCACGGACGCGGCCGGTGCCGCCCTGCTTGTCTATATCGCGCTGGAATGGTCCTCCATGTCCCAGGGCGGGCGCCGCATGCTGGCCGCCGCCCTGGCGGCCGCCGCGACCGCCGTCGTTTTCCTGCCCCAGGCCCTTCCGGTGCTGCGCCACGGTCTGGCCGAGTCCACCTTCATCATCGGGCTGTTCACCACGCTGGGCATGTTGCGGGACAGCGCCCAGAGTTCCCGGCTGATCCGCCGCTGCGGCGAGCAGATGGTGCACCAGCGTCCCGGCCACCGCTATGCCGCGCTCAGCCTGGGCAGCCACCTGATTTCCCTGGTGCTCAATTTCGGCGTGCTGCCCCTGTTGGGGATCATGATCACCAAGGGCAACACCCTGAAGGCGGCCGGCGGCGACGAAACCGTCAAGGATATCCGCAAGCGCCGCATGATGACCGCCGTCCTGCGCGGCTTCGCCATGATGACCGTGTGGTCGCCGCTGGCCGTGTCGTTCACGGTGATCCAGCAGGTGGTGCCGGATCTGGTGTGGTGGCACCTTCTGCCCCTGCAGGTCGTCCTATCCTTTATCCTGATGGGCTGGGGCTGGGCGCTGGACCGCATGGACTTCCCCCCCCATGCCAGCCGCCTGGCCCCCCACCGCCACCAGACCGACTTCGGACCCATCCTGAGCCTGAGCCTGCTGGTGACGGCCGTGGTGACCGGCGCCGTCGCCCTGGCCGAACTGCTGGGCGTCCGTCTGGTGGTGGGCGCCATGATCGTCGTGCCGCTTTCGGCCCTGGTCTGGCTGTATACCCAGCAATCGGGAACGGCCCCCCGCCGGCTGGCGCTGACCGCCCGGCTGTTCCTCCGCCGCCTGGGCGCCAGCCTACCCGGCTACCGCTCCGAGGTGGCCATGCTGGGCGGTGCCATGTTCCTGGGCACCGTGGTGGCGGCCTTCGTCACTCCCGAGGATACCGCGCGGGCCATCGCCCTGATCCCCCTGCCGCCCATCGTGCTGGCCGTGCTGCTGGCCTGGAGCGTGATGGTGGCGGCCCATCTGGGCATCTCGCAGCTGGTCACCATCACCCTGCTGGGCAATGCGCTGGGCAGCCTTTCGGCGGCCGGCATCGATCCGCTGGTCATGGCCAGCGGCATGCTGGGCGCCTGGGCGCTGTCCATCTGCACCACCCCGGTGGGCGCGGCGGTGATGTCGGTGGCGCGGGTGGCCGACGTGCCGGTCAAAGTCGTATCGCGCACCTGGAACCGCCGCTTCGTTCTGGTCGGAGCCCTGCTTCTGGGAGTATGGATGGTGATCCTGTCCCTGATCCTGTGAGGCCATCCTTGTCCCGCCTGCCGGTCAGCAAACCCGTCGCCATCACCGCCGCCGCCGTCGCCGCGGCCGGGCTGGCGCTTGTCCTGGCCGCTCCCGTCCTGATGGACGGCAACACCTGGCGTGGCCCCATCGAGGCGCAGGCTTCCGCCCTGCTCGGCCGCAAGGTCACCGTGGCCGGTCCCATCACCCTTCGCATTCTGCCCTCCCCCGCCGTGACCCTGGCGGCGGTGGCGGTGGAGAACACCGCCGCCCTGGACCGGGTGCGCCTGGGCCTGCCGCTCGGCGCCCTGCTGGCCGGCCGGCCCGAACTGTCGGACATCGTCATCGAAGGCGGCCGGGTCGGCCCCCTGGACGGCCTGACCCTGCGCGCCTCGGCCAGGGGAGAGAGCTTCAGCCTCAGCGGCAGCGGCCGGCTGTGGGGCAGGCCCGCCACCCTGGAGGCGGGCGGACGCCGCCCGAGCGGCGGCGAGATGGCGCCGCTGAAGGCCGCCTTGGCCCTGCCCTCCCTGGAAAGCACCGCCGGCTTCGAAGGCCGCTTCGGCAAGGGCGGCCTCGACGGCAAGGTCGAGGTGTCGCTGGCCTCCCTGTCCCGCGCCGCCGGATCGGGACAATTGCCCGACGCCCCCCTGTCCGCCCAGGCCGAATTGCGCCTGTCGCCCGACGAAGTGGTGATCTCCGACCTTGGCGTGATCCTGGGCGAGTCCACCGTCACCGGCAGCGTGGTGGCCAGCCTGACCGGCGCCCCCGCCTTGATGGACGTCACCCTGAGGGCCGACAGCTTCGATCTGGACGCGCGGCGTCCCGCCCCGGCCCAGCCCCAGACCCAGACCCAGACCCAGACCCAGACCCAGACCAAGGCTGCCGTGCCCGTCACGGTATCCGCCTCCGCCGCGTCGACGGCGCAGCAGCCGGTGCCGGCCGCCGCCCAGCCCTTCGAACTGCCGCACGATCTGGCCGCCAATCTGGACGTCGGCATCGGACGCCTGATATGGCGGGGCGAGACGGTCGGCAACATCCAGCTCAACGCCCTGCTCGACGGCCAGCGCCTGACCCTGTCCCAGGCCTCGGCCAAGCTGCCGGGCGGCGGATCGGTCAAGCTGACCGGCGCCCTGGTCACCCCCGAGGGCCGCCCGCGCTTCGAGGGCGATCTCAAGGCCGAAAGCCGCAACCTGCCGGCCCTGCGCTCCTGGCTGGGCCTGGGCGGCGGGGCAGCGCCCGCCAAGGGCAAGCTGGAGGGCAAGGTGCGGCTGGCCGACGACCGGCTGTCGCTCAATGCCCTGACCCTGGATTTGGACGAGCGCCGCATCACCGGCATGGTCAGCGCCGGACTGGCATGGCCGTTGCCGCTCAAGGCGGAACTCGGCCTGCCCGGACTGGCCTTGGGCTTCGACGGCAGCTTCGGGGCCGGCAAGGTGGAGGGCGGCGTGTCCCTGCGCGCCGCCGGCTTCGCCCAGGCCATCCGCGCCGTCAGCCCCGGTTATCGTCCGCGCGGCAACGGCGAACTGGCGGTCAGCGCCCGCCTCGACGGCAGGGACGGCCAGATCGCCTTCAACGACCTGCAGGCGCGGGCCGGCGAGGCGACCGTCAGCGGCAAGGCCAGCCTGTCCCTGGAGGGGCAGCCCAAGCTGACCGCCAGCCTGTCGGGCAATGCCATCGCCCTGGACCCGTTCCTGCCCGCCAAGGACAGGGCCGAGGCCGAGGAGCCCAAGCCGCGCCGCCGCACCGGTTACGCCGCCCCGCCCCCGCCGCCCGTCGTTCCGGCCGCCGTCTCCTCCGGCACCTCGTCGTGGTCGCGCACGCCTGTCGACCTGGGTTGGCTGCAGGCGCTGGACGCCGATCTCAGCCTGGACGCCAAGGCCATCAGCGTGTCCGGCTGGCGCCTCGATGAACCGCGTGTCCATGTGGGACTCGCCAAGGGCGTGGCCGATCTCGACCGCATCTCGGGCCGCCTGCTTGGTGGCGATCTGGCCGCCGCCGCCCGGGTGGCCGCCAATGCCCTGACCCTGTCGGCCACCCTGAAGGGCGCCGACCTCGCCCAGGTCAAGCCCGCCTCGGGCGGATTGCGGCTGGAGAAGGGGCGCATGGGGGCCGATCTGCGCCTTGCCGCCGCCGGCACCTCGCCCGCCGCCCTGGTGGCGTCCCTGGCCGGCAACGGCCGGGTGGAGGTGGCAGATGGCGAGGTCAGCGGCTTCGACCTCGCCGCCATGGATGCCCGTATGCGCAACATGGAAAATCTGGGCAGTCTGTTGGGTCTGGTCCAGGCCGGGCTGTCGGGGGGAAGCTCGCGCTTTTCCAGCCTGTCGGGCACCTTCGCCGCCGATAAGGGGCTGGTCGCCAGCCGCGACCTTGCCCTGGTGGCCGAGGGTGGCGGCGCCACCGGCATCGCCACCGTCGACCTGCCGCGTGAGACCATTTCGTCCAAGATCGCCTTCAAGCTGGCCGCCCCCGACGCCCCGGCGCTGGGGCTGCGGCTGGAGGGGCCGCTGGCCTCGCCGGTCAAGGCCGTCGACATCAACGACCTGCAGCGCTGGCTGGTGCAGAAGGGCCTGGGCAAGGCCCTGAATCCCAAGGGCGCCGGGGATACCCCCGACGCCCCCAGGAAACTCAAGGCCGGCGACGCGCTGCGCGGCCTGTTCTCCGCCTTCGGCAAGAAGAAGGCGGAGTAATTTCAACCCTCTCCAATGGGCTGCCGCCCACACCCGCTTGGGGCCGAGGGCCCCAAACCCCATTCATGAAATCAAAGGGGGGTTTGGGGCATCGCCTCAAATGGGTTCGGGCGATAGCCCGATGAATGGGAATCACCCCACGTTGGGCAGTTCCGCCAGGGCCGCTTCCAGATCGGCCTGGGCGTAGGTGTTGTCCTTCAGCTTGCCGGCGAAGAAGTCGGTATAGGCCTGCATGTCGAAATGGCCATGACCCGACAGGTTGAACAGGATGGTCTCGGCCTTGCCCTCCGCCTTGCAACGCAGCGCCTCGTCGATGGCGCCCTTCACCGCGTGCGAGGATTCCGGGGCCGGCACGATGCCCTCGGCGCGGGCGAACTGCACGGCCGCCGCGAAGCACTCGGTCTGGTGATAGGCGCGCGCCTCCATCAGGCCCAGTTCCTTGACGTGGCTGACCATGGGGGCCATGCCGTGGTAGCGCAGGCCGCCGGCATGCGAGCCCGGCGGCATGAAGGTGGCGCCCAGCGTGTGCATCTTAACCAGCGGGGTCAGCTTGCCGGTATCGCCGAAATCATAGGCATAAAGGCCCTTGGTCAGCGTCGGGCACGAGGCGGGCTCGACGCCGATGACGCGGGTCTTGCCGCCCTTGAGGTTCTCGCGGATATAGGGGAAGGCCAGCCCGGCGAAATTGGAGCCGCCGCCGGTGCAGGCGATGACCACATCAGGATGATCGTCGGCCATCTCCATCTGCATCATGGCTTCCTCGCCGATGATGGTCTGGTGCAGGCAGACGTGGTTCAAGACGCTGCCCAGCGCGTACTTGGTGTCGTCGCGGCTGGCCGCCACTTCCACCGCCTCGGAGATGGCGATGCCCAGCGAGCCGTTGGAATTGGGGTCCTTCTCCAGGATGGACCGCCCGGCATGGGTCAGGTTGGACGGGCTGGCGATGCACTTGGCGCCATAGGTCTCCATCAGCGCCCGGCGATAGGGCTTCTGCTCGTAGGAGACCTTGACCATGAACACCTCGACCTCCAGGCCGAACAGCGAGCCGGCGAAGGCCAGCGACGAGCCCCACTGGCCGGCGCCGGTCTCGGTGGCAAGGCGCTTGACGCCCTCCTGCTTGTTGTAGAAGGCCTGGGGCACCGAGGTGTTGGGCTTGTGGCTGCCGGCCGGGCTGACGCCCTCGTACTTGAAATAGATCCTGGCCGGCGTCCCCAGCGCCTTCTCCAGGCGCCGCGCCCGGATCAAGGGCGCCGGGCGCCACAGGCGATAGACTTCGCGCACCGGCTCGGGAATCTCCACCCAGCGTTCCTGCGTTACTTCCTGAGCGATCACCGCCATGGGGAAGATGGGCGCCAGATCGTCGGGACCGATGGGCTGGCCGGTGCCGGGATGCAAGGGCGGCGGGGCCGGCACGGCCAAGTCGGCATTGAGGTTGTACCAGGCCTTGGGCAGGCGGTCCTCGGACAGCAGGTACTTGGTGCTCTCGGTCATGACGGCGTTCCCTCTCCCCTTTCGGGATGTGATATTGCGGGAATGGTTTTACGCCTGGAACGCGCCGTTGCAAAGAGTGCGCGAGGAAGTGAATTTTCCGCTTGCGCAGGTCCGTCGTTCGACCTATAAAGCGGCCCTCCGGCGGGGGCTGCGGCCGAAACCGGAGACACTGAGGGCGTATAGCTCAGTTGGTAGAGCAGCTGACTCTTAATCAGCTGGCCGTAGGTTCGAGTCCTACTGCGCCCACCAAATTTACTAGGCGCCTCAACGCCTTAGCGAAGGCCCGGTCGAAAGACCGGGCCTTCTGCTTTTTCAGTCCCCCGCTATCCCCCATTTTGCTCCCCGGTGCTTCCCAGGAACCCCTCTCCTGCGCAACGGTCATGGTACGTTACGGCTATCCTGTTAAACTCGATTTAAAGGAAGCAACGAGGTCAGACATGGAACTGCTGTCCAAGTACGTCAAGGATGCTCGCTTCCTCGACAACGGCATGTTCAGGTTCACACAACCGGCTTCCCTGAACGATGCTGACGACGCACGGCCAGGACACAGGGAGGACAGGTTGCGTCTTCCAATCTCTACACCGCCGCCGACAAGTCCGGCGTGTTCCTCCTTCCGCTTCCGATCGAAGCGGCCGATTTTGACCGGGAATGGACCATAGTCCAGGGCGGTATCGAGGAGGCGCGCGAAAGCTGGATGGAGTTAGAGTTCAACTCGGCTGACGGCTGCTTCGTCTTACGCCCTCAGAACAACAAGCCCCATTGGTGGCACGGTTGGGCGATGGCGAGATCTTCCCGAGCGGTTCGGGCCGTATGACACGGTAAAGCGGCGCTATTACCGTTGGATCGAGCAAGGGGTGTTCGACCGGATATTTGAGGCTGTTTCGGTCAATCCGGACCTTGAATGGCTGATGATCGATGCGACGGTCATCCGAGCCAACGCGCAAGCAGCCGGGGCGCGGCAAAAAAGGGGGCCCAGGCTCTCGGGCGCTCCCGAGGCGGATTCGGAACAAAGCTCCACGCCGTAGTCGATGCGCTCGGACTGCCTGTGCGCTTCGAGCTTGGCCCCGGCCAGCAAAACGACATGGCCCCTGCCTGCGACCTGATCCGAGGATTGAAGGCGGGCCAAGTCCTCGCCGACCGCGCCTATGACGCGGACAGCCTCCATGACCTCATCCTCGACCAAGGTGGCGAGCCGGTTATTCCACCCCGCCGCCATCGCAACTACCAGCACGCCTATGATCGGATCGCCTACAAACACCGCTGGGGCATTGAAGGCTTCTTCGCAAAGCTCAAGCAGTGGCGGCGCATCGCAACTCGCTACGACAAGATCGCCGCCAACTTCTTGGGCTTCATCAAGCTCGCCAGCATCATGTTCTGGCTCAGATAATTAAATTGTCACTACAGCCTAGAATAAAGATCGGCACGGATAACATGCCTCCAAGTTCCTGCCCCCCCCTTAACCCGTGGCAGAACAATTTTTCGGACGTATCCGCCGGGTTTCATTGCAGTTGAAGCGAAGCCGTGGGGCGGATAACATCCGCTCACCTGCAACAAGCGGATTTCTGATAAAATGGTTCGGCACTCAGCCAAGGATAGAAAGTGGCACCACTCACCACCGCAAGAAGTTGCCCTGGTGCTTATCCGCCATTTCCGTCTGATCGTCCGGCTGGCCCGACGCCAGATTGAAGAGCAGCATCGAAGCTCGCTTTTGGGAATGCTATGGTCTTTGCTGACCCCGATCATCATGCTGGCCATCTACACCTTCGTCTTCACCGTAGTATTTCACGCGCGGTGGGAGGTGGACATTCCCGACCGCCCGGCCTTCGCCATGGTGCTGTATGTGGGCATCATCGTGGTCTCCATGGTCACCGAGTGCCTGACGCGGGCGCCAACCCTGCTGCTGAACAACCAGACCTACGTAAAAAATGTGGTCTTTCCCATCGAGATATTGCCCTGGGTGCAGATTTGCGTGGCGATCGCCAACGCCGGCTTCGCCCTGGTGGCGCTGACTGCCGCCCATCTGCTGACGCGGGGCGCACTACCGTTGACCGCATTGTGGCTGCCGGTGCTGCTGGCCCCCATGCTGTTGATGGTGGTCGGCGGGGGCTGGCTGCTGGCATCCATGGGCGTGTTCTTGCGCGACATCGGTCAGGTGGTGACCTTTTTCACCACCATGCTGCTGTTCGTGTCGCCGGTATTCTATCCCATTACCGCGCTGCCGCCCCGCTTGCAGGGCCTGATCTACCTGAACCCCGCGACCTTCCCCATCGAGCAGGCGCGCGCCGCTTTCCTGTTCGGTCAGCGGCCCGACTTCGTGGGACTGGCCATCTATACAGTCGTCGCATGGCTGGTGGCGTGGGGGGGATTACTGTGGTTCCAGAACACTCGCCGCGGCTTCGCCGACGTCATGTGAGGATCTGAGCCATGTGCGGCATCACCGGCTGGTTATCGTGGGGCCACCCGCCCGCCCCTGAGATTGTTGCGGCCATGAACGACCGCATCATCCATCGCGGTCCCAATGCGGGCGCAGTCGCGTCCCTGGGACCCGTGGTTCTGGGCCATCGCCGGCTGTCGGTCATCGACCTCTCAGACGCCGCCAATCAACCCATGACCGACAGCGACGGGCGGCTGACCATCGCGTTCAATGGCGAAATCTATAATTTCCGTGAATTGCGCGACCGTCTGGCGGTGCTGGGACACACCTTCCGCACCCAGAGCGACACCGAGGTGCTACTGGCCGCCTATCGGCAATGGGATTTGGACTTCCTGGAACACCTGAACGGCATGTTCGCCTTCGCCCTGTGGGATGCGCAGCACCGGCGGCTGGTGCTGGCCCGCGACCGGCTGGGGGAAAAGCCGCTATTCTACACCAGCGATGGCCAGGGCGGTCTGGTCTTCGCCTCCGAGATCAAGGCGCTACGGGCACACCCGGCTGTGGGCGCCCAGGTGGACCCGCGTGCCCTGGGCCAGTTCCTGTCGTTGAATTACACGCTCACCGATTCCTGCCTGCTGGCCGGCGTTTCCAAGCTGCCGCCCGCCCATTACATGGTGGTGGAAGCAGGAACCGCCCCGCGCATCTTCCGCTATTGGGATCTGGCCGCCCATTTCCGCGACAAGGGCCGTCATACCAGCGAGCGGCGCGCCACCGAGGAATTGCTGGCCCTGCTGGACGATTCCGTGCGGTTGCGCATGGTCTCGGATGTGCCATTGGGGGCTTTCCTGTCGGGCGGCATCGATTCGTCCAGTATCGTCGCCGCCATGGCGCGCCACAACCGGGCCGATCTGGTCCACACCTTCAGCATCGGCTTTTCCGAAGCCAGTTTCAGCGAGGTTCCCAAGGCCCGCGCCATGGCCGCCACGCTGGGCGTATCCCACCACGACCGCATCGTGGATGTGGACATGGCCCGCGACCTGCAGCGCATCGTCCATTTCGGCGACGAGCCCATGGCCGATTCCTCGCTGATCCCGATCTACTATCTGGCCGCCTTCGCCCGCGAAAAGGTGACCGTGGCCCTGTCCGGCGACGGCGGCGACGAAATCCTGGCGGGCTATGAAACCTATGCCGCCGACCGCATCCGCCATTTGAGCGGCTGGGTTCCCGCCATGTTCAGCCGCACCGCACTGCGCATGATGGACCGGCTGTGGCGGCCCAGCCTGGGCAAGGTCAGCCTGGACTACAAGCTTCGCCGTTTCCTCAAGGGCCACGCCTTGCCGCCCGATCAGGCGCATTATTTCTGGCGCGGCATTTTCGACGATGACGAGAAGGCCGCCCTGATCGCCGCCGACCGCAGCCAAGCCGTGCTGGCCGACAATCCCTATGACGGATTCGCCGCCCATGCGGACGAACTGGCCGGTTGCCATTACCTGGACCGCGCCATGTATGTGGACATCAAGACCTGGCTGCCCGAGGACATCCTGGTCAAAGTGGACCGCGCCACCATGGCCCATGCGCTAGAATCCCGTGCCCCCTTCCTTGACCACCGATTGGTAGAATTCGCCGCGTCGCTGCCGGTGGAATGGAAGATGAAGGGGTTCCGCAAAAAGCATTTGCTCAAGGAAAGCCAGCGTGGCCGCCTGCCCGATGCGACGCTGGATCAACGCAAGGAAGGCTTCAACGCGCCGGTGTCCCATTGGCTGCTGGGTGGGCTGAAGGAATTGTCGGCGGATATTACCCATGGCGCCGTCTTGGGTCAGTGGGTCCGCCCCGAGGCAGTGGACCGGCTGTGGGCCGACCACCATTCCGGGCGCCGCGACAACGGCCTGCGGTTGTTCGGTCTGACCTGCCTGGGCCTGTGGCTTGAAGAAGTCCGCCACCCGGCCACCGTTGCCAATACCCCGGTGCCCCTACTAAACCAAGCGTCACCCGATTGCAGAGCCCAACCTTCATGACCTCCGAGATCGTTATTTCCGGCAAGAATTTGGGAAAGTGCTATGCCATCTTCCCCAATCCCTTTGCACGTCTGAAGCAAATGCTGGTCAGGGGGCGACGTCGCTATTTCAAGGAATACTGGGCACTGGAGGGTGTGGATATCGAGGTCCGACGGGGCGATGCGGTGGGGATCATCGGGCGCAACGGGTCGGGGAAATCCACCCTGCTTCAAATCATCGCCGGCCTGCTGACCCCCACCACGGGCGAGGTGGAGATCAACGGCCACATCGCCGCCATGCTGCGTCTGGGCGCCGGCTTCAACCCCGAATTCACCGGACGCGAGAACATCGGCTTGGCCGCCTCGGTGCTGGGACTGACCAATGCCCAAGTAAAGGAACGCACCCCGGCCATCATCGAATTCGCCGGCATCGGCGACTTTATCGACCAGCCGGTGCGCACCTATTCCAGCGGCATGCACGCCCGGTTGGCCTTCGCCATCTCGGCCCACGTGGACGCCGATATCCTGATCATCGATGAAGTATTGTCGGTGGGGGACGCCGCCTTCGTACAGAAATGCATGCGTTTCATCCACAAATTCCGCCAACAGCACACCTTGCTGTTCGTGTCCCACGACGTGAACGCGGTGCTGAACTTATGCAACAAGGCACTGTGGATCGATTGCGGCAGCGTGCGCGCCTGGGGCGATGCCAAGGACGTATGCCATCAATATCAGGCATCGCTGACCAACGAACTGGATGACAGCGCCCGCTTCCATATCGGCGGCCACCGCAAGCAGTTGCCTCCGGCGGAGGCCCAGCAGGATTTTCGCGCCGAAAGCCTGCGCGGATCACAGGTGCCGACCCGCATCGAAGTGTTCGATTTCGACCCCGACGCCCCGTGGTTCGGACAGCGCGGCGCCACCATCGAACATGTCGGCCTGCTCGACACCGATGGCAACCGCCCCAGCCTTCTGCATGGCGGCGAAACCCTGGCGCTTGAGGTCACCTGCCGGGCGGAACGCGACCTGGAAAGCCCCATCGTCGGCTTCTATATCAAGGACCGCCTGGGCCAGCCCCTGTTCGGCGACAACACCTATATGGTTTACCGCGACACTCCGGCGCGCCAACGGGCCGGACAAATATTCAAGGCCCGTTTCCGCTTTCAGATGCCCTATCTGGCGGCCGGCGATTACGCGGTGCTGGCCGCCATCGCCGATGGCACCCAGCAAGTTCACGTTCAGCATCACTGGATCGACGAAGCCCTGTTCTTCCGCGTCTCGCACACCCATGTGGCGCGCGGCCTGATCGGGCTTCCCATGCTGGGCATCGACATTATCTCCGACACCGCGACCGAGGCAGCGCACCCATGATGAAGGCCGCCAACCTGTTCGTCCCCGCCATGCTGGAGGAACCCGGCCGGATCGTCGAGCCGACCTCGTGGGTCAGTCACATCCCCTTCGCATTCTGGCTGGTGCGCGCGCTGAGTCCCCGGCTGATCGTGGAATTGGGCACCCATACGGGCAATTCCTATTTCTCCCTGTGCCAGGCGGTGCGCGACAACCAACTCAGCACCGCCTGCTTCGCGGTGGATACCTGGACCGGCGACAGCCATGCCGGCACGTATGGTGAAGAAATCTTCCAGTCGGTCGCCGACCATAACGACGCCCATTTCGGCGCCTTTTCCACCCTGATCCGCAGCACCTTCGACGACGCCTTGGGCCATTTCCGGGACGGCAGCGTCGATTTGCTGCACATCGACGGGTTCCACACCGCCGAGGCGGTGGCCCACGATTTCTCGTCCTGGCTGCCCAAGATCAGCCCGCGCGGCGTGGTCATCATGCATGACATCAACGTGCGCGAACGCGATTTCGGCGCGTGGCGTATCTGGGAGGAATTGCGCGAACGCTATCCGTCGCTGGAGTTCCTGCACGGCCACGGCCTTGGCGTGCTGGCGGTGGGCGGTGAAATTGCGCCCGAGATACGCCGGCTGCTGGATTGCAGCGGCGACACGGAAACCCTGGCGCACGTGCGGAAATTGTTCTCGCGCCTTGGCCAGTCCCTGCTTGAACGCCACACCTCGCAGAATTCCCGCAAGCAGTTGAGTGAGCGCGTCCGTGTGCTGGAGATCGAGGAAAAGCGAAAGCACGCTCACATCGCCGAACTGCATGCCTTCATCGCAAATCTGCGTACCCAGCGCGATGAAAACACCAAACGCATTGGCGAACTGGAAAACGCCGTCGCCACCCTGTCCGCCAACGAAACCGAACTGGCCGATTTGAAGGCAAATCTGGACCGGCTTCGCACGGAAAACGCAGCGCTGGCTGGTCGTTTGCCCGAACTGACGGAAAAATTACGGGAAGCCGAGGACGGTTTCACCCGCAGCCGCGAGACCGTCAAGGCGCTGTCCGCCTCGCTGGTCGAAAAGTCCCGCGTGCTGGCCGAGAGCGAAAGCCGTCTGCGGGCGCACGATCACGACGCGCAGCGCCTGACCCAGCTGGCCGACGCGGTGGCCCAAGCGGAAAATCTCGCCGAAGTTCAGCAACGCCAACTGGCCCAACTGGCCGAATCGCGCAACCAGTTGCTGCAACGGGTGTGCGAACTGGATGACGCCCGCACGGCGGCCGCTCAGCGGGTTGCCGCCTATGCCCAGGCCTTGGCGGTGGCGCGCCAGGACCGCACCCATTTCGAAATGGCGGTCGATCAGTTCGAACACGGCTTCCGCGCCCTGGTGGGCTCGTCACGCTGGCGCATGGGCAACCGGCTGGGCGAATTGAAGCGCGTCCTGAGCCGTCAGCCCAAACAGCCCTTGGCGACGGATTTCCTGGAAACCCTGCTGCGCGACATCCGCCAATGGTGCCAGCACCCGCTGCCCCAGCCCGAAGCCATGACCGCATTTGCGGCACCGGCAGGGGTAACGGCGGCGGCGGCCAATGTGGGCAGCACCGATTGCACCGCGCTTGCCGCCCTGGAAACCGCCCCGCCGGTGACCGTGGTGGTGCCCGTCTATAATGCGCCCGACGACGTGGCCGCATGCCTGGATTCCCTGATCCGCAACACCACAGTTCGCGCCCAATTGCTGATCATCGACGATGCCAGCCCCGACCCGCGTATTGCGCCATTGCTGGCCGCCCATGCCCACCGGCCCAACGTGCGCATCCTGCGCAACTCGGAAAATTTGGGCTTTACCGGCACGGTCAACCGCGCGCTTGGCGAAACCACCGGCGACGTGGTTCTGCTGAACAGCGACACCGAGGTCACGCCGCGCTGGCTGGATAATCTGCGCCTGACCGCCTATTCCCAGGCGGACGTGGGCACGGTGACGGCGGTTTCCGACAATGCCGGCGCGTTCTCGTTCCCCGTCCCCGGCGAGGTCAACACCTATCCCCTGTGCCTGGACCCGGATTCCGCCGGACGGGCGTTGTTCCAGGGGGCGGCGTTCTTCCGCCCCGAAGTGCCCACCGGCAACGGCTTCTGCCTGTACATCAAGCGGCAAGTGGTGGATCGCATCGGCCTGTTCGACCGCGAGGCCTTCCCGCGCGGCTATGGCGAAGAGAATGATTACTGCCTGCGGGCGCTGAATGCCGGCTTCCGCCACCTCATCGACGAATCCGCGCTGGTGTTCCATCGCGAAGGGCGCAGCTTCGGCGAATCGCGCCAGCGTTTGATGGAGGAAGGCGCCAAGGCCCTGCTGGCCCGGTATCCCGAATATCCCTACGTGGTGGCCGACGCCTTCGGCGGCAGCCGCCTGCGCCAGACCCGCGCCCATGTGAGCGAACTGTTCAAAACCGCCGCCACCGCCGGCCAGCGGCCACGGCCGCGCGTGCTGTCCGTATTCCCCCGGGTGGGCGGCGGCATGGAACACAGCGCCCGCGACATCGCCGCCGGCCTGTCGGACTCGTACGAGCATCTGCTGCTGACCTCGGATGGACGGGGGCTGCAAGTGCATTGCGGGTCCACCGGCGCCCTGCTGGAGGAATGCACCCTTCCCGAAACCATGCAAGATTGCCGCGTTCCCAACGGCGCCTTCGCCGGCTTCGTCAGCGGCGTGATCCTGCGCTATGGCGTCGAGCTGGTGCACCTGCACCATCTGTTGCACATGTCGGTCTCGCTGGTGCGGGTGGTGCGCGCCCTGTCGGTGCCCCTGGTGGTCAATGTGCACGACTTCTTCATGGTGTGCCCGACCATCAATCTGCTGGATGCGGAAAACCGCCATTGCGGCGGCGATTGCGCCAACGGCCAAGGCGCATGCCCGGTGCCTTTGCCGGCCTATGCCCGAGTGCCCGGCCTGCGCGGCGGCTGGGTGGCATCGTGGCGGCAACGACTGGCCGAGGTGCTGGAAGCCGCCGCCATCATCGCAGCACCGTCCGCCTCGGTGGTGGAGTTGCACCGCAAGGCGTTCCCCCAGATCGCCGCTGAAAAGTGGGCGGTGATCCCCCATGGCCGCGACCTGCGCCGGGTCCAGGGACTGACCGCCGCGCCGTCGACCGATGGGCCGGTGCGCATTCTGATCCCCGGCATCCTGGTCCGCCATAAGGGCGCCAGCTTCGTGCAGCGCCTGCGGGAATTGGACAAGGCTGGCCGGTTCGAATTCCATTTCGCCGGTTCGGTGCCGGCGGAGCTGGCCCAGACCGGCATCGACCACGGCCCGTATCAGGCCGAACATTTCGCCGATCTGGTGCGCAAAATCCGCCCGTCGGTCATCGGACTGTTCAGCATCTGCCCGGAAACCTGGAGCCACGTCCTGACCGAATCCTGGTCGTGCGGCGTGCCGGTGGTCACCCTGGATTTGGGTGCCCAGGCCGAACGGGTCCGCGCCAATGGCGGCGGCTGGGTTCTGCCCCTCGATCCCGACAAGGCCTATAAGGCCCTGACCGCCATCCTGGCTACCCCCGCCGACCACGCCGCCCGCCTGGACGAAGTGGCGGCCATGCGCCTGCCGTCGCGGGCGGACATGGCAAAGGGCTATGATGCCGCCTTCCGCACCGCCCGCACCGGTGGCCGCGCCTTCGCCGCGCCGTCTGACGCACGCCCATTGCGAGTGGGCATGGTGGTCCAGGCCACGGGCGACGATCCCATCGCCTGCGCCCATCTGCGGCTGCTGCGCCCGCTGGAGCACCCGGCGGTGCGCGACGACCTTGTGCCAATGGTTCATTCCGCCGCCACCCTGGCGGCGGCGGGCGAAAGCGACGTCATGGTCGTGCAGCGCGCGCCCCTGTCGCTGGAGGACACCCGGCACCTGATCGCCATGGCTGCCGACCGCAAGGTGCCGCTGGTCCTGGACGTGGATGACGATCTGACCGCCCTGGGCAAGGATCACCCCGAGCACGCCGCCTATGGCGAAGCCGCCAAGGCCATGGAGGAACTGGCCAAGGCGGCGAACATCATCGTCGCCAGCACGCCCGTCCTGGCCGACACCTTTGGCCGCTGGCCGGACAAGGTGCGGGTGCTTGCCAACGCGCTGGACGAATCCCTGTGGTTCGCGGGCAACCACGCCCCGGCCCGGACCGAACGCGGGCACGTGGCCCTGCTGTATGCCGGCACCGCCACCCACGGCGCCGACCTTGCCCTGCTGCGTCCGGCCCTGGACATGGCGCGACAGGAAACCGGCCTGGACATCCGTCTGTCGGTGATCGGCGGCGAGCCGACCGGCGCCGGCCAGGATTGGTACGAGCGCGTGGACGTTCCGCTGTCCATGGTCAGCTATCCGGCCTTTGCCCGCTGGATGCGCGCCAATGCCGCAGCCTGGGACATTGGTTTGGCCCCACTGGTGGACACGCCGTTCAACCGCGCCAAGAGCGCGCTCAAGTATCTGGAATATTCCGCCCTTGGCCTGGCCGGAGCCTACGCCGCCCTGCCGCCCTACGAAGGTGTGGTGCAGGACGGCGTCAATGGCTTGCTGGTCGGCCCCAGCGCCGAAGCATGGGGAGCTGCCGTCGCCCGCCTTGCCAAGGATGCGGATTTACGCCGCACCATGGCAAACGCGGCCTTCGCCGACGTATCGCGCAGTCACGTGATGCGTGGTCAGTCCCTGCGCCTGCGCGATATCCTGCGGGAAGCGGTATCAGGCTGACGTCAGACCTGCCCCACCACCCGGTCCCAGAAGGCGCGCCGGGTGGTAGACTGGGACGATAGGGTGTGGTGCGACAGCAATTCCTGACGCGCCGCGTCATGCAGGCTGCGGCGCAGACCGGCATCCACAACCAGATTACGAAGAGCGTCGTACCAGCCGTCGTCGGGCACCAGCAGGCCGGTCACGCCGTGGCGCACCACGCCGTTATACGGGGTAAAGTCCGAGCAGGCGACCGCCGCCCCCACCGCCGTATAATCCAAATATTTCAGGTGGCTTTTATAGCGGTTGAAATAGGTGGCCGTCAGCGGGGCGATGCCCACATGCCACGGCCCCTGACTTTTCAGCCATTCGACGAACTGGGGATAGGACGCCGAGGCGCGGGCGGGGGCGTTCAGGCGCCGCAGCCAGGGCGGGGTTGACCGCATCACGCCGATCACGTCGATCTGCAAACGATCCGGCCCGAATTCCGCCGCCAGACGTTCCAGCGCCGGCGCCACCAGCCCAAAGTCCCCTTCATGGGTCACCGTGCCCATATACAGCATGCGCACCGGGCCATGATCGGGCGGCGCCACGGGCGGCTGGTCCAATCCCCACAATTCCACGTCCAGGGCATTGGCGACGAGTTCGACCGAACCGCTCCACCCCCGCAAGCGTTCAGCCAAGGGCGGCGTGGACACGGTCACCACATCGGCGTTGCACACCAGTTGGAAGGCGCCGCCCAACCGGTCGCCATAGCTGGCGTGATCGGCTTCGGCGCTGGAATGGACATCGAACAGGGCATCGTCGATGTCATAGACGATCCTTATGCCATGGCGGCGGCAATGGGCGATGGCCTTGCGCGCCAGTTCGGCCTGACGGATGGCGGTGCGCTGGGTGAACACCACATGGGCGACGAAATTGGGGATTTCGTCTTCATCCACGAAATGCACATCCATGTGGTCTTGCTGGTTGCGCAGGGGCAGCAATCCACGGATATAGCCGCACGGATCGGGCAAATTGCCCAGCATGCCGGCGGCCAGCGGAACATGGGTTTCAAGCACCGCCATCACCGAAATCCGCCCCGGACGGCGCAAATCGCGGACCTCTTGCCGCTGCGTTGCGGGCAGCAGATAGCAATGATAGAACGCCGCCTCCCGCGCCGGCTGGCCCTGCGGCGGCATGGGCGGACGGTTGTGGCGCACAGCATGGGCGACGGCCTCAAAGCGCTCCAACATCCGCTCGGCGCTTTGGTCCCACGCCGCCAGCCATGTCCATTGCCGTCCCGCCAGACGCTCGGGGAACGCCCCTAAAGCCGGAGCCACCACCGGCAACCCGGCGGCCAAGGCGGCACTGAGGGTGTAGCTGTAGGTCTCGGGGCAGCGCGAGGGGAACCACACCACATGGGGCGACAGTTCGGCCAGCAGGGCGGGCAACGCGCTTTCCTCATAGGCTCCGGTGGCGCGGAAATTGGCCTCGTCAGTGCCCGGCATGGGCACCACGGAATGACCGATCAGCACGATGTCCACGGCAGCGCCCCGTTCCCGCGCCAGGGTGGCCAATTCCGCCACCGCCCGGCTGCCCTTGTGGGGCGCCAGCGTTCCCAAAACCGCCACCCGCAACGGCTCGCCCTCGGCCAACGCAGGCACGGCAAGCGGAGCGGCGGGCGGCTCGCCCAGGGTGGCGTGGGGCGCAACGGTCACGTTGCACAGATGGGGGAAGTATTCCTTCAGGCGGACGGCAAGGTCGCGGCTGGGACAGATCACCCGTTCCGCCATTTCCAGCAGCCAAGCGTGCCGGCGGCGCCAGGTGAAGACGTCGGTGGCGGCCATGTGCCAACGCTCGGCCACACAGGCGTTGCACTCGCCATAGGTCCTGTCGCCGCAGAAATTGCCCTGCGCGTCCGTCATCAGCAATTGCGGACAGACCACCGTGTGATCATGCACGGTCACGTCCAGCGGAACGCCCAATTGCAGGATGAAACGGCGCAGTTCGGGGCCGAAGCCCAGCACGTGATGGACATGCACCCGTTGCAGGCCCGCCGAATGAAGGAACTCGGTCAGCAGGCGGGCGTCGGCGCGCAGGTCGCCGCGGAAGCTCAGCCCCTCGCCGTCATTGGCGGCGGCCAGCGTGACCATGGTGCCGCTGCCGCCCCTGCCGCAGGGCGACATCACCATGAAGTGGGCGTCACGGCCGAAGGCGGCAACCAGATCACTGATATGACGCGCGGTTCCGCCGCCCAGGGCATGGCCCACCAGCAGGATCACCGGCTTGCCGGACGCAGCGAAACGCCGCGCGGTCACCGCGCCGCGATAGCCGCAGGCCTTATCCTCGGCCAGGAAATGACGGGCCGCATCCGGCAGTTGGGCAAGGGCCAACGGAGCCGCCGCGCCCCCATCGCCGCAATGGACAAAGGTGTCCAGCGCCAGCCGATGCCGCCACCCGGCCTCGCCGGTCAGGCGCAGCACGTCATCAAGGCCCTCTGGCCGGCCTTGCAGCGACTGCAGGCAATCACGGCGGATATAGGTGCAGGCCCCGGTGAGACCCGCCGGATAATCCAGCCCCGTCCCCTGGTTGGCGGTCTGGCAGGCATGGTCGATGGTCTCCAGGCTTTCGCCACCGGGCAGCACGGCGCACCCATGCCAGGTCGGATATGCGCCCAGCCCCGGGCGGTTCGACAAGGTGGTGGCGCTGCCCACGTCGAACGACACGTAAGCTTGGTTGGCCAGCTTGTCCAACCAACCCGGCGCCACCCGCACCCCATCGTCCAGAATGACGAGGTCGCGCCCTGCGGAAACGGTCAGCACACGCGCAAGCGCACGGCCGGGGGCGACCAGCACCGCAACGTCCGGGCGCTTGATGCCCAACTGCCGCAGATAAGTTGCGGTTTCGGCATCGGACGCCTCGGCAACCAGCATCAGATCGAACGGCACGCGGGTGGGGACCGCGAGCACACTATCGACGCATGCCGCCAGCCGTGCCCGACCAGCCCGCACCAATACCGCCACCTGGACCCGTGAGGGCGCGGGCGTCCTGCTGTGCTCCGTTTCGGCCTTGCCCAGATAATCCTTGATCTGATGATCGGCCCTGATGGGCAGCCCCGCCGGCCAGCCCAGCCGCAGCCAGTGGGCCTGCGGGCTTAGGCCGCCCAGATCACCCACCCGGTCGGCATAGAAGCGCGCGTCGAAATCCCCATTGGGCGCCAAACCGGCATCGGCCCCGAAATTCACGAAATGGCGGAAGGCGCCCCCCGGATAGGTCGCCGCCTCGGGACAATGACCGCAATAGAAGGCAGTGTCGAACAGCGGATGAAACGGCCGGTTCTCGGCGGCGCCGTGAAGCAGGAAATGCCCAAGGGGCGGGGTCCCGGCGGCGGCCACGTCGGGGTTGCAGCCAAGATAATGGGCGACGCTGAAATAAGGCGACGGGTCGATGCCCAGGGCGCAGCCCCGCTCGATCCAATGGATCAGGGCTGGCCGGCCATCGGTCACAGCCTCGGGGCAGCGCTCCATATACCATGAAGGATTGAAAAACAGCGACGACGCCCGGTTCTCGAAGATGCCGTGATACAGGAAGTGGGCAACCGGCTCGACGCCGACGACATCGGTATTCACCTCAAGATAGAACTCAGCGTCCAAGTAGGACACCACGCCCGCTCCCCATTGCGGCGAAGACAAAGACGGCGCCGACGCGCGGCGTCCGTGAAATATCAACCGTCCCAGACCCACAAAACCACTCCCGTACCTTTGGCGCCCACTTACAGGCCAAAGGAACCCCACCCAATTCAACCACCTATAGCCCTCGCCGCCGTACAAAGGCAATAGGGTGGCCAACCCATCTCAGCTATTTCTAGCTTGACATATTTGGCGGACTTTCCTGATATCGCCCCGGAAATGAGCGGAGGTGGTGAAAACGTGTCTGGATCGCAGAAAACACCGCCGCAAGGCATCCAACGCAGCCAAATCGCCGCCATGTATTTGGACGGAAGCGGTATCGAGGTCGGCGCCCTTCACAACCCTTTGGCCGTCCCCAGTCAGGCCAAGGTGCGGTATGTGGACCGCATGCCCAAAGAGCAGTTGTACGAGCAATACCCCGAACTGCGTGCGCTTCCCCTGGTGGACGTGGACATTGTCGATGACGGCGAGCGCCTGACCACCCTGGCGCCGCAATCCCAGGACTTCATCATCGCCAACCATTTCCTGGAGCATTGCCAGGACCCCATCGGCACGCTGAAGAATTTCGTGCGTGTGCTGAAGGTGGGCGGGGTGGTGTATGCCGCTTTGCCGGACATGCGTTTCACGTTCGACGACAATCGGCCGCCGACCACCCTGGACCACATTATCCGCGACCACGAAGAAGGCCCCGGCCAAAGCCGCGAGACCCATTTCGACGAATGGGCGCGCTATGTGGACTCTCATTTCGGGCGCCACTACCCGGACGAAGCCACCATCGCCGCCCGCGCCAAGGTGTTGTCGGACCAGGATTACAGCATCCACTTTCACTGCTGGGGTCCCAGCGGAATGCTGGAATTCCTGCAATACGTGGTCAGCACCATGCCGCTGCAACTGGAAATCTTCGTTCAGTTGAACAAGGAAGCGATCTTTATTCTGCGGCGCATTTCTTAATCGCCAGCCGCCTGAGCGGCCCTGCCCTATTGCTCCACAAGGACGCGTCCATGGTCTCCGTCGTCATTCCTGCCTATAACGAGAACAACGCCATTGCGGCGACCGTGCAACAGGTCGCGGAAACCCTGAAGACGTGCTGCGGCGAGAATTACGAAGTCATCGTCGTGGATGACGGCTCGTCCGACGATACCGGCGCGGTTGCCATGGAGGCCGGCGCCCGGGTGGTCCGTCATCCCCATAATGTCGGCTACGGCAAGGCGTTGAAAAGCGGCATCGGCGCTGCGGAATACGACACCATCGTCATCACCGACGCCGACGGCACCTATCCCATCGACCACATTCCCGTGCTGCTGGAAAAGTTCTCCGAGGGCTTCGACATGGTGGTGGGCGCCCGCACCGGCGACCATTACAAGGAATCGGCGCTGAAATGGCCCATGCGCCTGCTGCTGCGCTTCCTGGTGGAATGGACCGCGGGCCGGCGCATCCCCGACATCAATTCGGGATTGCGGGTGTTTTCCAAATCGGCGGTGACCGGCTATTTCAGCCATCTGTGCGATACGTTCAGCTTCACCACCTCGCTGACGCTGGCCTATATGATGACCGGGCGCTTCGTCACCTATTTGCCCATTCCGTACGCCAAGCGCATCGGCAAGACCAAGGTGCGGCTGTGGCGCGATTCCCTGCGCACGCTGCAATTCATCGTCCAGGCCATCACCTACTACAACCCGCTGAAAATCTATCTGCTGATGGCGCTGCTGTGCTCGCTGATCTCAGTCGTGGCGTTCATGGGCGGTCTAGCGTTCCATTTGGCAACAGCCTTCCTGCTGTGCGTCGGCGCCATGCTGGTGGGCATCCTGGTATTCGCCCTTGGCCTGCTGGCGGACCTGCTGCGCCAGATCATGGCTAAATAAAACTTGCCGGGACGCCCGCTTATGAAGACACGCATAATTTCCTTTCTGGCGGGGCTGACTGGCTGGTGCCGCATGGGCGCGCTTGCCCTGGCCATCACTGCGTCCATTACCTCGGCGTATTGCCTGTATTGGAGCGTCCACACCCTGCGGCACAGCGTTCCCCCAGGAATCGACCTTTGGGTGAAACTGGATATGGATCGCTTGCCGACCCATGTGGACGGCTACATAAACAGGAACTGGGCCGACCCCAGAGTCGCGCGGATGGAAGGAAACGGGGCGTACTATCTGCGCGGCATCCCGGAAGACATCAACTTCTTGAGAATCGATTTCGGCGACTTCCTCAATGCCGGAAAAGGCCCGCCCGTGCAGATACGGGAATTGCGCCTGATGTTCACCGTTGCCTCGTCTGCGGTGGAAAACGCGGGCCTGCCGCTTCACGTCATCGACCTGCTGACGGCACCATCAATCGCGTTCAATTTGGTGGAACACCGCGCCGACGGAACTCATTGGACCAACGGCAACGGCTCTTACGCCATTATCATTCCCCCCTCGCTTTCGGCAGTCCACACCATTGCCTCAAGCGAACGGTATATGATCGCCACCGTTAGAACGGCATTGTTTGCCGTATTATCCGTTATGGTCTTTTTGGCTTCGTTTTCCACAACGATGATACTCACATGGTTCCGTGAAAAGGCGCCGCAGGGATGGCTGGAGCGACTTATCGGCGGCAGTCGAGGCAGCGAAACGCCCGAACTCGATGGCGTGCGGGGAATGGCTGCCCTCATTGTGGTTTTTGGGCACTTCATGATTTTCAGCCGCCCCGTCAATGACTTTATGGGCCCATTCGCGAAGCAGGGGGTTTGGCTATTTTTCATCCTCAGCAGCTATCTACTTGCGACCATTTTGTCATCGCAGCTTAATAGCGGTAATTACAAGGCGGTAATTGCGTCTTATTTCTCGAAGCGAGTCTGCCGCATATTTCCAATGTATATTGCCACTCTCTTCACGCTGCTATGTATTCCGGCATTTGAGAGGTTTATGTTTGCCGCGAGTGGATTCTCCTT
The DNA here is from genome assembly GCF_900184795.1 of Magnetospirillum sp. 15-1. Classification (NCBI taxonomy): domain Bacteria; kingdom Pseudomonadati; phylum Pseudomonadota; class Alphaproteobacteria; order Rhodospirillales; family Rhodospirillaceae; genus Magnetospirillum; species Magnetospirillum sp. 15-1. Next base: position 24,050 of record NZ_FXXN01000013.1, on the reverse strand, counting down.
TATCGACCACGTAACCTTGCGCTGGCCGAAGGGTGTCTTCTGGTCAATTTCAGCCGAGTTTGAATATTACTTTATCTTACCGCTAATAGTAGTTGCTTGCGGCGCGATGAAAGAGAAACATCGGCCCAAATTAATCATGGCTGTAGTTGCGGCTGCGATCGCAGATGCGGTTTACCTGTACGCAAACATGAACCCAGGCTGGTCACAGCACCCCCATTTTTATGTTTACCTGCCTATATTCCTTTTCGGAACGGCGCTTGGGCTGGGCAAAGTGTGCGTTGATAACGGGGTTCTTCCCCAACCATCCCCTCGGACTGCCCTTCGCTGCCTGCTTACCGGCTTGGTGTTGCTGGCCATTGATTTCCAGCCCATCCGGTCGCTGCTGCAGCCTGTATTGGGAAATCTAGACCAGATATTTGCCCAATCATCGACGGCAGGTGCTGCCTGGGCTTTAATCATGGTCGGCATAGTGTGGGGGCCGCAAAGGTTGTCGGAACCATTTCGCTGGAAGGGACTGCGCTATGTGGGCGTAGTAAGCTACAGCGTATACATGACCCATATCCTTGTGTTTTCCGTCCTGGCACCTCTCACTCTTCCGAGTGTTGGATTTGCCGCGTCGCTAGTCATTTTCATTGCCGGAATTCTGGCCCTAAGCGGTTTGACTTATGTGGTCATTGAGGCGCCATTCATTCGCCTAGCCCATATTGGCGGGCGGACGGCAACGCGAACCAAGGCCAGCCAGCCCCTCACCTGCCCGTAGAGGCCAGTTGCCGTCCCAGCACCTGGCCGATCCGATGGGCATTGGCCATCATGGTGAAGGTGTGGCTTTTTGCCGAAAGCGGCCCCATGACCGACGAGTCGGCGGCCACCACGCCCGGCACGCCCCGCACCGCGCCATGGGCGTCGGCCAGACCGGCTAGGGCCAGCGAGGCGCCGTAGTGGATTTCCGCGCCGGGCTGATACGCCTTGGCCGAACCCGGCAGAACGAACGCCCCAAGACGGCGGAGATCGCGGCCCAGCCCGGCAACCACACGGGCCATGGAAGCCGGGAAATCCGCCCGCCAGCCGCCTTGGATTTCCAGGCGATCCCCCTGCCCGTCACGCCGCAGGCACAGGCGGTTGTCGCTGAAACAGCCCGGCAGATAGACCAGCCCCACCATCAAGGCCGGCAGCAATCCGCGCATCAACTCGGCCCCGCCGCGGCGCGACAACGGCATGTGAGCCATGAATTCCGGCGCGGCCATGGCGTCGCCGCCGTAAAGCAAGCCGAAGGCGTGACCGCCCGCTTTGTCCCCCAGCGGATAGCGCAACGCCAACTGGGCCATGCCGAAAGCCCGCTCGGGCAAAGGCGCGCCCAGTCGGCGGGGCAGCACCGCAGCCAAGGCGAAGGCCGGCGAATTATGGATGGTGATGGGGCGGTCCACCATGTCCAGGGCCGACAGCACCAGCCGGGTGGTGGGCAACGCCCCCGCCGCCAGGACCACCCGGCGGGCCTGGAAGCGCAAAGACTGCCCGTCCGTACCGGTGGCGACCAGTGCGGCACCGCCGGACGTCCCTTCCACCCGCTCCACCAGCGCGCCGTCGCGCAGGCGGAAATTGCCGTGCGTCAGAAGATCGGCAAGGTCGTGCAGGCTGCTGTAAACGGCGCCCTTGGGGCAGCCCCACATGCAGGCATCGTCCAAATCGCAAGGCTGACGCCCGCCATGGGCGGCAGACAGCACCGCCGTGCGGGAACGGCCAAGGCGAAGGCCAAGGCCCGCGCCGCGCTTCCCATAGGCGGCCAGCAAAGCTTCGGCCACCGGCGACAGCGGCAGCGGCGGCAGCAGCGGCAGGCCCTCGCCCAGATAGGCGCCCATGTCGTCATCCAGCGTCCCGCTGATGCCCATGCGCCCGGCCACCGCCTGATAGGATGGTGCCAGATCTGCCAGCGTCATGGGCCAGCCGGCAAGCTCATCCGCGCCGTAAGCCCCCGCCGCAGCCCCCCAGAAATTGGACAGGCCGCCACGGGCCAGGATACCGATGGCCGTGAAATCGCGGGCCTGCAGGCGGTTGCCACGGTGATAATTGCCAAGAAAGTCGCGGTCGGGGATCAGCCGCAATTTGGGCGATACATCCGTCATGTCGCGCAGGCCGCGCAGATCGTCGCCCAGAAGATGGCGCCATGTGTCGGGCGCGCCCCGGCGCAAATCCGCCAGGGCCGGGCGGGTGGGGTCACCCGCCGGTAACAGGCCGCTGGCGGCCTCGACCATCAGAACCGACAGGCCCGCTTCCACCAGCGGACGGGCCACGGACACTCCAGCCGGCCCGCTGCCGACAATGATGACATCCGCGTCCATGGTCAACGCCACCACAGCCGCGTCGCCAACAGGCGAATGGGCATGGACATCCCCTCAACCGCCGCCGTGCGCACCAGGCCAACCAAAGCCGCCGACCTGCCCTGCCCCTCGTAATCATAGCAACCGCCCTGGGCGGGCCGCTCGGTATCCGCCAGCAGGGCGGCCATGTGCAGGCGCAGGCGAGCCCGCTCCACCGCCTTGTTGCCGGTCACAGCCAAGGGGTCCAACAGACGCATGAGGGCGGGCAGGCGCAGCACCGGCCCGGGCAAGGCCAGGGGCATCCGGTCACCGCTTTGCAGAACGGCCCGCACATAGCGCCGCATCATTCCGGCAGAGGGCCGGCGCCCCGCCACATAGGCAAGCAGGCACGCCGCCTCGGCCAGCAGCATGCGGCGCATCGGCATCTCGGCAGCCAAACCGTCCGCCAGCGGACGCAGGCTCAGCCCCAATTCGGCCAGCGCATCGGCACTGGGCACATAGGTGATGCCGGCCAAACCGTAGACCCGTTCCTTATCCACCTTGGGCAGGAACGGGATACGGGAAAGCACGTCCAGCGCCACCAGGACCAGGGACAACGGCAGCGGCACCACCGCCAGCGGCCGGCCATAGACCTTGGCGGCCACCAGCTTGAGGAACCCGCCGAACGTCACCGGCACAGCATCGGCCAGGGGATAGATTTTGCGGCCCGGCTGGTCCAGTTCCGCCATGCGCAACAGCCCCTCGCACAGATCGTCGATGTGCACGGGCTGCACCTCGCGATGGGGCGAGATCATGGGGATCACCGGCGCCAGGGTGGCGATGCGGCACAGGGTTCCCCACATGGCCTTTTTCGGCCCGCCATACACCATGCCGATGCGGGCCGCCAATTCACCCGGACGGGTCAAAAGCGCCTCGATCCGCGCCTTGACCCGGCCATAGCGGTTCAGGGCATCGGGCCGCGCCGACGCGGTCGAAGCGAATACGAACCGATCCGCACCGGCATCCCGTGCCGCCACCAGCAGGCGTTCGGTGGCCTGGGGATTGATGTCGTCGGAATCACCGGCGCCCCCCGTCCAATCATGGGCCAGATGCAGGACCGCCCGCGCCGGTCCCGCCGCGTCGAAGGCCTGAAAGGCAATGGCCGGCGGTTCTTCGCCCAACGACCACCGCACATGGCGCACATGCTGCGAAGCGGCCCCGGCAGTGCGGCCCAGAACGGTCACCGACCACCCCCGCGCCAGAGCGCCCTTAAGCAGCCAGGCGCCGATATATCCGGTGGCTCCGGTGATGACGATGTGCATGGCGATGACTTGGCCCCTTCGCATTCCAATCCACCAGTACATACCCGCGCCAATGCCCACGATCCACCGCGAATATCGGCGGAGCGGCTGGACTGAACGGGTCTGCGATGATAGAAAGCCGCACGGTTTTGCCAACGGCGAGTTGCTCTCAATTTGGGGCATCGTCATTGATGGATACACCAATATTCGCGGCTTTTGTTATTTCGGGGGGAATAGCCGGTGCGGGAACAGCGGGTAGATGCGATCGACGGCCTGCGCGGCTTAGCGGCTCTATTCGTCGCTCTGTTTCATTACCAGGAATGGTTCGTGGGAGCACGAAACGTTCACTGGGGAAATATTTGTACGGATTTGTCTTTCGTATTAAGCGGCTTCATCCTCACGATGAAATATGAGTCCGGGCTCCATTCAAAAGCCATATCATCGACGAAATTCTTGATTAACAGAATATCGCGCCTTTGGCCCCTGCATGCATTTGCACTTTTTCTGTTAGTTGCAGAGGAATACGTTTTCTGGATTTACTACAAGCGGTTTCACATTCTTTCTGCTGCCGATGATGCGACAAATTTCTTCTACAGTTTGGCGATGGTCCATAATTGGGGATTTGTCGTGCTCCCCACCTGGAGCAAACCGTCATGGTCCATATCGACCGAATTCGCGGTAAATATTGTTTGGATACTGGCAATCGTTCGGCTTCGCTGGACCCCAGCAATCGCAAGCGCCGTCGTCATCATCTCGGCAGCCGCACTGGCCTCGCGCTCCCCTACGCTGAACAGCACGGTCATGCAAAGCTGGTGGGGGCCGATCAATCCGGGATTGCTTCGGACGACCTTGGGCTTTGCCTTTGGGTGCCTCGTCTTTTGGGGCCGGCAGCATAGTTTCCAGATCAAACATCCGGGCTGGATTGCAGCGGCGAGTGCGGGGCTCACGGTCCTGGGATTGGTGTTTTACAACTCCATCTCGGCGTTCGGCGCCGACTATGTCTTCGTCCTGCTGCTGTTCCCGGCACTGACCTACTTTGCCGCCGACCCGCGATTGACCTATTCCCGCGTTCTCTCATGCTCGCCCATGCGGTGGCTCGGGCGGATTTCCTATTCCGTCTATCTGCTGCACCTGCCGCTCGCCAATGCCATGGCGCTCAGCATTGTGTGGGGCTGGGGCTATCCCTCGGTTCCCATGCGGGGCTTCATCTGGCTGGCGCTGGTGCTGGGCATGTCCACACTGACCTATCGCTGGATCGAACAGCCCGGCATCAGGCTGATGCGCCTGGGCTTCAAGCGGATGGCAACCACGGTTCCGGCATGGCTGCCCTGGGGGACAAGGCCGGCATTGGCCCGGCCGCAGGAACCGTCCTGACGGGTTTTTACCTTTCCGCAGCCGTCTTCATCGCATGATTGCAGACAGAATGAACGTATCGCCTTCGACGCTCCCTTACCGCCGCTTCGCCCTGTCGTTGCTGGCCCTGGCCGTGCTTGGTCTTGCCCTGATCGGGCTGCAGGTTTCCATCGCCACGTGGCCGGTTCGGATTGCGCTGGAAGCCGATGTGGACATGCCGCGCGCCGCCCAGCGGATGAACGCCTATTACAATTTCGACTACAGCCATCCGGTCACCCGCCCCCTGTCCATGGGCGGAGGCAGCGCGACGCTGACGTTCGAAGGAGTGCCGAAGCAATTGCGTTACCTGCGCCTTGACCTGGGCACCCAGGCGGGCGTGACCGTCACGGTCAAGCAACTTCGTTTCGTGGCCCTGTCCAGTTGGCTGCCCGAGGGCAGGCGCGTCATCAAGACGGTGTCGGCGGCGGAATTTTCGAAGTGGCGCGCGAACGATTTGATGGTGCAGAATCCCGGCCTCTTCCTCGTCACTGGCCGCGATCCTCATCTTTGGATCGTCCATGATTTCGAACTCTCAGCCGGCCTTCCCGATTCCGGTCCGCCCACCGTGCAGACCATCCTGTTCTGGCTGTTGGTGCCCGCGACGGCGGCGGCCGCGCTGATCGCTCTGTCCGCACTGGTGCCGCTGCTGCGCCAAGGACGCCGGTCGGCAGGAAATGTCGCCCTGATGGGCGTTGCGGCAAGCTGCGCCGCGGCAACGTTCCTGACCAGCTTTCCCGGCCACTGGAACTTCGACGAATATTTTTCGCTCAGCGAACTTTACCGCCACGCGCTCAGCGATATCCAGCCGCCCCTGCATTCGGTGGCCTGGCATGCGCTTATCCGCCTTACCGCCGCATTGGGCGCGCCGCCTATATGGCAATTGGCGTCCATGCTGGTGGTGCAGACCCTGATCACCTGGGCGGCGCTTGGCTACATCGCCCTGCAATTCCGCAGCCGGCTGCTGGGCGCGGCCATGCTGGTCACCCTGACCGTATTGCCCAGCACGGCGGCCTATATGGGCCATATCGGCAAGGACACCCAGCACGCCGTCGCCCTGATCGTCGGACTGGCGCTGATCCTGGCCGCACGCAAGCACCGGTCGCGGGCGGCATTGGGCGCGGCCCTGGCTGCGCTGTGGTACAGTTGGGCCATCCGCTCCAACGCCCCGCCATCGGTTATGCCGCTGCTGTTCGCCTGGGGTGCCGTGGCGGTGTCGTGGCGCTTCCCGGAGGCTCCACGCCGCAAGGCGCTGGGCATGTCCGCCGCATTGGCCGCAGGCCTTTCGGTCGTTTTGCTGGCGGTAACCAGTCTGTTCAACAGTGCCGCCATCGACCGGCAATGCTGCGCCGGCCATGCCGGCTATCTGACGCCCTTGCATGATCTGATGGGCATGTCCCATCAATTGAAGACCATGCTGGTGCCCGAATATCTGGTGTCCGATCCGCCCTACACGCTTGACGACATCGAGCGTTATTACCTGCCCAGCAACAACCTTAATCTGGCCAAAATGAAGACCATCGCGCCCCCCCTTCAGGGGCCGCTGATGCACGATTGGCTTACGGCCATCGCCACCTATCCCGGAACGTGGATCGAGCACCGGGTGGTCGTGCTGCTGCAGTTCCTGGGATTGTCCAACGAACCCAATCCGCTGGCCGTTTTCCTGGGCTCGTATTTCCCGCCGGCGGGGCGCGAGATTCCATCCGGTCCCGCCTTCGCCACGCTGATGCAGGGACTCGACGACGTTCCACCGGCTTTGGACGCATTGCGCGCCAAGGTGATCAACACTCTGATCTCACTGCGCAACACCGTGTTCTTCCGCCCCTGGCTGTTCGCGGCCCTGTCGCTGGCGCTGCTGCCGCTGTTACGCCTGCCCACACGCAACCGCCTGTTCAGCGGCACGCTGATGGCGGGGTCGGCACTGTATTTCGCGCCATACCTGTTGCTGGTGAACACTTCCAGTTTCCGCTATGTGCTGTGCTGCTGCATCGCGGTGATCGTGGCCGGCGCCATGGCCGTGGATGACGCCATTGCCGCCGGCCCCGAAGTGGATGGCGCCGCCCGCAAGGCCGCCTTACGCCGGGCCATGGGCGCCGCAATTATTCTGTTGCTGGTGGGGGCGGCGCTCAACGCGTTCATCCCGCCACTTTACATGTACTGACGGAGGGGCAATTGAACATCATTCGCCGTCCCGCCATGACCGTCGTCATCGCGTTGATAATTGCCGATCTGGGCCTACTGGCCCTTGGCCGCATGGACATTTCCCTGCCGATTGCCGCCAACGTGCCGGCAACGCCGCCGCCCGCCGGAGTCACACCGGCGCCGCGCCCGGCAACCGTGGAACCGCCGCTGGTGCAGCCGGGCGAGGCGAGGACCGCCAAAGGACTTACTGGCTGGGTGGATGTGGTCAATGTGGGAGCCGGCGTGGCATCGGTAATCGGCTGGGCGGTGGATCACCAAAGCAAGGGACCAGCGGCAGCCGTGGCCGCCTATGCCGATGGCCGGCGGCTGGCCTGGGCCCGTCCGGCGCTTCGACGCCAAGACGTGGCGGACGCGCTGCATGTTCCCTCCATGGCCGAAAGCGGATATATCCTGGAGCTGACCTTGCCACAGCCAGGAGGATTGCAGCCGGTGGTTCACATCGTCGCATTCGATGGCACCGGCGGTCACGCCGAGCTTTCCTACAGCGCGGCCTATCCATTCAAGGCCAAATAGGCGCCTGCGTTTATCAGGAGGGGTAAAGTGAAAGTTGTCATCCTGGCCGGAGGCCTTGGAACCCGCCTGGGCGAAGAGACCGTCAATATACCTAAGCCGATGGTCGAGATCGGCGGGCGCCCGATCCTGTGGCACATCATGAAGATCTATTCCAGCTTCGGCTTCAACGAGTTCGTGGTTGCCCTGGGCTATAAGGCCGAAGTGGTGAAGCGGTATTTCATGAACTACCACCTCATCACGTCGGACTGCACGGTGGATGTGGGCGCCGGCACCATGCACCTGTTGGATTCCCCCCAGCAAAAGCGCGACGATTGGGTGATCCACCTGATCGACACTGGGCTGAACACCCAGACCGGCGGCCGCCTGAAGCGGCTTGAGCCCCTGCTGCGGGACGAACCGTTCATGCTGACCTATGGCGACGGCGTGTCCAATGTGCACATCCCGTCGCTGATCGAACGCCATCATCAGGCGGGCCGCATGGCCACCATCACCGCCGTGCGCCCGCCGGCCCGCTTCGGCGGCGTGCTGTTCGACGGCAACATGGTTTCCGAATTCACCGAAAAGCCCCAGGCCGGCGAAGGCTGGGTCAATGGCGGCTTCATGGTCATGACCCCCGACATCTTCCAGTTCATCGACGGCGACGACGACCCGCTGGAGGTCAAGCTGCTGGAAACCCTTGCCAACAACCGCCAGCTTGCCGCCTACAAGCATGACGATTTTTGGCAGTGCATGGACACCGTGCGGGACAAGCAGTTCCTTGAACGTCTGTGGAATTCGCCCAATCCCCCGTGGAGGAAATGGTAGGCACTGCATACCCAGGCCCCTCTTTGGAAGCAGCCCCATACCATGTTTGACGTTCTTCCGTTACGGCCCGAACCGGCGGGTCTGGTCTATTTCAATCATATTCCGAAGACCGCCGGCACGTCGTTCCATTTCGTCCTGGACAATCTGTATCCGGGCCGGCATTGCCCGGCCCGCCACTGGTCCACGCTGATGTCCATCGGTGCGGAAGAACGTGCCCGCTTCGCCGCGTTCTCGGGCCATTACGACCCGTTATTCCTGGCTGCGTTCCCGCGCCGCCCCACCCATTTCCTGGCTTTCTTGCGCGAACCAACCGAACGGATCGTTTCGGAATACCGCTATAATCTGCAACGCAACACCTCGATCCACCATCTAGCGGTAACCATGACGCTGGAGGAATACGGGACGTGGTTCGGTGGACCGCTGCGCAACCGCCAAGCCCACGACATCCTGGCCGCAATCAGCGGCAAGCCGGTGGACGTGAACGACCGCGATCTGGGGCGCAAGGCCGCCGCCGCGCTGAAACATTATAATTTCATCGGCGTCACCGAAGCCTTCGACGAAGGCGTCGAGATGCTGCTGACCCAAATGGGCCTGCCCGCGCCCAAGGCCGTGCCGCGCGTCAACACCACCGAACATGGCCGCGCCGGCCCCAGTGCCGAGGTCGAGGCCTTATGCCGGGAATGGTCGCCCTGCGATTACGAAGTCTACGACGCCTCCCGCGCCCTTTACGAACTGCGCGCCAACCGCTGGCGCCAAAGCCGCGCCGCCCAGATGCTGCCCGACCCCCGTCTGCTGGGGCAGCGCCGTTCCGACCTTGGGATCGCCCCCGACGACTTGCTGATCGGCTATGGCTGGCACCCGCCAAGCCACGATGGCCGGCGTCTGGTACGGTGGATCGGGCCCGGACATAAAGCCTCGCTTTACCTGCCGCTGAAACGGAGGGACGGACAGTTCGTGCATCTGGCCGTGGCCCGCTGGCTGCATCGCGGCATCCTTGCCGGTCTGCGCATTTGGGCCGATGGGCAGCCGCTGGAGCTGAGCGTGACCGATCACGACGGCCTTAGCGTGGTTTCGGCCCGCCTGCCGGCACGGGATGGCGAGGCCCCTACTTTGCTGGAATTGGATGCCGTCGAGGCCCGCAAGGAAGGAGCCTTCCGCCGCGAGGTGATGGACGATCTGGGCACCAGCGACCTGGCGCGCGCCTTGTCCATGGCTTGGCTGCGGGTGAACCATTGCGCCCCCGATGCCGGACGCCCGCCACAGGACGTCGCCCGCGACTCGCAAGCCAATGTGCCGGTGGTGGCCGACATCTGGATGGGGGGGGCGACCCCGGCCATTCCCGTGGCCGAAGAAGGCATCATCCCCGGAATGCTGGACTCGGTCGAAGTCACCGCCGATGGCCGATTCGCCCGCATCACCGGCTGGTGCAGCCCATTGGGCCGGGACGATGGCCGCGCCATCGTCGCCCTGCTGGACGACGACCTGCAACCCATCGCCTGGACGGCGACCGGCCGCCCGCGCCCCGATGTGGCGGAAGCCATTGGCCATCCGGGATTGGCGGAGTGCGGCTGGGACGTATTTCTGCCCGCGGAGAGCCTGGGCGATCGGCCATACCTGCTGACCACGGCCCGCCTGGAACCCGATGGCGGTCTGTTGGTCCGGTTGAGCGGTAGCTCCGGTGTTCTTCCGGCCCGCACCATCAGCGCACCAGCCAATGGTGCAACGCCCGCGATGATGGGATGTGAGGCAAATGCCCTGACGGCCTGGGTCACCGCCAGCGCCGATTCCGACGGTATCCTGGTGGAAGGCCGCGTGGCCCCAGAACCGGGCCGCCAGTTCGGCGAGGTCGCAATATTCGATCAGAACGGTGCTAGGCTGGCCGATGCGGGAACCGGACTTTCCGACGATGGCGCGCTGGTGATCGCCGCTTTCCTGCCGAACGAGCGGCTGCCAGCCAGTGGTTTGTCCGTGCTGTCATGCCGGATGCGCGACAGACTCCCACCCTGGTTCACCACCGAGGGCTGGTGGCAGCAAGTGGGCACGAATATCCCATTGTGGTGTGGCGGCGATGGAGCCGGCGGCATCATCGACTCGGTGGCTCTTTGCGGCGAGCATTGGGTTGTCAGCGGCCGGGTGACGGCCTCCCGTCCCGATCTGTGTCTGCTGTCGGTCGAGGTCACGCCACCCAAGGGCAAGGCCCGGATAGTCGCCACCAAAGTGGTCCCGGTCGAGACGGCGGCCAACGCGCCGTTGACAACACACCTCGCTCATTGGCGCTTTGCCCTCCATCCCGCCATTCTTGACTTCGGCGCCAATCGCATCGAAGTCCGTGCCGCGCTTGCCGGCGGCGCGGAAAGCTCGCTGGCCGGTGGCCGCACGCTTTTGTGGCAACCCAATTTGAAATTCGTCAATGCTACGGGTCGGATGAAAGGAAATCTCGACCATTGCCGGCCCGCTGGCAGCGGTTATCAAGTCGGCGGCTGGACCATGGACATGCGCCAATTGCGGCCGGCGAAATCGGTGATTATCACATGCGAGCGTGCCGGCGACATGCCCGGGGCCATGGCCTCGCCCGATGCAAGCAACAGCTTTACCGCGCTCGGCGAACAGCGGATGGTCGCCATGACCTCCACCGGCGCCCCGCGCCCCGATCTGGGTGCCGATGCACGCTATGGAGATTCCGGTTGCGGCTTCGTGGCGTTTTTCGAGAGCACCTCGCTATTGCCCGGTACCAACCTGCTGCGCGCGTTCGCCGTAGATGAATTGCAGTGCGCGTGGGCGCTGGAGGGCTATCTCCTGCTGGATACGCCCGTGGGGTAACTCTCCCAGGATTGAGCAGATGTGACCTATGGTTTAGAATCTCCGCCCAAGTGCGGGATGGAAGGATGCAAGGGGGATGACGAGCGCGGGTGACACCCTAGGCGCCAGGACGGAACGGCTGTTGGCAATCGCCATCGTGGTGCTGGCCGCCCTTTTCGTCATGCTGGGCGCGCAGGTGCTGGGCGACAAGCTTCCCGTCAGTCAAGGCGCCGTGCGCGTCGACATGACCGTGAGCGACGGCCAATGGGTCGAGCTTTTCATCAACAACGTCAGGGATACACCGCAACGGCAGCGTCTCCTGCCTGGCGCCCGGCACCTTTACGAGTTCCGCGGGCTCAACAACGACCTGACCTTCTTGCGCCTGGACCCCGGTGAGGCACCAGGGACGGAAATCATCCTTCATTCCATACAGGTGGTGGATGAATCGGGCGTGGTGCGGGAGTTCAGTCCGCAGCAATTGATGACTCAGTGGGGCACGCACAATATTTCCGGCAGAGAAATCCGCGACGGTGCGCTCCACATGGTTGCGGTCAATAATGATCCAATTCTAGAGACCTGGGAAAAGGTGACCCTGCGCCGCAACGCACCCGCTTTCGTGGGGACGCTGAACGAAGGATTCCGCACGCCGCGCTTCACGCTGCAGATATTGCTGTTCGGCTTTGTGGCGATGTTCGCTGTCTCAGCCCTGGATGGCCGGCGGCGCGGTCATGTGGCGGTCGGGGTGCTCGCCGTGGCCGCTGTCCTGATCATCATCAACACAGTAACCCAGTCATATCAGCCCCTTTCCGCGGTTCACACGGCGGTGGGACGCGGCAGTTTCTTGGGGCTCTCGCTCGACGCACAAAGAATCGCGGCATTGCTGGCCTTGCTCGCATCATTTGCCATCGGTGCCGGAGGGGGCCTTTACCTCCGATACCGGACAAACCGAAGCAACACCCCCGCCGACACCGGAACGGACGACCACCACTGGCGCAAACGCGACACCCTGTTCATGGGCGCAGTGGCGGCCATCATGGCGGCCACGCTTTTCCCTGACGTGCGGGGATTGCTTAACACGACCATTGGCACTCAATTTACGCCCGATTGGGACGGCAATAATATCTTCACGTGGGAATACCTGATCCATTCGGGAAACATTCCGCTGAAGGACTTCTGGTATCCCTACGCTGGCCACGCCATGTTCCAGAGCGACGCGCCCTGGGGTTTCCTGTTGCGCGTACTGCACCGGGTCGTGATCTTCACCTTGTTCCTGTGGGGATTTCACGCCATCGCCGGGCAACGGATGTTGCTGACGCTTTTTGTCGCGATCTTGCTGGTTGTCGCGGACGGCGCCAATCTGGTGTGGGCAAGTTGGCGCTATATCACCCCGCTGGCCATCGCGGCCACCTACATCGCCATCGACCGCCGAAAACCTATCATTCAGGCTGGACATTGGGCGTTCTGGACATCGCTGTTATGGACGCTGATCACCGAACCGCTTCAGATTGTCAGCGCCGCCCCAGCCGTGGCGGCAGTGCTGCTGCTGGACGTCATTGACACCCGGCCAAGCCCGAAACGTCTTGCCGCACAGTTGACCCGTGAATTCGCCGTTCCGGCAGGCTCGTTGCTCGTCATGCTGATATGGTGGGCGGCCCAGGGCCAGCTTGCCGGATACATAGACTTCCACCTGAAGGTCAGCGACCAGGGCATTGTCATGGCGATGCCCAGCGATCTATGGGCTGATCTATCCCATCCCCTTTCCATCCGGTTTGCCCTGGTGATGACCCCATTCGTTTCCCTAGCCATCGGCCTTGCCGAGAGGTTGCGCGGCGATCAAGAAACACAAAGGCGGTCCAATTTTCTGCTGGCGCTGGGTCTTGCCGGGTTCATGGTTCTGCAAAAACACATCGTCCGGTCCATGGATTGGCAGATGTTCGTATTCGTGGCGTTAGCCATTCTTGCCTATTCCATTCTTTGGCTGAATCGGCGCCGTCCACTTGTGGAACTTGTCGTGCTTGGCCTGATCGCCGGCGGCTTCACCAGCGTCATCCTCCGGTCCAATATCGCCACGCCATATTGCAATCAACTTATGGATGCTCAACGGCGTGTCGGAGAAGGCGCCGCCATCACGCTGGGTCAAGACCGGGAGTTGGTTAATCGCGCCAATGCCATTCATTACACGCCCGAACAGTTTAAAGCCTTCAAGTCGGAGCAATTGGTACGCACGTGGTTTAAAGAACGGTTTGGCGAGGTTTTTCCCCTGGTCTATGTACTGGGAGACAGCCCCATTACATATGCTGTGCTGCAGCAGACTAATACGCCGTACCATGTTCACGACCTGAGTGCGGCGCCAATCTACGAACAACGGAAAAACGTTGCTTGGCTAGAGAAAAACAAGCCTTCCTTCGTTTTGTGGAATCCGGACACGCTGGTGTTCGAAATGATGAAAAATTACATTCGTGTGCCACTGATCTATACGGCGGTGGCAAGCGAATACGTCCCGGAAGCAAGCGTTGGCAGATTCAAGATACTGCGCCGGCGAGCGCCTGATGAACCTCCGGCCATGGCGTTCTGGCAAGACCATCTTGGGTCGCGCGCAGACGTCGGACACATCGCCCGAATCTCAAGCCTTTCGCGCTTCGCGCCGTGTGCGGCCGAACCGTGCCGCGAGTTCCTCCACATCACCCTTGCCTCTCCCCAAAAAGGAAAGGTGGCGATACCGCTACACATTGGTGAACGTGGGTTTGAAATCGCTTTCGACGCGGTCTCGTCACAATCGGAATATTTCGTCAGCGCCAGCCGTATCTGGTTCTGGGCTCTAGGCCGCCGTTTCGGCCAGCCCATCGAAGTCGATACACCGCCGGGAGCCACGGTGGCCGTCGAACGTCGGGCAGAGCGCGACGACATTCTCTACTGACGGAAACACCAGCCGGCCTGTCACAGGCCGGCTGGTGCATTTTCCAAAGGCTGCGATCCTGAATGCAGGAACACGCTATCATTCGTGATTGAGCCGGCTTTTCGCCTGATCGATCACGAACACATTCCGCTGCAACCCATCCTTATAAATCCGGGCCACATACATGGCGATACTGCTGAGCGCTATCAGTATGGCAGACATGTTGGCGGCAATAAGCGCCGGAAGTGAAATGGCGCCCCCAAACAAACAATAAAGCGCCGCAAAAAAATCAAACAAGCCGATAGGACCAGCCAAATAAACGGAAAGCCTCAACGGAAATGTAGATGAACTTAGAATTCCCGCGATAGCAAATTTAGTCATCCGCACAAGACTAAATTTACTAGTCCCTGCAATCCTGGGATGGCGTCGATAGGGAATCCCAATCCGACGATAGCCGCTGTAGGCAATTTCAGCCCGGATGAACGGATGCGTAGAACGGCTTTGCAAAATATTTTGCCGCACAGAACGAGAAAAACAAGAAAACTCAGCCATATCGACAATAAAATCGTAATCAGCGATAAATTTTGTAATCCGGTAAAAGGCTTTTCTTGCGGCCTGGATTATCGGTGGCTCGGGGCGATCGACACGCTCGCCATAAACAACATCATACCCATTCTTCCACTCATTCAAAAACTGCTCGATCATTTCAGGCGGGTCTTCGCCATCCGTATCGATAAAGATCGTGATATCCCCGGAAGCATTGCGCAGACCACTTAACATGGAAGCCTGATAACCAAAATTACGAGATAGAGTTACCACCTGCACATAGGAGTGCACGTTACAAATGGCCAACACTTTTTCCAAGCTTCCGTCGGTCGAGCAATTATTTGTAAATATCAGCTCAAATCTATATCTATCTGAAAGATGTTTGACGACGGCATGCAGGCGTTCAAAAAAAAGATCAATACAATCTTCTTCATTGTAAAATGGAGAAATTATGGACACTAACTCCTTTTCATACTCCGCTGCAGCTATTTTTTGCATCTGAGCACCCATCCCGTTTTTTGCATCTGAGCACCCATCCCAGCGAAATTTTCTCATGCTATAACCCAATCCCCTAACACGGTAAACGCCGAATCGGCCTTCTGCACCCTCAGATTTCATGATACAAGCACGCACCCTAAGAAGGGGGCGAATCACTGGCGATTAAGCCGTAAAATGGGGGCAGGCAAGCCAATGCCGAATAAAGTCGACAGCCTGAGGCAAGAAATTCTTGGTCTTTGCGAGCGATATTTCGAGGCTAAGGGCACCCCTGATTTTGTTCCCGGACAAACCTATATTCCGTGCGCCGGCAAAGTTCTTGGCGCCGATGATTTGCGGCATCTGGTCGATGCTTCGTTGGATATGTGGCTAACGACTGGACGTTATTGCGATCAATTCGAAAAAGAAGTAGCCAAAATTTTTGGATTATACCACGCCCGCCTTACGGTCTCAGGTTCGGCGGCAAATTTGTTGGCGTTTTCGGCGCTGACCTCCTGGAAGCTGCACGAACGCCGCATCGAGCCCGGTTCCGAGGTCATCACCGTGGCCGCAGGCTTCCCCACCACCGTGTCCCCCATCGTCCAGAACCGCTGCGTCCCGGTATTCGTGGATGTGGATCTGGAAACCTTCAACGTGGATGTGGAGCGGCTGGCCCAGGCGGTCACCCCCAAGACGCGGGCCATCATGATTGCCCACACCTTGGGCAACCCATTTAACTTGGCCGCCGTCACCGAAGTGGCCAAGCAGCACGGGCTGTACGTGGTCGAAGATTGCTGCGATGCCTTCGGCGCGCAGTATGACGGAAAGCCGGTCGGCACGTGGGGCGACATCGCCACGCTCAGCTTCTACCCCGCCCACCACATCACCATGGGTGAAGGCGGCGCGGTGCTGACCAACAACAAGGCCTTGATCACCATGGCCGAGTCCTTCCGGGACTGGGGCCGGGATTGCTGGTGCCCGCCCGGATTGTCCGATAGCTGCAAAAAGCGTTTCGGCTGGCATTTGGGCGAACTGCCTTATGGCTATGACCATAAGTTCACGTTCGCGCACCTTGGCTACAACATGAAGGCCACCGACATGCAGGCGGCAATCGGCGTCAGCCAATTGCGCAAGGTCAACGGCTTCATCCTGCGCCGCCGCGAGAATTTCGATCTCCTGACGAAGGCCTTCCTGGCCGAGGGACTGGACGAACATTTCATCCTGCCCAAGGCCACGCCCAACAGCGAACCCAGCTGGTTCGGCTTCCTGTTGACCATCCGCGACGGCAGCCCGCTGAAGCGCCGCGACGTGGTGTCCTATCTGGAAGAACACAAGGTCGGCACCCGCCTGCTGTTCGGCGGCAACCTGACCCGGCAACCGGCCTTCAAGGAAGTGGAATACCGGGTCGTGGGATCGTTGGACAATACGGATAAGATCATGAACGACAGCTTCTGGATCGGCGTCTGGCCCGGCATCGGCAATGCCCAGCGGGCTTACATGGTGGAGACCTTCCGCACCATGGTCCGTGAACTGGCCGGCTGACGGTAAAGGCCATGTTCGACATCCGAGAAACCGGCCTGCCGGGCTGCCTTGAGATCAAGCCCGTCATACGCAAGGACGAGCGGGGCTTCTTCATCAAGACGTTCCACGCGGAAAAGTTCTCGGAACTGGGACTATCGACGGAGATCCGCGAACAATATTATTCAAGCTCCAAGCTTGGCGTGATACGGGGTCTGCACTTCCAGATCCCGCCTCACGATCATGACAAGCTGGTCTATTGCCTACGCGGATCGGTGCTGGACGCGGTTGTGGATTTGCGCCGTTCGTCCCCCACCTTCGGGCGCCATGTGACGCTTCAGCTTGATGCCGAGGCCGGCAACATGCTGTACATCCCGAAAGGATTTGCGCACGGCTTCTGCGCCACGTCCGAAGACTCCATCATGGTGTACAACGTGACCAGCGTGTACGCGCCCGACCATGACATGGGCATATTGTGGAATTCGGCGGGGGTCAACTGGCAGAACGCCGCACCTATCGTCTCGGACCGCGACGCAGCCTTGCCGCCCATGGCTGACTTCAACAGCCCGTTCGCGTGAGGCGGCCATGAAAGTCCTGTTAACCGGCGCCAGTTCCTTTACCGGGTGCTGGTTCGCGCGTGCTTTACTGGATGCTGGTCACGAGGTAGTGGCGACCTTCCAATCAAAGCATGACGAATACAGCGACGGACGCCGTGCCCGCATCGCCACCATCCCAAACCAGTGCCACAAGGTTTTTGCCGTTTCCTTCGGAGACGACAATTTTCTGTCCCTGTTGCGCGATGACGGTTTCGACGTGCTTTGCGCCCATGGCGCAGTGGTCGGTGATTACCGCAGCCCGGCCTATGATGTGGCGGCGGCATTGGCCGCCAACACCCGCAACATCAAGGTGGTCTTTGACATTCTGGCCGCCCGCACCGGCACGCGGGTGATTCTGACCGGAAGCAATTTCGAACCAGGCGAAGGCGCGGGCTCGGTCCCGTTAGAGGCCTTCAATCCCTATGGCCTGGCGAAAAGCCTGACCGCTGAAACCTTCCGGTTTTACGCGCGGCAGGCCGGCATGACCCTGGGCAAGTTCGTCATTTCCAACCCCGTCGGCCCCCATGAGGAAGCCCGCTTCACCAATTACCTGATGCGGAATTGGTGGCGGCAAGACGCACCCATGGTTGGCACGCCACGCTATGTGCGCGACAACATTCCGGTGGATTTGCTGGCGCGGGCCTATGGCCATTTCCTGTCGGCCCTGCCCACCGATGGCGGCTTCCACCACATGTCGCCCAGCGGCTATGTGGAGACCCAGGGGGCCTTCGCCGAACGGGTGGCGCGGGAAATGCGCCCGCGTCTGGGGCTTCCCTGCCAATTGTCCTTTGCCGATCAGCGGGATTTCCCCGAACCGCTGATCAGGATCAATACGGATTCTTGGGTGCGCTGGTGCCCGGATTGGGACGAGACCGCGTCATGGGACGCCTACGCTGCCTATTACCGCGCCGTGCTTACGGGATCGGCAGCCGGATAAACGGGCGCTCGGGGATCGCCTTCAGCACGCTCATGATGCCCCACCAGAACCAGGGCACGTAGGCAACCAAGCGGCGCCCCGCGATCAGACGCCCAATGGCCGCCGCCGCATATTCGGGCGAACAGGTCAGCAGCGCGGGCGCGCGGCCAAACGACATGCGGGTGTCCATCATCCCCAGCTTGACGGTCAACACCGAGCTGCCGGCTGCGGCCATTTCAGCGCGCAGACCCTGGGCATAGGCATTCAGCGCCGCCTTGGCCGCCCCATAGATGAAGTTGGTGCGCCGCCCCCGGTCGCCCGCCACCGAACTGACGAACGCCACGGTGCAGCCGGGTTTCGCCAGCAAGCCGTCCAGCATGGGCGCCAAAAGCCGCACGATGCCGCCGTAATTGATGGCGAGCAGACGGTCAGCCGCGTCTGCATCGCGCCATGCGTCTTCCGTGCCGTCGATTGCGCCGACCACGAAGATGGTGATCTCGGGCAATTCGCCCGCAGCCAATTCCGCACCCGTGCGGGCGCACGATGCAGAGTCGGCGGCATCCCAATCCACCACCCGGCACTCACAGCCGTGGCGGATGGTCAGATCGGCGGCGATTACCCCAAGTTCCACGGCATCGCGCCCGGCCAACAGTAACCGCCGCCCCTCGCGCCCATACACATCCGCTAGGGCTTGACCCAGGCGAGAGGTGGCGCCGGCGATCAGAACGGGCCCGCTCATGCCAGCCTCCTCAGGTTCAGGCGGCGTTCCATGTCGGAGCGCAGGCGGGCCTGGGGATCAAGGTTTTGGACCACCGACAGCCATTCGTCGCGGCGGGGATACATGGCATCCAGCACATCGGGGCGCAGGCGCCCGTCCTTAGCCAGATAAACCCGTCCGCCGGCAGCGGCCACCCATTCGTCGAACAGGTCCAGGACGGCGTGGGCCTGGGCTCGGCTGGCCGCCAGATCGAAGCTGCAGGCCAAACCGGCCATGGGGAAGGACAGCGGCGCGGGGTTGCCCGGCCCCATGCGCTTGAACGAGGTCAGCATGGACACCAGCCGGCAGCGCTGCAATTCCTCGATCATGCGCACGATCAGCGCGGCGGCGCCGTGGTCGGGCAGCACGAACTGGTATTCCAGAAAGCCACGGGGGCCATACAGCCGGTTCCAATTATCCGCCTTGTCCAGGGGATAGAAATAATCGGCCAGCTTCACCGTGGCAGGGGCGGCGCTGCGGGAATAAAGGGCATAAAGCGCCGTGTTGAAAGCCGGCCCCATCAACGGCAGCACGCCGGACGGCAGTCCGCACGGCAGATGACGCCGGTTCAGCGCAGGGGCGAT
Source organism: Magnetospirillum sp. 15-1 (assembly GCF_900184795.1). Lineage (NCBI taxonomy): Bacteria > Pseudomonadati > Pseudomonadota > Alphaproteobacteria > Rhodospirillales > Rhodospirillaceae > Magnetospirillum > Magnetospirillum sp. 15-1. Next base: position 4,461 of record NZ_FXXN01000013.1, on the reverse strand, counting down.
GCGGGGGCCGCTATCCGCCGCGTGCTCGCCCAGCATGACGATTCCCCGACCCAGCCGCCGGCCACGCGCCCCGGCATCCAGCCAGACCACCGAGTAATAACCGTCCGCGTGCTCGTCCAGCACACGCAGGGTTTCGTCCAGATCGGCGGTGGCGATGTTGCGAGCGACCACGTTGGCGCCGGCCACCGGCATCAATTGCAGGCTGGCCTCCAGCACCACGCCGGTCATGCCCATGCCGCCGACGGTGGCCCAAAACACGTCAGGCCGCACGGTGGGCGAACAGTCCACTTCCTCGCCGCCGCCGGTCAACAGGCGCAGATTGGTGACGTGGTTGCCGAAGCTGCCGGCCACATGATGGTTCTTGCCGTGCACATCGCAGGCGATGGAGCCGCCCACACTTACCCGCGCAGTGCCGGGCGTGACGGACAGGAACCAGCCCGCCGGAACCGCCACCGCCAGAATGTCGCCCAGGGTCACCCCGGCCTGACAGCGCACCAATCCGGTTGCGGCATCGAATTCCAGGAATTTGTCCAGCCGCTGGGTCAGCAGCACCGCACCCGACGAATTGCACGCCGCATCGCCATAGGCCAAGCCCGCCCCGCGCGCCACCACAGGGCCAGCCGCCACCATGGGGGCGACCTCGCGCTGACGCTCGGGACGCCGAACGACGCAGGACCGAGCGGATGGGAACCGGCCCCATCCCTCCAGCATCCCACGCCCCTCGGGCAGGTCGATCACTGGGCCCAGCGCAACTGTTCGTCCACCAGCTTGTCACCAAGCAAGGCCCGCAGCTTGCGCAGGCGGATATAAAGCGGACTGTTGAGGTCATCGCTGGAACCGATGCCCTGAGTGTCCAGCCATTCGGACAGTTCGCGGCAGCCATCGTCCAGGGTCCAGCGCGGGGCGAAACCGGGAAGCAACTTGGCCGCCTTGGAGAAATCCACCCGATAAGACCGCGAATCCGGCCCGGACTGATTGGCGATCACCACCTTGCTGCCCGGCACGGCGCGGCCCACCGCCTCGGCGATGTCCTTGACCTGATAGTTCATGTCGCTGCGGCCCACATTGAAGGCCTGGCAATGCACCGCCTCGCGCGGGGCGCGCACGGCGCACATGGCCGCCTGGGAAATGTCCTCGATATGGACGATGGGGCGCCACGGAGTACCATCGGACAACACGCGGATTTCGCCGGTGGCACGGGCCACCGCCATCAGATTGTTCAGCACCAGATCCAGCCGGGTGCGCGGGCTGACGCCAAACGCGGTGGCGTTGCGCATGAAAACCGGCGAGAAAGTGTCGTCGGCCAACTCGCGAAGCGCCTGCTCGGACTCCACCTTCGACACCGCATAGGCCGAGACGGGGTTGAATTCCGCGGTTTCGTCCAGCGGGCGGCTGGTATCGCTGGCACCGTAAATGCTGCACGACGACGCCATGACGAAGCGGCGTACCCCGGCCTCTTTCGCCAGGCGGGCCAGGGTGATGGTGCTTTTCAGATTGATGTCGTAGGTCAGGTCGGGCGACAACTCGCCCATGGGGTCGTTGGACAGGGCCGCCCAATGCATCACCGCGTCCATGCCGCGCAGATGATCCACGGTCACGTCGCGCATGTCGCAGACGATCTCGGCATCGGGGGCCATGACGCCGCCGGCCTTGGTCAGGCAATCCTTGAAGTATCCGGTATCCAGACCAATGACTTCCAGCCCGGCCTGCTTGAACACCTTGACTGCGACAGGGCCAATATAGCCCTGGTGACCGGTCATCAGAACGCGCATTCCTACTTCCCCTGGATACAAGCGATACCGCTAATGGTTTACACTGGCCGCCCAATTCCATGCAAAGGAAAAGGGCGGCTTTACGGCGCACCGATCCCATGGATGGCGCGGGCCCGCACAGCCCCCGGCCGCCACACCAGCAGGGCGGCCACGGCGCACATGCCCAGCCGTCTGCGGACCTGCCGCCTGCGCCGCAATGCCCCGCCCAGGCCGGCGAAACCGGCCAGCAGGCCCGGCACCGCGCCGGGAACCGGCCAGACCCGGATCAGCAGGTAAAGTACGGCGGCCACGTGCAGCGGCACCACCAACGGAAGCAGCGGCAGCGGCATGGTTTTCGCCAGCAGCCACAGCCGGTTGCGGTAGGAATGGAACAGGGTGAACCGGCTTTGGCGCCCGGTGATGGCCGACGCGTCGTGGTGAACGATGGCGTGGCGCACCTGCACGCACCGTTCGCCCGCCAGCCGCAGGCGGAAGCCCAAATCCACGTCTTCCAGGTAACAGAAATAGGCCTCGTCGAAACCGCCCTCTGCCTCGAACAGGTCGCGGCGGTACAGGGCGGCGGCGGCACAGGGGGCGAAGATTTCGGTATCAGCGGCGGGCAGCAGTTCCACCGGCTGGCCGTGCCCGCCCCGCCAGGGCAGGCCATAGATGGACATGACGTCGCCAAAGCCGTCGATCAGCCGCCCGTCATCGCCCAGCAATTGGGTCGAACCGAACACGCCCACCCCCGCATGGCGTTCGCTGGCGCGGCACAATTGGTCCAGCCAATCGGGCCGGGGCCGGGCGTCGGGGTTGAGGGTGGCGATCCACGGCGCCGTGCATCCGCGCGCGCCCAAATTGTTGCCGGCGGCAAAGCCCAGATTGGCGCCCGCGCATATCAGGCGGAACCGGTCATCGGGGAGTGTCAGATTGTCGGCGGAACCGTCGGTGGAGGCGTTGTCCACGATCACGGCCTCAAAATCAGCCATGGTTTGGGCGGCAAGCGCGGACAGCGTGCGCCCGATCAGGTCGCCGCCATTGTAGGCCGTAGACTCATTACGCGGCGCACCAAATGCGCAGGGCGACGAGCTTTACGGCGGCGAGGAAATTCCGTGGGTCTTTGTCATAGCGGGTGGCGATCCCCCGGAAGTGTTTGATCTTGTTGAAGAAGCGTTCGACCAGATTGCGCTGGCGATAGACCCAGGCGGAAAAGGCGAAGGTGCCCTTGCGGTTGGACCTGACCGGGATGTTGGCCCAGGTCTTGTTCTTCTCGGCCAAGGCCCGAATGGCGTTGCTGTCATAGCCCTTGTCGGCCAGCAGGGTTGAGCCGTCGCCCAAGGCTCCATCGAGCAAGGCTTCGGCCTCGACGCTGTCGTGGACCTGCCCGGCGGTCAGGCGCAGGGTGACGGGACGGCCTTCCGCATCGACGAGCGCGTGGATTTTGCTGGTGAGCCCCCCACGGGAACGTCCCATGCTGCCATCGTCGAGAGCCCCTTTTTTCCCGTGGCCCCGTGTTGGTGAACGCGGACACAGGTCGAGTCGATCATGATGATGTCGCCATCGTAAGCCTTGGAGATTTCCTCCAGAAGCCGGTCCCAGACGCCCGCCTTGCGCCAGCGGACGAACCGGTTGTAGCAGGTGGTCGATGGGCCGTAGCGCTCGGGAACTTCCGCCCAAGGCGAGCCCGTGCGGAACCGCCACAGGATACCGTTCAGGACCCGACGGTCATCAACCCGAGGCACGCCGCGAGGCTTGTTCGGAAGCAAGGGCTCGATGATCGACCATTCGTGATCCGTCAACTCGTACCGCCGCCGTGCCATCAATGCCCTCCGTGCCAGAGGGAATCGTTGAATCACGACGCGCGACGAAGGGGAAGCCTGTTTATGAGTTTACGGCCTAATGCGGCGCTCGTTCTCCCGCGACAACATGCTGCTTAACCAATTTCCGGTGCGCCCGAACATGGCACTGCATTCGGGCTGGGTCTCGACCAAACCAACGGCACGGCATTCCTCGTAGATCGCTCTTAATGTTTTCATGCTCTGCATCCTTTCTCTGCGGATGCAGTATTTATCGGAATTCATTGTGACTTCGGTGCATGTCCAATCATTCGGGATCCAACGTCTTCGCTACGCTCGCCGTTGGTCCCGCACCAACCGCGATGCGACCGGGCTACGCCCTCGGATTGCGACGCAATCCGTGACCTGCCTTGGAAATCTTCCTCCAGTTTGAAGTAGAGTCCGGCCCATCAGAGGACGGACGACATGAAGCGCAGCAGGTTCAGTGAAGAACAAATCATCGGCATCCTGAAGGAGCAGGAGGCCGGGGCGGGGACGGCGGATGTGTGCCGCCGGCACGGCATTTCGAGCGCCACTTTCTACAAATGGAAGGCCAAGTATGGCGGCCTGGAGGTGTCGGAGGCGCGGCGGCTGAAGGCGCTTGAGGATGAGACCCGAAGGGCAGCGCAGCAAACGCCCGGCTGAAGAAGCTGCTGGCGGAATCCATGCTGAACGAGGCCGCGCTCCGCGATCTTCTGGGAAAAAAATGGTAGGGCCCGCCGCCAAGCGGGAAGCTGTCGCCCATCTGCGGAATGCTTTCGAGATGAGCGAGCGTCGGGCCTGCTCGGTCATCGCAGCGGATCGCACCATGATCCGCTACCGCTCGATMSCGTACGTACCCGTAGTAGTGCCTTGCGCGACCGCCGGCGCGGGCT